>JAYOBL010000135.1:0-3582 GCA_038104835.1 Gammaproteobacteria bacterium | reverse complement strand
CGTTAGAAGAGACAGCGTGGGAGGTCGAGCTCGAGGCCATGCTAGGGATTTATACCTACAGCACTGCGACTACCTGTTATCAGCGCGTGTGTTTTACCGCTACGCCAGTCCGGCAGACGACCGCTCCGCTTGATCCAGCTATTGTGGCAGCACATTGGCTCAGCCGGGAGCAAATTCAATCCTCGGCGCTGCGTAGCCCACTTGTAATGAAGGCTATAGATGACTTCGAGGCAGGCGAGCGAACACCCCTGAGCGTGGTAAAAATCCGGCCGTAGTAACTATTCAGAGAATCGCAATGACAGCTACACCCAAACCCAAAGTGATTGTCGGTATGTCCGGGGGCGTTGACTCCTCGGTGGCCGCTCACCTTTTGATCGAGCAGGGCTATCAGGTTGAAGGCCTGTTCATGAAGAACTGGGATGAGGATGACGGCACCGAATACTGCACCGCGAAGACCGACCTCGCCGACGCGCAGGCAGTCTGCGATCGGCTTGGCATTCACCTCCACACCGCAAATTTCGCTGCGGAGTATTGGGACAATGTGTTCGAGCACTTCCTAGCCGAGTATCAAGCCGGCCGCACGCCTAACCCCGATGTGCTATGCAACAGAGAAATAAAATTCAAAGCCTTTCTCGACTACGCGAGCGACCTTGGCGCGGACAAAATAGCCACAGGCCACTATGCTCGAGTCGCGACCATAAATGGCAAAACCCATCTGCTCAAAGGCTTGGATACGAACAAAGATCAGAGCTATTTCCTTTGTGAGGTAAACGAAGAAAGCCTAAGCCGAGCCCTATTCCCTGTAGGGGAATTGGAGAAACCTGAGGTGCGCGCGCTGGCCGAACGATTGGAGCTGAAAACACACGACAAAAAGGACAGCACAGGCATCTGCTTCATTGGCGAGCGCAAGTTTAAGGATTTCCTTGAGCAATACCTTCCTGCGCAGCCCGGCGAAATTCAAACCCCGGGCGGAGACGTGATCGGCAAGCACGCAGGGCTAATGTACTACACCATCGGGCAGCGTCAGGGGCTGCACATTGGCGGTCTCGCAAACTACGACGAGGCGCCATGGTTTGTTACGGGCAAAGACCTAGAGACCAATACACTGATTGCGGCACAGGGCGTAGACAATCCTCTCCTATTTGCTGATTCCCTTAGCACTGGCTCCCCTCTTTGGATTAATAAGCCGCCACCCGAGCTGCCATTCAGGTGTCAGGCGAAGATACGCTACAGACAAAGTGATCAAGACTGCTGGGTAAGGCAGAGCGCCTCGGGGCTTCTGGTGGAATTCGATGAACCCCAGAGAGCAGTCACGCCGGGGCAGTATCTTGTGATGTATGCCCAGGACCGCTGCCTTGGTGCCGCGATTATCGAGAAGGCACAGGCTCATGGGCCCTCGCAAACAGGCATATCAAACGAGCGACGCGCATGAATGATCAAACAAGTAGCAGGCGACCCGATGGACAAGAAGATCATCGATTGCTCGCGCTTTCCAGCATGATCCTGTGCGCTAAAAGCATTGACCGAATAGCTCGAACCGGAGAAGTAGACTACGCCACTCTTACCGCGCTGCAGGCGCCTCTTTTCGTCTTAAACCCACGCAGTGCAGGCGATGTATTCGCCGAGCCCGCCTCGCTATCTCCAGGTCTCGCTTCACTGCATGCCCTTGGTAGTGAGGGCAGCCTGCGCGATGCTCAGCTCACCGTACAATATGCAGTCGGTATGCTGCGACTCGCGGACGCCGTGCTGACGAATGCCGACCTAGCCACGGCGATTCGAGAGGGCCTGAGTAGAATACAGGGGAGCCGTGATTCGAGTGAAGACCGCGCAAAGAGCCAGACTGCTGAGCTCGCGGCGCTTTATAAAAGCACACTCAGCACTCTTCCACGACCAATACAGGTACAGGGCAGCGCGGCGGTTTTAAGCGGTGCTGACAACGCCGCAGCGATTCGCTCGCTGTTGCTAGTCGGCTGCCGCTCCGCTTTATTTTGGCGTCAGCTAGGTGGTAAGCGCTGGCAGCTACTCTTTGGCCGACGACGCATTGCCCGCGGCGCCGCCGAGCTTCGTAAGGCTCTTGCTTCTCAGTTGCACTAGGGCGTTTGTTGTCGCTTTTATTGCCGCCTTTCCTCTGCAGTCGTAGTGCTAAATTGCCCTGCCTCATCGGCTAAGTGATCGATCAGCTTACCGGAAGGCGCTAGGCGGCGGTTTTGTGCGATAATCGCACTCAGTTTCAATCTTCTCAGGACCCCACCATGACCTCATTGCCTTTCAGTCAACTGACCGCTGTCTCACCACTCGATGGGCGTTATTCCTCTAAGTGTGACAGCCTCGCGCCCTACTTTAGCGAATACGGGCTTATGAGATACCGAGTCCATGTGGAAGTCCGCTGGCTGCAAGCCCTTATTGACAGCGAAGAGGTTCCTGAACTTGCTGCGGTGAGCAAAGAGGCTGAAGGCTACTTAAACTCGATAGCTGAGGATTTCTCTCTAGCTGACGCCGCTCGAGTAAAAGAGATCGAAGCCACAACCAACCATGACGTGAAGGCGATCGAATATTTAATTAAGGAAAAGCTCGAAGGCCATGCCGAGTTCCAGCAGGCTCTGGAGTTTGTTCATTTTGCCTGCACCTCTGAAGACATCAACAATCTTGCCTACGCATTGATGCTTAAGGCCGGCCTGAATGAAGTCGTGCTGCCAGAAATGCATGAAGTCGCCGGCAAGGTAAGGGAGCTCGCTTTAGAACACGCCGAACAGCCGCTGTTGTCACGCACTCACGGACAGCCGGCGTCGCCCAGTACGCTTGGCAAAGAATTCGCCAATGTTCTTCAGAGAATGCAGCGTCAGATTGCCGCGCTAGAGAAAGCCGAGATTCTAGGCAAAATCAATGGCGCCGTAGGTAATTACAACGCTCATTTGTCGGCTTACCCAGAAACAAATTGGGAACGTTTTGCTGAGCGTTTTGTCACCGAGCTCGGGCTTACCTGGAACCCCTACACGACACAGATTGAGCCACACGACTATGTCGCCGAAGTTTTTTCAATCTGCGCGCGTTTCAACACCATACTGATCGACCTTGACCGCGATCTCTGGTCGTATATCTCGCTAGGCTACTTCAAACAGCGCACCGTTGCCGGCGAGATAGGTTCCTCGACCATGCCGCACAAAGTCAATCCTATAGATTTTGAGAACTCTGAGGGAAATTTGGGCCTCGCGAACGCCATGCTGAATCATCTTGCTGAAAAGCTCCCTATCTCGCGCTGGCAGCGAGACCTGACTGACTCAACAGTGTTGAGAAACATGGGCGTAGGTTTGGCCTATAGCCTTATCGCCTACCGCTCCTCGCTCAAGGGATTAAATAAACTGGAGGTCAACGCGACGGCGATCGATGCGGACATCGATGCTTGCTGGGAAATTCTAGCCGAGCCCATCCAAACGGTCATGCGCCGCTATCGAATAGAAAAGCCCTACGAGAAGCTTAAAGAACTCACACGTGGGAAACAGATTACCCAGCAGTCGATACAAGAATTCATTCGCACACTGGCCATGCCAGACGAGGCAAAAGAGTCTCTGCTCGCGTTAACAC
>JAYOBL010000037.1:15492-19324 GCA_038104835.1 Gammaproteobacteria bacterium | reverse complement strand
ACGACTACATCACAGTAGAGGTAAGCAAGTAAGTCTCGACACATTCGCGAACTTTAAAAACGGCAGTGACTCCTTGTCCCTGCCGTTTTTTTATGCCAGCAAACTGCAGTGAGTTCATCGCGAAGCCTGGCCTATAGATTGTTGGCTATGGAGGGTTAGCGGCAGAGTGTGGGTGATAGAGGGCTGGCGCAAGCGAGCTGCAGGTGTCGGACAAAGGCCCGCCCTAAGCATCCGCGAAGGCCGCTGTCACAGAAGCGCAGCGCTGGCACGGAATTAAGCTGAGCTTTGAGCTTCTTAGTTGAGCAGTGCGTTAAGGGTTGGGGCGATCCTCGAGCCGCAGCGTGAAAGGAGGATCGAAGGCGCGCGGCTCTTGGTCAAGAATAATTTCTGTTCGCGGGGGCGTAACGAAGCGAGTCACCTCGTTCTCACCATTGCGTAAACGCAGAGCCAACTCTTCCTCCGCCCGGATCACCGAAGGCATCCGCGCCTGCGATCCAAACGAAAAACTAAAATTGCCGCGTATCAGCCGATCCTGATCATCGAGTATCGCCCACTCGGCGGTGTAGTAGTCCGCATCAGCAAGAGCAGGTAACGCCCACTCGAACGCGCTATCCAATCGTGGAGTGTAACGAAAGCTTATGTCCACCCAGTCGTGAGACTGGTTACGTAAGATGAGCTTTACCAAGTGCACCTTATGCGGAAACTGCAGCGCGAGAGATGCCGGCGCGGACTCGCTTACCGAATCGTCCAGTGGTGACGTTTGGGTCTGTGAAACGAGTTCCGCTGCCGCGGGCAACTCGGGGTAGGTTGCGACGGCGGGAGGCGTTTGAGCTATAAGCTGAGGCGTCCAAAAAAGTGCCGCTAAGGCAAAAGCAGAAACACCACACCTTGCAGTTCGGGGTATTGCAGCTCTGAGCGTTTTAGCTCGGGAAATTGACGCCTCGCATGCTCTAGACGCGGTGTTTCGATAGATCATTGAGAGAAAATCCAAACCAAAAGCTGGACAGGCTAGCGGAATAATGGCTCCGCGGCGATTCTATCGCTCCGCCCAAAACGGTAGAATATTACAGCGCTCGCCTACGGGCAAACATCCACCTAATTAAGGCTAACACGTGACAAGCAACACATTTAAGGAAATCCTCGACAAGCTAGCGGCGAGCGATGAAAACATCACCGAGTTCGACGAACATTGGTCCCAGGGGCGCGCAGCCTTCGGCGGACTTGTGGCCGCCTTCGCGAGCCTTGGCATGCGCAAAACACTCGCGCCAGCACCTCCTCTGCGCTCGCTAATGGCCTCGTTCATCGCTCCACTTCCTCCGGGACCGCTGCATGTCGAGGCAGCGATTCAGCGCCAGGGTCGCAATGTGACTCAGTGCAGTGCAAGCGTTAACTCGGCGGGCCAACCCGCGTTACAAGCGCTAGGGGTGTTTGGCAACGCCCGCAGCGGCATTAAAGTAGAGGCCCCGCCTTGCCTAGACCCCCTGCCTCGCAGCCAAGGCACCCCGTTTGCTGAATATGCCGCGCGCATGCCAACCTTTCTCAAGCAGTTCGAAGGGTGCTGGGTAGGTGACGCGCTGCCATTTTCGGGTTCAAAAGCCCGACGATTGAATATGTGGGTGCGCCATCGCTGCGAGATGAGCAACTACCCGGCAGAGAAACTCATCGCAATCGCTGACATGCCGCCACCCGTGCTACTGAGCCACTATGACAAGCCATTCGTGCCCGCTAGCTCGGTAAGTTGGGGGCTAGAATTCCTCGTCGATCCGAGCGATGTTAAAGGAGAATGGTTCTATCTAGATTTCGATCTAGATGCAGCAGCAGAGGGCTATACCCAGCAAAGCGGTCGTATCTACGAAGAGTCCGGCCGCCTCGTTGCCCTGTCTCGGCAGTGCATGGCCTACTTTGAACAATAGCAAGGAGACAGGCCAGCCCTAAGCTTACAAACGCAGAACGCGGGGCGCCTTGAACGTAATATAAAACATTGAAGGAGCGAGCCCGGCACTTTGTCATGGCTCTTTAAACTGACTTTTAACGAGCCGATCGACACTGGCTTTCGAACTAATTTCTCGAACTAGTTTTTCGAGCTAGTCTTTCGAAATAGCCCTTCGGAGTAGCGTTGCTAACTAGTTTCGAATCGACCCTGCAGAACGACGACCACTGACGAGCACGACAGGAGAGCAAAAGCCGTGATTCACGCTTTTACATCAAGCCGACACTCAATAGCCTTCTATGGCACCACGCTGCTGGCGTGTCTTTGTTTTATGCTCGCGCCTAGCAAGGGGTTTACGCAGCATAGCCACGGTGTTCTAACGCCGGGAGTCACATTCCCAACTGACGATTCTGTCCTGGCTGAGTCGCCTCAGATGATCATGATGAGCTTCAGGGTGGACGTAACACTGTTGAAGCTCGCGCTGTACTCAGCTGAGGGGGAATGGATTAATATCGGCTTCGTCTACGACCCTGAGCGCATGGACGATAGTTTCGCCTACCCGCTGGGATTCGAGCTCCCCTCCTCTGATTATTATATTGCACGCTGGTCCGTCACCGACGGCCAACGCGGCCTGCTAAACGGAGAGTTCAGATTTGCCTTTGGCGACGAAGCCATTCCCCCCTCTGAGGTTATAGCCAATCAGACCAGTGACGCCGTTGAAATTCTGCCTTCAACCGGATCTTATCGCGTTGTCCCTGCAGATGAGGAGTGAACTCGCTACTATTTGAAGACGAAACCCTGCTCCGCTAAAAATTCACGCATGTGCGGCCGCGATTTTTCGGAGAGTAAAGTCGCCACTTGCTCAGTCCAGCTAATCCCATGGCCACCGCCTGTGCGCGTTGCATAGTATTCTCGAATCGCTTCGTCGTAGCCTGCAATAGAATCCGCGTCCCCTTCCTCGTTATATCTATCCTGCTTAAGTATCACCGAAAGCGGCAAGCGCGGCTTCACCTCGGGATCTTGGTCAGGATAGCCTAGGCATAGCCCGAACACGGGATAAACGCCACGCGGCAGTCCTAGCAGCTCAGAAACCTCTTTAGGGTTGTTGCGCAGCCCGCCGATGTAACAGATACCCAAGCCTTCGGACTCGGCAGCGATAACCAAATTCTGCGCCATCAGCGCAACGTCTACGGTAGCGATAATGAACTGCTCGGTATAATCACCCTCAAACGGCTTATCATACTTTTTGCAGTAGTTCCCCGCGCGCTTGAGATCTGCACACAGCACCAAAAACTCAGCGGCACTCTCCACATAGCCCTGACCACCCGCGCAGCGGGCTAGCACAGCTCTGTCCTCAGGGCTTGTTACGCGAACCATTGTCGCGCCCTGCAGAAAACTTGAGGTGGCAGCACATTGGGCAGCCTCGCACAGCTGTTCTAGAAGCCCTTCTGCTAGAGGCTCAGGCGTAAATTTACGGATGCTGCGATGAGATCGGAGGAGCTCGATAGTCGAATTCATTAGCTTACTCTTTAACGGGTATAAGTTTAGAGAGACGAAAGCTCGTCGGTTACTTGTCTTAGTTAAGACCTTTAAGGAACTGCGGCACGGCTTCGTTGGCGATATTGGTCTCGCCGTTGAATAGCAGCACCATACCAATGCCGGCCTCGGGAATAAATGCCATTTCCGAGCGATAGCCGCGAACTCCGCCACCGTGATGAACCACGCGCACGCCGTCGATATCGAATACTCGCCAACCAATACCATAGTAGGCCTTCTGCAGCCCTTCCCAGCGGTTGAAGTAATTGCCGCGCGGCGTTTCAATTACGGGGTTATGGAGTTCCGCCAGGAAGTCCGGCGCGAGCACTTCGGGGAAGCCGCCAAGATTGGCTCGCAGCCAAAGCG
>JAYOBL010000037.1:8194-15482 GCA_038104835.1 Gammaproteobacteria bacterium | reverse complement strand
CGCTGGCATTAATACCCGCAGCGGGCGCAGCCGAATAATAGGCAGGATTAGTGCTAGTAGCTCGCCAGGTGCCCCGCACCTTGCGATGCGGACTCGTGGCATCACGGCTCGCGCTGTAGGGTTCAAGCCCCACCGAAGCCGTAGTCATGCCTAGGGGCTTAAAAAGCTGCTGCTCCAAGAATCCGGCATAGTCATCTCCAGTGCTCTCCTCCACGACATCGGCGATAAGCGAAAACACCACGTTCTGGTAGCCATAGCAGGTGCCTGGCTTACATACCGCCGGAATATCAGCAAACCGAGGCTTTATTGTGGCGTAGTCGACGCCATCGTCCAGCAAATTCGAATAAGAGTGAGGCATAAGGCCAGTAGAGTGGCTGGCGACCTGCTTCAGCGTGATTTCCCGATAAGAGCGGCCGTTGCCGAGGTGCAGCCGGGGGAAGATATCGCTCATCCGAGTATCCCAATCAACCCTTTGACTATCGACGACCAGCGTGGCCGCGGCGCCAGCGAAAGTCTTGGACATTGAAGCGATTCGGAACAGAGAATTCGAAGTTACGAGCGCATTAGCATCCGCCTTACGCTTGCCCCAGGTCTGCAGATGCAGCACTTTGTCAGGCGTAACTATCGCAACGGCAGACCCTGGAATCCCCTCCACTGCAAGGCTTGTTTCAACCCAGCGCAAAAAAGGCGCGGTATCGTAGTCTGCCTGAGCTCTTGCGATCGACAAGAACAGGCACAGAGCGACAGCGAGTGATTGACGCAGGGAATTTGGGGGCAAGAGGGTTGGCATGCTGAGTGACACTAATGCTGGGCGACGCCTCAATGGGCAGCGCGTTATCTATAAGAGTGTCATCGGCCTTATTGGCCCGCAGCTTGAGCTGTAGGGCAACAAAGCTAAGCGCTAATATGACATTGGCATGTGTTCAGCAGGGCCCAGAAGCGTCGAAACCGCCGCGCTAACCAGTACGAGCGCAACGCCGAGGGCAATTTCCCTATCAATACTGCTGCGCAGCGCGCAGCGCCCGCCTTCGAGCTCGAGGCGCGGGACGTGACGCCATTTGTTGAAGCTAGCAATAACAATTACAGCGGCAACGAGCAGAAGCTTTAGACACAGCACACGGCCATAGCTTGTAGCGAACAGATCGGCCAGCGGAATTAGAGACAGCAACAGCGTTGCGCCTGTCAGCACGAGTACTACGACGAGCCCTATCCCCAATCGACTAAAGCTTTGCATTTGCCTTTGCAGTCGCGGCAGAGAAGGATCGGCGCAGCACCAGCGCAGGGGCACAAGCATACCGAACCACAGTGCGATGGCTGTGACGTGGACCAACAGCGCGAGACGCGGCAGCCAAGCAAGAACAGACACGTGACCGACAAGGGTGAATCCGTAGGCTACCAGGCCAAGGGCAAGCAACTGACCTATCCAGGCAATTCGATAGTAGGCAGACGGCGGGACGGCCTTTTGCTGACTTAGGACTCGCAGCAGCGTCAGCATAAGCAGTATCGAGAGAAAGAAGCCGGTGCCGCGAAAGGCGGCAGCGTCCCAAGCTGGAGTTCCTCGAAGAAGCCAGAGCAGCTCGAGGTCGAACATGCCCATAAGGCCGCTGTCGTTGATCTGACCAACCTGCAGAAGCACCGGTAAGAGACTGAAGTGGAAACCGATGGCGGCGCCGCCCAAACTGAAGGCTAGCAGCTTTTCATGCCCGGCTCGCGATCCATCGTGGTAGTGCTTGAGCGCGGCAACACCCCCTGCTGCCGCCACCAGCCCCAAGATCAGTGCGAGCTTGCTGAGTACACTTGTAAGCTCCCATGCCGACATACCAGATTCCGCCGCGTACTAGTGCTCGCTAATCGTCACTGCAGCAGTGCCAACCGCGAAATCTACGTGCCCTGCTACCGTATGCCCGTCTTCACCGATGAGCGAAAAGCGAACCGAAGTGGCGCCGAGGCCTAGTCCCTGCATTGGCAAAGTAAAACGCTTGGCGGCCTCCACGGAGGGCTTGAAGCCCACATCGATAGCCTCACCATCTTGTTCCACAGCGATCTTAACTAGGCGCACCGCGCCGTTGAATTCAAGAACAAGCTCCTTGGGGGCGGTTTCGAGCATGGCGCCATTCGCAGGATCTGAGGCCTTGAGTATATTGTGAGCACTTGCGGCCCCGCTCAGCGCTAGGCTTGCAATCACGGAGCCGATTTTGAGCCAAGTGAGCAGGGAATTGCGAGGATGAGTCTTCATGAGTGTCGGTCCTTAAAGTGTCGCCAAGTATAACGAATTCAGGCACGAAGTATCGCAGGGACACCCATCTCACGCCTAAATTTCGACTGCGACATAGTGTCGCAGTGGCTTCTTATCTGAGCGAAAAAACCAAAAAAAACGGGAGCCTGAGCTCCCGTTTTCCTATCGTGCGGCGCGAGTGCAACGCCGAACTGACTCTAGCTGTAGCGCGCCAGCTCCTTGCGAGCGATAACCCGACGGTGAACTTCGTCAGGCCCGTCGGCAAGGCGCAGGGTTCGCTGACTAGTCCACAGCGACGCCAGCGGGAAGTCCTGAGAAATACCCGAGGCTCCGTGTATCTGAATGGCGCGGTCAATCACGCGCAGCGCCATATTAGGCACAGCAACTTTGATTTGCGAAATTGCATCGCGAGCCGCTTTATTGCCTATCGTATCCATTAGGTAAGCCGCCTTGAAGGTCAGCAGTCTGCACATCTCAATCTCAATGCGGCTGTCAGCGATCACGTCATAGTTACCGCCAAGCTCAGCCAGAGGCTTGCCGAAGGCCACGCGACTTACGGCGCGTTCGCACAGAAGCTCTAGCGCCTTTTCCGCGGCGCCAATAGATCGCATGCAGTGGTGAATACGGCCCGGGCCTAGGCGTCCCTGTGAGATCTCGAAACCGCGGCCACGGCCAAGGATGATGTTGCTCTGCGGGACGCGCACATTATGGAATTTAATGTGCATATGCCCATGGGGAGCATCGTCTTTACCAAAGACCTGCATGGGGCGAACGATCTCGACACCTTCTGCATCAGTAGGCACAAGAATCTGCGACTGCCGGTTGTGCTTTGGCGCATCGGGGTCGGTAACCACCATGGTGATCATCACCTTACAGCGCGCGTCTCCGGCTCCTGAGATCCAATGCTTCTCACCATTGATAACCCACTCATCGCCGTCGAGAACAGCGCTGGTCGCGATATTGGTCGCGTCAGAAGACGCCACGCCCGGCTCGGTCATTGCAAAAGCAGAGCGAATCTTGCCCTCTAGCAAAGGCTCTAGCCATTGTTTCTTCTGTTCTTCCGAGCCGTAACGCTCCAACACTTCCATGTTGCCTGTATCTGGCGCGCTGCAGTTCATCGCCTCGGATGCTAGCCGGCTGCGCCCCATGATCTCAGCGAGGTGAGCGTATTCCAGATTGGAGATACCAGCGCCACCTTGGCTTTTGGGCAGGAAGAAGTTCCACAGCCCAAGACTGCGCGCTTCCTGCTTGAGTCCTTCCATGATCTCGTCTTGACGTGGCGTGTGCGACCAGCGATCACCCACACTAACTTCTTCGTGGTACTCATGCTCCACAGGCTCAACTTTCTCTTCGACAAACTTGCGAATCTTCTCGCGGATGACGACGAGTTCGTCTGAAAGTCCTAAATTCATCATGGCTATGTCCCTTCTCTTTTTGCTTTGAAATAAAAATTCGAGTTCTGACTTAACTCGCGATAGTGCCGCCGCCGTCAATAACTAGCGTCTGGCCGGTAGTAAAGCTGCCCGCCTCAGAGGCGAGGAAAATCGCTGCGCCCGCAATCTCATCGGGCTCACCAATGCGTCGCAGAGGGTAGTTTTTTACAGTTGCCGCGTAGATGTCTGGATTCTCCCAGAGCGCCTTCGCGAAATCCGTCTTAATAAGGCCAGGGGCAATACAGTTCACACGCACATTTTTTGGCCCCCATTCCACGGCGAGGTTGCGTGCAATCTGCATGTCTGCAGCTTTGGAAATGGCATAGGCACCGAGAGCGTCAGTGCCTTTTAAACCACCGATGGACGAGATGATCACCACTGCACCTCCGCCGCTTTCGGCAATCCCAGGAATAACCAGCTGGCAGAGCCTGTGCACGCTTCCAATATTGGCGTGCATGACTTTATCAAAGGCCTCGTCCGGTATGTCTTGCGACTTGCCAAAGTACGGATTCAATGCGGCGTTACAGACCAGCACGTCGATCTTCCCGAGCGCGGCGTTCGCTTTATCAACAAGCTGTTGCAGCTGCTCCTTATGATTAATATTGCAGGCAATACCAATCGCTTTGTGGCCTTTCGCATTAATTGCAGCGGCAACCTCGTCGCAGGCGTCTTGGTTTCGGCTCGAAATAACGACAGCAGCACCCTGCTCCGCCATGCGCTCGGCTATCGCCTTGCCTATACCCTTGGTTGAGCCGGTAATGAGAGCAACCTTACCCTCAAGATTGAATAAACTCATGTTCTTTTCACTCCTGTTGTTGCGCTTTCGGCAACTTGCTGTCTAAAACGTAGCTCTGAAACCCAAGTCGCTAATCGTGATTAATAGGCGCTCGCGAAGACTCGCTCTCGTACGCCGCTACATCCAGTCTCGCTTCCCTTTACTCACACTCGTCCCTCCGTCGACCGGTATCACAGCGCCGTTGGTATAGGCGCCCGCGCGAGAGGCAAGATAGATAAGAATGCCAACAATTTCCTCAGGTTTGCCCACACGCTGTAGCGGGCAGTCGTCTTCGATATCCCGTAAATAGTGCTCGAATACGTGATCCGTCATGCGGGATTCAAAAAAGCCCGGCGCTATCGCGTTGGCGGTAATATGGCTTGCACCCAGCTCTACCGCGAGCGCTTTCGTCAAATGGTGAAGCGCCGCCTTGCTCGCAGAATAGGCGAATGTGGGCACCCGCTGCACGATCGGAATATGTATCCCGTCCATTGAGCCTATATTGACGATCCGCGCAGGTGACTCGGCGCAAGCCGCACGCGCGAGCGCGGGTACGAGATCGCGGGTAAGGGCGAATACCGAATTGAGATTGGTATCCATGACCTTGGCGAAGCCCGCATCAGGATAGTCTGCTAGTGCAGCCCCCCAGTTAGCTCCCGCGTTGTTGACCAGAATATCCAGGGAGCCAAATCTCGATTCCACTTCGGCGACGAGTTCAGCTCTGGAAGCCGCTTGTGTAACGTTGCAAGCTACGGCATGTACCTCGCCGAATTCCTCGAGCTCAGATTTAGCCGCAGCACATTTGTCTTCGCTGCGCGATGCGATTATGACCTTCACACCATTCTGTAGAAGCCCTTTGGCCATGTGCAGACCCAGACCACTGCTGCCGCCGGTCACGAGCGCGGTTTTCCCTGCCAAGCCGAAGAGCGTATCGAGTGAGAACGTCTGTGTGGTCTGCGCCATCGTTAGTGACTCGGTTCTTCAGAAATACGCACGAGCTGCTTGCCAAAATTGCGCCCTTTAAGCATGCCGCGGAACAGTTCGGGCGCGTTCTCTATGCCCTCCCCCACCGATTCTCGATATTTGATCTTGCCTTCCCTGACCCATTCTCCCAGCTGCTTCGTTGCCTCGGCCCAGCGCTCATGCCATTCAGTGACAACAAAGAAACGGTGTTCGGGTACCTCGTCTAGCGCTTTCAAAATATGGAATGGGGTAACGGCGCTTGCGAGGTCTTCGTCATTGTAATTCGACACATAGCCGCAAATGGGAACTCTCGCTCCCGAGTTGAGGAGCGGCGCTACGGCGCGAGTGACATCGCCGCCGACGTTCTCAAAGTAAACGTCTATGCCGTCGGGGCAGGCAGCTTTGAGCTCCTGCGCGAGGTTGCCTGCTTTGTAGTCGATGCACTCATCGAAACCGAGTTCTTCTTTTACATAGCGGCATTTATCCGGACCGCCCGCGATACCCACTGCTCGCAATCCCTTAAGCTTCGCGATCTGCCCGACAACTGAGCCGACCGCGCCCGAAGCGGCTGCAACCACTAGGGTTTCGCCCGCCTTGGGTTTGCCTACCTCACTCAAGCCGAAGAAGGCCGTACGGCCGGGCATTCCGACAACACCAATATGGGCTGATAACGTGCCGTTATTCAGGTCAACGGCCATGAGTCGTGGATCGTCGGCATTAGCGACGATATGAGTTTGCCAACCCATATGAGCAGCAACACGATCACCGACTTTAAATTTTTCAGATTTGGACTCGATCACAACCCCAGTGGACTCGCCGGTCATAATGTCGCCGATCTCAAGAGAGGCGACGTAGGACTTCATGTCGTTCATGCGGCCCCGCATATAGGGATCTAGCGACAGCCAAACCACCTGAATTAGGATCTGCCCCTCTTCGAGCTCTGGGGTCGGCGCCGAAACATAGTCAAAACAGTCATCGCCGGGTTCGCCTAGCGGACGCTTGGCTAAAAGGACCTGTGTATTCTGGGCCATGAAAATTCCTCTCAAATAGTGTGGAGTGGCGGCTCGCACGAAGGAGAGCTGCACGGATCGGCGTTACTAGCATAGCTGGCAGGGGAGAATACAGTGAGCGTGTCGGGCGCGGCGGCCGAGTAACGACCGGCGCCGGGAATTTTAGCCGCACAGTAATCGCAGGCCTTGGCAGGACGAGCAACAGCGAAAAACAGCTTTGAGTCTACTGCACCTAATGAAGAGGAACAAGCAGGCTCAGCACCCGCAATCCTTAGCTAATCCTGCGCTCGAAAACTCGGTATTGAGACATCAAAGAATGGGTTGCCAAGAAGTATTCCAGTGGTCTCCCGTCCGCTGAGGCTTCCCTCCAGGACTACCACTACAGCCGCCGCAATAATTATTCCGGCAAGGCGCAGCGCTCGGTGCGTGTCATTGGCTTTGCGCAGTGTCATCGCGCCAACAAGCAATCCAGAGCCGAGCAACACGCCCGAAAGGAGTTCATAGCTCAGCAAGCGCGTTGGAATCTCTCGAAAGTCCAGAATAAGAAATTCAAACGGGTTAACACGAGAGCGCAACAGCAGACTTATCGTCTCGCTCTCCAAGAGCGCCGTCTCCAGCGCACTAAGCAGAACTATCACTGCAACAGCTAACACGAAGGGCCATCGAGTCCCGTAGGCCGAAAAGAGCGCGAGCCATCCAATCAAGGGAAAAATCCATAGGGTGACGAGCAGCCCAGAAAATAGAGCGAGCAGGTTTGCCGCGAAAGTGAGCTGCAATAGTTCGGCAAAACCCGCAAAGCCTACTACGCCAAATAGCAGCGCAATAAGCGAGAATAGAACAAGAACGAGACTGATCCCGAGCAGAACTAAGG
>JAYOBL010000037.1:0-8184 GCA_038104835.1 Gammaproteobacteria bacterium | reverse complement strand
TAACAGCGCCGCCGCCGAAGCCTTGGCGACTATAGTTTGACCATCGGAAACTGGCATGGACTGCCAAAACAGAAAGCTTTGATCCCGCCGCTCCCGTGCGAGGCAGTCAGCGGTATAGAGACAGGCACTGAAGAGCAAGAGGGCAAGATATAGCGTATGGGGAGTACTAAAAAGTGGCAGTAAAGTGAGGACTTCGCTGCCATCGAGCAAGCTTAACGCACCTTGCAGCTGCCCGCCTTCCTCAAAGGCCAAGAGGCTTAGGCGCCATAGCAAAAACAAGGCGAGCAGAAGGCTCGCTAGCGGCAGATAGAGGAACAATGCACGATGCTCACGGTATTCCCTTAGCAGCAAGCCACGCCAAAACGGAAAACCCTGAATAGCAGCGCTCATGAATCACCCCCGCTTATCGCCCCATCCACGGTGCGCTCATCGCGGCTCATAAGGGCAACGAATAAATCAGCTACCCGAGGTTTGGAAACCTCGCCAAGACTAGCTAGTGTTGCTCCGTCTAGTGGATGCTCGCTATTTGCATCGAACAAATAGTGTACCGCCGCCTGCGAGTGCCAACGCGCTATTGGTTTTAGTGACTCTGTAACTCCTTGGCCGGTGACCGCAACTTCGGTAAAGCGCGAATTGATCTCCTCTAAACTGGCTTCGAGTACGACCTCACCCTGCTTAAGGAAGATAAGGTGACTGAGCAGAGATTCCACCTCTTCTATTTGATGCGTGCTAATAATCAGGGTGCGCTTGCCTTCGCGGGCATAGGTGAGCAATGCATTATAAAACTCCTTGCGGTTGAGAATATCCAGACCCAAGGTCGGCTCATCAAGAATAAGCAGCTTCACATCGATAGCCAGGATCATCGCTAAGTGCAGCTGGGTCACCATGCCCTTTGATAGCTCTTTCACACGTTTGCGTGGATCTATTCGCGCTGTCCGCAGGAGAGTCTCTGCGCGATCGCGATCGAAGCGTGGGTGGACGTCAGCGACATAGCTTAGAATCTCGCTAGCACGCAGGTTGCGCGGAAGCACACCTACATCCGCGACGAAGCAGGCGTCTATCATCAAGCTCGCGCGATTGCGGCGCGGATCTTGGCCCAGCACAGAAATCTCTCCCTGCGCATCACACAGCCCCACGAGCGACTTTAAGGCCGTCGACTTGCCTGCGCCATTGGGTCCGACGAGCCCACAGATACTTCCCTCGGGAACATTGAGCGCAATGCCTTTCAGAGCAGTAAAACTCCCGTAGGATTTGCTAAGCCCACGGGCTTGTATCGCGAAGGACTCAGTCATGAGCTACTTCTGCCTCACTTGCGGCACGGTGCCCTCGGCAAATAGCTTGTTAATCTCATCAACAGTAAAGCCGAACTCGCTGAGCAGCGCTTCGCTGTGTTCTGAGAATTTTGGCGGCAAACTGCGCAGCGCAGCCGGCGTGCGACTTAGTTTTATCGGCGAGGCTGGGGCCTTGTAGCCGTCTTTCTCAACCACCATTTTTCGATGCTGAGTATGCGCATGCGCAACTACCTGCGCGGTATCGTGAATAGGGCCCGAGGCAAGCCCCGCTCGCGCCAAGCGATCTGCGAGCGCCTCGCCTTCGATGCGCATCAGAGCGCTTTCGATCTCAACCTTCAAGGCTTCCCGACTGGTCACCCGCGCGCTGTTACTGCAAAAGCGCTCATCCTCTATAAGCTCTTCCCGACCTATTTCCCGACACAGCTTTGCGAAAGCGCGGTCGTTGCCTGCGCCGATAAAAATGTCGACCGTCTTAGTTCTAAAGGTGTCGTAGGGGCTGATATTCGGATGCGCGTTCCCTGTAGGGCCGGGAACTTCGCCAGAGTAAAGGTAGTTGGGGATCTGGGGGTGCATGAGAGCGACGGCGCAATCATACAGAGTCATATCAAGATACTGGCCTAAACCGGATCTCTCGCGCTCTGCCAAGGCGAGAAGTATCGCAACCGCACAATAGAGCCCGGTTCCCATATCGACCATAGCCAAACCAAGGCGAACCGGCTCGCCCGATTTCTCGCCATTGACACTGAACCAACCCGCCATCGCCTGTACGATGGCATCGTATCCGGGAAAGCCTCCCCAGGGACCATCGCTACCAAAACCGCTGACCCTGCAGTGAATCAGTTTAGGGAAGCGCGCTTTGAGCACGGCCTCGAAACCTAAACCCCAATCTTCCATCGTGCCTGGCTTGAAATTTTCGACAAGAATATCCGCACGCTCTAGTAGCCGCAGCAAGACGGCCTGACCTTCCGCCTTCGACAAATCTAGAGCCATGGCGCGCTTATTCCTGTTTACTCCAAGAAAATAAGGCGCATCGCCGTCATAGAACGGAGGCCCCCACTCGCGGGTTTCATCTCCGCGAGGAGGCTCAATTTTAATTACTTCGGCGCCGTGGTCAGCCAGTATTTGTGTACAGTATGGGCCACCCAACACACGCGTAAGATCTATAACTACTTTCCCCTGCAGCGCCCCCGCGGCCGTCGCATCCAACACTGCACCTCTCCCCTTTAACTCATCGGCCAAACCCTGACGGCGACCAAAAACAGAAGCCGACAGGATAGAGCAGCGCTCAACTACCCACAAGTCGAAGTGATCCCGACTACATTAACAAGTCCGCGCCTAAGCCCATCTCTTTTATACGCTCGCGCAGCAGAAGAAGTGCCGCGATCTGTATCTGTCTCACGCGCTCACGAGTCAAACCAATATCTTCACCGATTCGCTCAAGCGTTGCTTCTTTCTGCCCGTTCAAGCCGAAACGACGAGTAACAATGGTGAAAGCGCGAGGCTCGAGTTCAGCTAGCCAGCGCTTAACTGCCTCACCCACGCGAGCGTTGTGAACCAGCGCCTCGGGCTCGAGTTTAGAGTCGGCTTTAAGGCTGTCCACGAAGGTATAGCCTGAGTCTGCTTTGAGTGGCGCATCATTTGAATACTCAGGCTCATTGAGCTGCAGCAGCCACTCGACATGCTTCCGAGCCTTGCGTGACCTTCGAGCAATCTCGCTGTGCTGCAGACGGGTGCGTTCTCGCAAAGAAGACTCACGTTTGAGCTTAACTATAGCGCGCACCTCCTTAGCCACGTGGACAGGCAAACGAACCGTTCGCGCATGATTCATGAGCGCACGTTCTATTGCCTGACGGATCCACCAAGTCCCGTAGGTCGAGAAGCGGAAGCCTTTTGATGGGTCGAACTTGCTGACGGCGTGAATCAAACCCAAGTTACCTTCTTCGATAAGATCAGGAAGAGCGAGACCGCGATGGAGGTAGCGCCTCGCAATAGTGACAACTAGTCGAAGATTGCTCTCTACAAGCCCATCTCTCGCGGTGTCGTCGCCAGCTATCGCGCGCTCCGCTAGAAGCCTTTCTTCTTCGGCTTTCAGCAGTTTAGTACAACGTATATTCTGCAAATACAGCTGGACAGCATCGCTGCGACGCGGAAGCTGAGTGTTTGCGGGTTTAAGACATCGCGTTGAAGCTTTCCCCGAGGATTTTGCAGGTGATTTCACCGCGGGTGGGGTTGGAGATAGCTCAGAGGGGGGCGTAGAGAGGGGCGTAGAGGATTGAGGAGAGGATTTCTCTGACGTCCCTTTCGCAAGGACGACAGGCGACCCTCCTGCCGATCTCTTCGAAAGGCTTTTTTGAGTTTCCGTTGGTAGCTCTGGAGAAGTTTTTTCCATCCTCTGCTGAGAATCTGCCTCAAACGTCGCTCGCTCTTCTCTTAATTCCTGCGAGTCTTCTTGGTTGGTTTCCTTATCCACAGTGCGTCTCCCTAGTTAGTGGGGCTAGCCCCAGTTTGAGTCTCTAGACTAACCACCGACTTCATCTAAGCGCGAGAGACTCAAGTCGAAAGTGTGACCCAGACGAAGTTGACATCTGGTTTACACGCTTAGGAAAAGGACAGAAGAAAGAATGGAAGACGGCAAGAAAACCGCGGTAAGTCCTATTTAGCCGATGCTCTGCTAAGCAGGGCCGGCAGGAAAAACTCGACGACTAAGAGATCTTGTCCTTGGAGAGTGAACCAGCTTCGTCGCCCCCACGTGCTGCTATCTATCCGGCAAAGCTCGATCTCTGAACGCTGCAGGGCGGCCTGAGAGAAAAGCCATTCACCGAGCGGTTTGGAGCCTAAAGAAAGAACTTCACCAATGGCTCCAGAGAGTGATGCCTCTGGTATTAGTGTGTGTGCGATAACCCAGTCTTCGCCACCACCCTGCAGTACCACCTTGCGAGACCAAAAGCGTGAAATCGCAGTGGCTTCGGCGAATCTCTCTATGAAGGAGGATCGGCTGCACGCACTCCAGCCCTCCTCAAGCAATTCCACGGCGAACGATCCATCGCTTAAGTTTCGCAGCGTGGCGGTCAGGGAGCCCGCGTCAAGGAGTGAGGGGAGATACTCTCGCGCCTCTTCCGCCCGAGGGTCCTGCGCAGAAAACCAAGGGATGTCTTCTGCATCCTCTGTACTCGCGGCCACCCACTCAGGTAGAACCCCGCCAGATTGCTGCTCCGAATGCGCTCGATCGCTTGCGGGAATCGCCCCGCGAGATCGACGAGACTGCACCTGAGGAGCCGAGTCCGTAGTTGGCGGCTCGTTATTTGTTGTCGACGGGCTCACGTGGACTCCGTGCCTTGAGTGAGGAAGCGGAGCGCATCATAGCGCCCCGCCTTGCCGACGTCGAGATGGCGCTATCTGGGCTGATAGCGCTGAAGAGTTTTAATAATCACTGTAATCACGCGGCGGTTGCTCGCTCGGCCGGCGTTAGAATCGTTGGAAGCGACTGGCCGCGACTCTCCGAAGCCACGGGCCGACACGCGACTCGACGCCACCTCGAAACGCTCGATGAGCTCCGCTCTTACCGCGTCGGCGCGTCGCTGCGAGAGATCAAGATTGTAAGCCTCGGTTCCACGGCTGTCGGTATGCCCTTCTAGCTCCACTACCACGTCTGGGTGCTGCTCCATAAAAAGAGCCACGTCTTCGATTTCGCTTAGGAACTCCGGTTTAACGTCCGCCTTGTCGAAGTCGAAATTGACAAGCAGCTCCACTCGAGCCACTTCCTCGATGGCAATGGGACAGCCGTTATCATCCACCGCATAGCTGCGAAGGGTGTCTGGGCATCTGTCATCATCGTCGTTCACTCCATCTTGGTCGGCGTCGGCGGGAGGGGTAACAGGAGCTGTTTCTGGCGCTGGGGCGGCACTGGGACGCTGTGACGCTTTACTACCGCCAAAGCGATAGACAAGCGCCGAGGCGAACCCTAGATCCTGATCCTCGCTGTCGCGCCCTGAAAAATAATAATTACGCAGGGAATTACGCCAGCTCAGGCGATCGGTCAACGGCACATTCACGCCGGCGCCAATATTCCAGATCGAATCGTTATCTCCGTCAATATTACTGCTCCCTAGGCCGCTCACGACAAATGGCTCGATCTTCCCCCAGTCGAGGTCTAGGTTGTAAAGCAGGTCAAGCTTCCAAAGATCCTGATCCACGCTTCGCTCGTTTGACACCTGCGGGTCAAGATCTAGCACGCTGAACTCCCCGCTCAGCCGCGAAGTAAAGTCATAGCCAATTCCAATGCCATAGCCGAGCTCATTGTCGAAGCCCGTGCCGTTGTCATAGTTCATGATTTGCATGCTTGGCGCGAGATAAAACTGGCCCTCGTCTGCGCTGGCGCCTTGCACCGTCGCCGCGACAAAAATCATGGCTGCTAAACTCTTAACTTTTATAGCCGGAAGCTTTCTCACTGTTTGTCTCATGATTCACCTATTCCTCGAAGTACTATGATTGTCATGTCAACGGCTCAGCGCTGAACCGCAAACTAGTCTGATCCCTATTGCAGAACAGACCGTAAGGCGCGATGTTTTCATTCACCGAAATTCGCGTTAGCTTCTCCGTAATCCCAATTTTCATGACAATACACAGCAAATATGGCAAGGTTCTGCTTCCAATGAGTGAATACGCTGACGATGTCTTGCTGCACATGCCCTATTCCCGCCATTTCGACAAAGACCATTCGAAGCGCTTGCCAAGAATCAGTCGGACGAGCCCTCCCCAGATAGGCTCAATAGAACCATGATTAGCTGGCGCAGCGAGCTCAATCGCCTCCTTATCATTCTGCTGATCGCGCTTCTTGTCGGCCTCTTAATTCAAAGGCCCATGCCAGCCGTGCTAACCGCACTCATTTACTACTGCGGCCACAACCTGATCCAGCTACGCAAACTAGCGCTGTGGGCAAACTCTCAGCGCCAGACCTCCGCGCCACCAGAAAGCAGCGGCATTTGGGGTGGTATTTTTGACAGTTTTTATCGCCTGCAGCGGCAAGAGCGACTTGCTAGCGACTATTTGAAAAGCATTATCAACAAGGCACAGGAATCATCAGCGGCGCTAGAAATAGCCGTGGTGCTTATTAACAAGCAGGGGACACTTGATTGGTGGAATAGCGCCAGCGAACAGCTGCTCGGCATACGCTATCCTAACGATCGCAATCAGGCGGTGACCAACCTCATACGCGACCCTCGCTTCGCTGAATACTTCCATCACGAGAATTACAGCAGCACGCTGCGTTTAGAGGCCCTGGGAGTAAGCGCCAGAACTTTAGAATTTCAGATCGCCCTGTTCGGTGAGCATGAAAAACTCATGCTGGTGCGCGATGTCACCCAGCTGCATCGTCTCGAGTCTATGCGGCGGGACTTCGTTGGCAATGTCTCACACGAGCTCGGTACGCCGATTACCGTGATAAAAGGCTATCTTGAGACGCTCATCGATCATTTCGATGAACTGCCCCAGCGCTGGCATAAGCCTATCGAGCAGATGCGTTCGCAATCTCAACGCATGGAAAATATCGTGCGAGATCTCCTCGTTCTGACTTCGATCGAGACTCGCGCAACCGCAAAGCACGAGGACAGTGTCGATGTGGGCGAGCTTATTGCGGAGATCAGTAGCGATACTCAGGCCCTAATTGCTGAGAAAAAGCACCGATTCATCGTCGACTGCCCTGCCGGAATAAAAATCAGCGGCCAGCGCTCTGAGCTCTACAGTGCCATGTCGAATCTTGTGATTAATGCGGTGAAATACACCCCCGAAGGCGGCAGCGTCACGATTCAAGGGGAACTAGTGGAGGGGGATCTGCGCCTTTCGGTCGCAGATAACGGGATTGGTATAGACGCTCAGCATATCCCCCGGCTCACCGAGAGATTCTACCGCGTCGACCCGTCTCGCTCAGCAGAGACAGGAGGCACCGGCTTGGGGCTCGCCATCGTTAAGCATATTCTTGTACGCCACGATGGCGAATTGCTCGTAGAGAGCACGCTGGGCAGCGGCAGCACCTTCACAGCTAGACTCCCCGCCGGGCGCATTATGCAGACCTAACTAACCATTGTTGAGTTCGTCGAGCTGCTCTTCTACGTCCGCTATCTTTTCATGGCGCACATCCATGCCCTTCACTAGGTAGATTACGTGCTCAGCGATGTTCTTAGCATGGTCACCGATGCGCTCAACGGCCCGCAGTGCCCACAGCATATTCATCACCCGGCTGATACTGCGCGGGTCTTCCATCATGTAGGTTATTAGCGAACGCATCACGCTGCTGTAAACTTCGTCGACAGCCACGTCTGCCTTAACTACTTCCAAGGCCGCCTCGGCGTCGTAGCGCGCAAAGGCGTTTAATGCGGCGTTGACCATCTTGGTCACGCTATCAGCGAGATGTCGAAACTCGACTAGCCCTCTGGAGACCTCACCCTCTTCGCTAAGCCTGATCGCCATGCGGGCTATCTTGCTAGACTCATCGCCTATGCGTTCAAGGTCGCGTATTGTCTTAATCACCGCCAGCACCAGCCGCAGATCGCTCGCCGCAGGATGTCTGCGCGCGAGGATAAGACTACACTCTTCATCGATACTCACTTCCATTGTATCGATCTGGTTTTCGGTAGAGAGAACCTCCCCTGCCAAACCGCTATCGCCGTTTATGAGCGCACGCATCGCATCGGCTATCTGCCGCTCGATAACTCCGCCCATCTCAAGCATGTGGTTTTTCACATCTTCAAGCTCAGCGTTAAACTGCTGGGAAATATGATGGGAATGGTTTTCCATATTCGAATTCATAGCGCTGTCCTTGCTAACTCTTAAAAGAGGCAGCCTCGTTAGCCGTAACGGCCCGTAATATAGTCTTCAGTCTGTTTCTTGGCTGGGT
>JAYOBL010000036.1:14401-19565 GCA_038104835.1 Gammaproteobacteria bacterium | reverse complement strand
CCTCCCTGCAGTCGGCTTTGCTCGCCAAGGCGCCGAGCGACGCCCACCACGACGAAAGCATTGCGGCATTGCAGGCCTATCTGCATGAGAATTTCTCTCAGGATCTTCCTCTGAACGCACTTGCTGAACGTGCGGCCCTGAGCACACGCAGTCTCACGCGGCGATTCAAAGCAGCTACGGGGACGAGTCTGGGAGCCTATTTGAGAAGCATTCGATTGGAGCAGGCTCGCCAGCTTCTGCGCGAGAGCGATCTGGGAAGCATCGAAATCTGCGCGCTCGTGGGATACAAAGACAGCAGCCACTTTATCGCCGCCTTCAAACGCTACACCGGATCAACGCCAAAAGACTACAGACGCCTTGTGCGGGCGAAACTCTTCGCCGCCCACTGAGCAGGAAACGCAAAGGAATTAGAACAGCGCTGCCTTGGCGAAGCGCCGCAGCCTTGTTGGAGAAGCGCCGCGGTCTTCGAAAAGAGCTGCGGCCTTCGACAAAAGCGCCGCTGTCTTAAAGAGCCGCCTAAGGCGTGGAGACGCAGCTCGAAGGATTCTCGCTGTTAAGACGAGCGCGCTTCTAAAGCTGCGAGCTGCTCCGGAGTCGCTTCAGCTTGATGCTTCTCTTTCCACTGAGAGTACGGCATGCCATAAACCGCCTCCCTCGCCTGGTCTGAGGTCAGCTCGACGCCCCGCTCTTTCGCCGCCGTGGCATACCACTTGCCTAGGCAGTTACGGCAAAAATTCGCGAGTATCATTAAATCGATATTTTGCACGTCTTTGTTGTCGTCTAAATGCTTTAAGAGACGCCTGAACGTAGCCGCTTCGATTTCGGTTTGAGTTTGCTTGTCGTAAGTCATGAGATACTCCCTAAAGGTTTCTCCATATTGTAAACCACGGCTGTGGTTCAGAGGATATTTCGCTGCCAGTTGGTTTAGCTGACATATCTGGCCCCGCTGATTGAGTTTTCTCAGTTGTCTCAGTTGTCTTAGCTCAGAACCCCAGCCTATTGCCGCAAAGACCAGTGAAAAGGTAAATATAGGCAGCTACAGAAAAAGCTGTCGATACGGAGAAATGGGTAAATGGGTCGACTGAAGGGGCAGTAAGATAAGGGCGTGGTTTGGCCTAGTGGTGCATAGTGGGACTTGCAGACACGCAGCGATAGGCAGTCACAGACCCTGCGCATCACTGCGTCTGTTAGGCGGTTTGGCTACAGCCTAGGCTGCGGCGCTGTCTTCGAGTGCCTCCGCCTGATCACCGCGTACTTCGCTAACGCTAAGCTCATGCATTGGCGTGGCTCGGTGCTTCTTATCGATAGAACGCAGCTGCCGCTCGGCGACATTGAACGCGTCGCGAATGGCGACGTAGAGATCCTCATGGGCCTGCTTATCGTGCTGCTCCTGATTAACTCTGACTTCGAGCTGCGGCGTATGAATTTCGATGCTAACGGAGTAGACCTTGCCCTTATGGTGGTGATTGTGCGGTGAATCGAGAACCACACGGCCGTTGATAATTTGGTCGCAGAATCTTTCTAATTTCTCGAGGCGCTTTTGTACTGCTTCGGCGAGCGCGTCGGTTTGTTCAAGGTTATTGAAAACAATCTGGATATCATTAATCATTACTAACTTCTCCTCACTGTTAACTAAGACACCAAGGGGGGTGTCAATGCCCTTCTTACGATTGCCGCCTCTTAAGCGCGGTCTTTTTCTTTTTTATCGAAGCCTTCAGCAGCTCCTGATTCTTTTGCTTAATCGGTTTACTGCGCTCTCGAAACTTTCCTTCTTACCAATCCTCTTTCGCTCTTCTTATTTGCCTTGTTGCCACTGCCTTCAACGCGGCACGCTTGGCTAGGGAATTCACACACATAAAAACAGGCACAAAAAGGTTCCGGCCGTTACGAATTTTGGTAACAGACTCTTGATGAATGAAATTTTGCAAAAGGAAATTTTGCTGCCTTGGCGCGGCGCAAATCGGCGTTGCCTCCTTATGCCAAGGGAGGTTTGAAACGAATCGCGGCCAGTGGGTTCGTGAAAAATGGATTTGTGAAAAGAGGACTTGTGAAAAGAGGACTTGTGAAAAGAGGATTTGTGAAAAACGGATTCGTGAGATGAACTTGAACGTCTCGGCGAAGGCAGCTTTGCACTGACCGCCGAGAAATGCGAGCGTTGAACCCGCTACCGCGAAGAGAGTTTCGCTATGGACACAGTGTGCGTCTCGTGGCATCTATCCTCCAACTTTCCAACTCAGACTAGCGCATGCCAAAGCGGATGTCTAAGTTTTATGACTCGCTTGTAAGATCTACGTCACAGTCTTTGTCCAGGATCAAGAATCAGCCTTGCTCACCTCCCCAAAAACACCAGTGCCAAGGCTCATAGGCGATGCCGTAGGGATTGTCACGGGGATAGCTCATCGAAAAACCGAAACGCGAGGCATTGAGTTGCAGCCAGGTAAAGCACCGAGTGCTCTCAAATTCTTCCTCGAGTGCCGCGCTTCCTGCGGTAGTGACATCAACGGCATTTCCGGTATGGTGTTCGCTGAAGCCGGGGGCCGCGCTAAGCGAGAGTATGGTGTCTAGCGCCTGCCCGGCGGCGAGTTTGCGCTCAATCAATTGGCGTTGGTATTCCACACCACGAAACGCAGAAACCAGCTGCAGCGAGACGTTGTCCTTTGTGGCGGCTTCTAGCAGTCGCGACCAAGCGCTAGCGGCTGCCGGTGCAAGCCTCTGCGGCCGACCGAACACATCATCGCCCACCGACACGAGCTCAGCTGCCTCTTCGCAGAGAGGCTGCTTGCTGAGACCGCTAACGCCCTGTCTGAGGATATCTTCGCTCAGGCCAAGCGCTTCGTGGGCTAGGCTTACCCGCTTTATAAAATCCGGTCTTACTTGGCTCACTCGCCACTCCCTCACCGCTATTGATCAGGCAAATGCATGCTAGGCGCAGCCTTGCTGACTTACAAGCTTGTCCGGCGCAGTCCCAAGCCACAAACCGTCTCAAATTGACTAGTTTGTGGCTATAAAGTCGCATTTTACATCGATTGAGCAAGGCATACTCCTCCGTGACTATCCATCTTAGGCACGCGAGCTTAGCTATGACACCCCTTCCCCTTATCGTTGGCTTCGGCGGCATTAGCCCCGCAGGCCGCAGTTCTTGCCATCAGGGCTATCGACGCTTGGTCGAAACAGCGCTTCCCGAGCCTGCTAGGCAGTCTATGCTCGCAAGCCTGCGGGGACTCAGTGCCAATCAGACCGAAGCCGACCTCTTAGCAGGCACCTTGATACGCGGGCTAGAGTCGACACTATTTGACCCAAGCGCCCTGCCTGCGCGTCGGCTCATCTCGCCTGAGGCGGGCACGGCGCCCGTTAGCTTTCGTCTGTCGAAAAAGCAGCTGCCCAAAACCCTGCCTGCAACATGGCGGATAGTCTCGGAGCATGCAGACAGCCTCGAGATCAGCTGCTTGGGGCAGGACTTTTGGCTGGACACTACACGTCCCAGCGCGGTGAATAGCGCTGGGCAATTACCCTGCGGTTTCGACCCTGCGCGGCTTTATGCGTCACACAATCATCCGCGCGGCCTGCAGATGACGGTATTCGGGGCCTCTGATGCCATCAACTCCCTCGGCATAAACTGGGAGAGTCTGCGCGAGTGTGTGCCACCCGATGCCTTCAGCGTGTATGCCGGCAGCTGCATGGGGCAGCTAGACCAGGCGGGTTTTGGCGGCATGCTGCAGGCTAGGCTGCAGGGCCGCAAGGTGAGCTCGAAGCAGCTGCCCCTGGGCTTTAATGAGATGCCCGCCGATTTTATTAACGCCTATCTGCTTGGCAGTTTGGGCACCACCGGCACGAGTGTGGCAGCCTGCGCCACTTTCCTCTACAACTTGAGGCAAGGTGTGCAGGACATCGCTTCAGGCCAAGCCCGAGTCGCGCTAGTAGGCACGAGCGAGGCCCCGCTGACTCCCGAAATAATAGAAGGCTATTACGCAATGGGCGCGCTGGCGGACGATGCCAAGCTGCGCGCGCTAGATAAGCTTGCACAAGGCGAGGCCGTCGATGCGCGCAGAGCCTGCCGTCCCTTCGGCGACAACTGCGGCTTCACACTAGCTGAGTCTGCCCAATTCGTTGTTCTTATGGATGATAGCCTCGCCCTCGAGCTTGGCGCCGAGATTCACGGCAGCGTGAGCGACGTCTTTATCAATGCCGACGGCTATAAGAAATCTATCGCGAGTCCCGGCCTCGGCAACTACTTAACCCTAGCTAAGGCCGCAGCGGCGACCCGAGCAATAGTCGGAGAGAAGAGCCTGCGCAGACGCAGCCTAGTTCAGGCTCACGGAACTGGGACTCCTCAGAATCGAGTTAGTGAATCGGAATTGATGAGCCGCGTGGCGACTGAGTTCGGCATTGAGGGTTGGCGCATTAGCGCCGTAAAAGCCTTCGTAGGCCACTCCCTCGCGAGCTCTGCCGGCGATCAGCTCATGGCGACGCTCGGCCTTTGGCAGCAAGGTTTAATACCGGGAATAAGCACGATCGACCGCCTTGCGGGCGATGTGCACAGAGACAAGATAGACTTTGTATTGTCGCACCGCGAAGTGGCGCGGGATAGCATCGACACAGTGCTTCTGAATTCGAAAGGCTTTGGCGGCAACAACGCCACCGCCGTCGTACTGGCTCCGCATACGACCAGCAAGATGCTGGCGGCTAGGCATGGCGCCGCGGCTATGAAAAGGCACGCGCAGCAAAATGAATTCGTTGCTGCTGAAGTGGCAGTCTATGATGCCCAAGCCTCTTTAGGTCAGCACAGAGTGCACTACAGCTTCGGCGAGGGAGTGCTAGACGGCTCGGCGCTAGACTTCAGAACCAAAGACTCACTGGGGCCATCTGAGCTGAGGATTGGCACGTCTCGCGCCGCGCTATCGCTGAATCCAACGAGCCCCTACGCGGGGCTGCTAGACTCTGTTCAAGATTAGCTATTTCACCTCAACCGGATGCGCTTCGGCTATACGCTGCTTCCACTGCGCGGGCCCCGTGCTGTGAACGGAGGTGCCCTGCGCGTCCACGGCAACGGTTACTGGCATCTCTTCCACCACAAATTCGTGGATAGCCTCCATGCCGAGGTCTTCGAACGCGACGACTTTGGATGTTTTGATCGCCTTGGAGACAAGATAGGCGGCACCGCCGA
>JAYOBL010000036.1:13374-14391 GCA_038104835.1 Gammaproteobacteria bacterium | reverse complement strand
ACGCTGTAACTCAATGAAGGTGGGCGAAGACCGCCCCTCCATCAACCTTGACGTGAAAAGCCCTTATGCAGAGCTCGCAGTTTAGCCTTTTATTTCGAGCGCATGCTCCTCTGCGATGCGCTGCTTCCAAATCGCAGGCCCGGTGTTGTGCACTGAAGTACCAGAGGAGTCTACGGCAACGGTAACCGGCATGTCTTTTACGACGAACTCGTGAATGGCCTCCATGCCGAGGTCCTCGAATGCGACGACCTTAGACTGGCGGATCGCTTTGGAGACAAGATAGGCGGCACCGCCGACCGCCATGAGATAGACAGCCTTATGCTTCTTGATCGCTTCGATACCCGCCGGTCCTCTCTCGGCTTTGCCGATCATGCCGATCAGGCCCGTTTGCGCAAGCATGTCGTCGGTGAATTTATCCATGCGCGTAGCCGTTGTCGGACCTGCTGGCCCGATAACCTCTTCCCGCACCGCGTCGACGGGACCGACGTAGTAGATAAACTTGTTTTTAAAATCGACGCCCGCCGGTAAAGGCTCGCCGTTGGCCAACTGCGTTAGGAGTCGTTTGTGTGCGGCGTCGCGGCCTGTAAGCATCGTGCCGGAAAGCAGAAGCGTCTCGCCGGGCTGCCATTGGGCAACATCCTCGGCGGTCACTTCATCGAGATTGACCTTGCGCGCGCGAGGACCCACGTCCCAAGCAATTTCTGGCCACTCCGAAAGACTCGGAGGCGTGAGCTCCGCAGGACCCTCTCCGTCGAGATGGAAATGCGCATGCCGCGTTGCCGCGCAATTAGGAATCATCGCCACGGGCAGGGAAGCCGCATGGGTTGGGAAGTCGTTAATCTTCACGTCGAGCACCGTAGTCAGCCCGCCCAGACCCTGAGCACCAATGCCCAAATTATTGACTCGTTCCATAATCTCTAGACGCAATTCCTCAACCCGTGAATTGGGTCCCCGCGCCTGCAGTTCATGGATAGTAATCGGATCCATGAGCGATTCCTTTGCCAACAGCATCGCTTT
>JAYOBL010000036.1:12817-13364 GCA_038104835.1 Gammaproteobacteria bacterium | reverse complement strand
GCCGCCGATACCGATCCCGAGAATCCCCGGCGGACACCAGCCTGCCCCCATGGTTGGAACTGTTTTCTCTACCCAGTCGACGATGCTATCGCTAGGATTAAGCATAGCGAGTTTAGACTTATTCTCAGAGCCCCCCCCCTTCGCTGCCAGTTTTACCTCGACCTTGTCACCGGGCACCATTTCCATGTGCACGACCGCAGGCGTATTGTCCCCTGAATTTTTACGCTGTCCCGCAGGATCTAGCAGTATGGACGCACGCAACACGTTATCCGGGTGCGTATACGCGCGGCGCACCCCTTCATTGACCATATCGGCTACCGACATAGTGCCTTCCCACTGCACCTGCATACCGATTTTCAGAAACACACATACAATCCCCGTGTCTTGACAGATTGGCCGCTTACCCTCGGCGCAGAGCCGCGAGTTGATAAGAATCTGTGCCATCGCATCCTTAGCTGCGGGGGACTCTTCACGCTCGTAGGCGCCGTGCACAGCCTGAATAAAATCGATCGGATGGTAGTAAGAGATGTACTGCAGGGCATCGGCG
>JAYOBL010000036.1:0-12807 GCA_038104835.1 Gammaproteobacteria bacterium | reverse complement strand
ATCGGCGACGCTCTGAATAAGGTCTTCGTTTCTGATTAAAGTGGTCACTAATTTGCCTCTGAAAAGTAATTGAATTCGCCTGCGGCTTTCACAGCCTTCCGTGTGCTCAGCGCCGCTGTCGCTATTGGCAATCCGCGAGCAGATTGAAACTAGGGTTGACTCCGACAACCGCCGCAGTGACGAAGCTCAGCGCAGCTGGGTACTCTTGCAATGGCCCATAAGCTAGCTTACTGTTTGCAACGCACGCGTTTTGAGAAGGGCCGATGAAGGCCTGCTTACACGCACCCAAGTTTATCATCGCACCCTCGCCCTCGCGACTTTCAACTTTCCGCTCCTGCGCGGCTTGAGCCGAAGCAGCGAGCGCTAACAACGGAAAATCCCTCCATGTTTGAATCTTCTAGCCACTATATTCAGTCTAGTCTAGAGCACGGGGTATTGACCCTTGCCATAAACCGCCCAGAGAAAAAGAACGCCCTGCTACCAGAGATGTACGCCGCACTGGCAGCGGGCATTCGCTGGGCAGACAGCAGCGACGAGGTTCGCTGTGTGCTTTTTCGTGGCACCGAAGACTGCTTTACCAGCGGCAACGATGTGAACGGCTTTGTGCAAGCTGACGACGACTCAGGCGGCGGACGGCCGTCACAAGATCTAATGCACGCTCTGAACGACAGTAAGAAGCCTCTCGTTGCCGCCATAAGCGGTTTGGCGATCGGCATTGGGACCACATTGCTCTTCCACTGCGATCTTGTTTACGCCTCCCGCGACTGCTTTCTGCAAATGCCTTTCACGCGCCTAGGGCTCTGTCCAGAGGCCGGCTCAAGCTACCTTCTGCCTCGTCAAATAGGACATCAGCGCGCCTCGGAGATGCTTTTGCTCGGTGAGCGCATGAGCGCGGAACAGGCCTGTCAGTATGGCGTTGTTAATGCTGTATTCGAGCAGCAAGACTATCTTAGGCTCGCGCTCGAGAAGGCGCAGCAACTGGCCGCGCTGCCGGCGGATTCGGTACAAACGAGCAAACGCCTGATCAAGAAGGCCTCACCGGAAGCTACGCGAACTGTAATCACCGATGAGCTAGTGGAGTTTCAGCGCCTGCTGGAAACCCCTGAGGCGCAGGCGATAGTGCAGGCCTTCCTCGCTAAGTCGGCTGCCAAATAAGGACGCCGAGTGGGTCAAGGCTAGTTATTCCAACAGGAAGTCTTTCGCCGCATTAACTTTCTTGGCCAAGTAGTCGTTGCCGCCGCGATCAGGATGCAGTTTACGCATCAGATCCCGGTGAGCGGCGACAATCGCGGCACGCTCTGCACCTTCGGCAAGACCCAGAATCTCCAAGGCATGCTCTCGAGTCATAGTTGAGTCATTAATCTCCGCAGCCCTGCCCGCGCCACTGTGCTGTGCGTCTTCCTCCCAGCCAGGGTGCTCGCGGCTAAGATAGGCCTGCAGCAATTGCACCGATTCACTCTGCGCGGCCACTTCTTGCAGCAGCTCTAGCAGCTGCGCCTTTGATAAGCTGGACAGGCTTTGTCCTGCGAAAGCTCCTTCAAGCACCTCACCCTGAAGAGCGCCGCTCTCGTGGTCTAGCCGCATAGCAAGGTAGCGTGTGCGGATGGTAGAGCCCTGCCCGGGTGATCGGGTTTGCGCCGCACTCGAGCGCCCTTTTAGCATTTGTAGCATCGGGAGAAATCGCAGCAGGGCGGGCAAAGCGCGAAACAGTGTAGTCGCTGCTAATCCTAGGGGGGCGAGTATGAACTGGAAAGGCACGCGGCCAAGCGCGATTAGCACAGCGACCGCCATAAGGGCCGCGATACTCACAATGAGCCAGCGATACTGAGCTCGGCTTAGCGTAACGCGCTGGGCGATTCTCTGAGCAGCCCAGTAAGCTATGAGAGGCAGCGCGATTAGCAACAGTAGTCTTATGATCATGGGGCTGGAGCGTCCTAGTTTAACTATGCAGGGGTATGCGGAATCCCGTTTCCGGTCTATTTTATAGAAGCTACCGCGTTTTATCGAAGCCACTGCGTTTTATCTAAGCCGCTGCGTTTCATCCAAGCTGCTGCGTCCTATCTAAGCTGCTGCGTGAGCAGAGCGACGGCCTGGCGCGCCTCGGCATCACGGCGCCCCAGCTGGGCCAGCCCCTGGGTGCCGCCGGCCGCGTAGGCCGCTACAGCCCGCAGCAGGCTGCGCAGTTGCGCGGCGCTGCCGCTATCGAAACGACCGTGGGCTCCACCCGAGAGCCGCGCTATGTCGCCGAAGCCGCGCTGTGCGACAGAATCATTCCCCTCTTGAAACATAAACACCGGCACGCGCAAGAGGCCAAGCTTGCCGGCGCTCTCCGCCAAAGTATCGATACCCTCTTCGAGGCAGTCGCCGATAAAGACAACGCCGCTCAGTGGGCGCTGAGCATTTTCATCGAGCGCATGCTTAAGCACGCTAGCAATCTGCGTCATGCCTGCCTCGCAGCGCAGTCCCTGCATTGTCGCCAGGAGCTCTGCGGAATCACTGTGCCAGGGGCTAGTGTAAAACTCACGAAAGCCGCGGAAGTAGCAGAGCTGCACTGCGAGCCCGCCTAGTGTCTTCGCTTCGTTAAACATTTGAGCCTGCAGTTCGCTGGCCTGATTCCACGTCGCTTGACGGCTTGCCGTCGCGTCTAGCGCAAAGATCAGTCGCCCGCTGCCGGCGGCTTGAGGCATTTGTTTAACCTGCGCGAGAAATTGATCGACCTCAGAGCGTGAAGCCCGCTGCGCAGGGCGACTCCCCGCTTTTTCAGCCGGCAGCTCTGACTCTGATGTCCGGATTTTACTTAGCAGTTTATCTAATAATTTATTGGCCATACGCCAGCACGCCTCACCGCCTGCCCCAGCTTACGCAGGACGCTCGAATGTAACTCACCCTAAGGACTTAGATAGTGCATCGTGTTTTGTATCGAGGGTTAGCCTTACAAAGCGTAGCACGCCGCCTAGGTCACACACAGCCCGCTAGAACTCGTTGCTAGGCCTTGCTTTAGAGCTTACAGTCAATCAGAAGATTCTCGGAGCATTGGCTATGGATGTTCGACACTGCCAGATCGACTTACGGCCCACTGGGAGGACACAGCGGGTGATCTTACGCCTGCTTGTTCTAGCAAGTTGCAGCTCAATGCTTGGCGCCTGCGCTAATGCTTTGACCGACAGCGATAGACGCTCCCTTTGCGAGGTGCCATCAGACGCCGAGCCCCCAGCGCGCAGCCCTGTTATCGCTGCGAGCAAGACGCGAAACTGGGGGAACCTCATGGCGCGCATTCGCGGTGAGGCGCTCAGACGCAATGAAGGCTGTGTTGAAGCGCCAATGCCGCACCAGCCCTAGCTAATCGGCCGCGCTTCAGACTTTGCAGCAGACGAGAGCGTTAGTCGACTGACAATACAATTGGCGCAGCGACAGGGCTATCGACAAGCTAGCAACGGGCGACACTAGAAACGCGCGGCAATAAATAGGCGCAGTCGCGACTGGGTGTTAGACACGCAGATCTGGCAAGGCAGTACTAGCAAGGCCAAACTAAAAAGGAAAACCCAAAGAGGCGGAACCAGTAGGCAAGGAACCTTAGGGAAGCACCTGCAAAGAAGCACCCGTGAGAAAAATGGATACGACAATTAAGATGGTGCGGACGGGGAGACTTGAACTCCCACACCTTTCGATACTAGAACCTAAATCTAGCGCGTCTACCAATTCCGCCACGTCCGCAGCAACCGCGAGAAGTAATAAAGGCAAGCGCCTCCTTCGCGGGGAGGCGCATTATACCCGATAGCCACACAATGCCAAGCGCTAGTCTCGCGGCACTAATCGCCTCTATACTCTGCTAGCTATGCTCAATTAGCGACACGACCCTTAAGTCACTCAAAACAATAAGGACAAACCATGGCTCACTTAGATCTCACTCTCGATGACGGAGTTGCCACTTTAACCATGAATCGCCCCGAGGCACGCAATGCGCTCAGCATGGAGATGCGTAGCCAGCTTATCGAAGCGCTGCACGAGGTAGAACACGATTCGCAGGTGCGCTGCGTTGTTCTGCAGGGCGCCGGCGATCACTTTATGGCGGGCGGCGACGTCAAGGGTATGAGCGAGTCTATAAAAAAGGACCCTAGCGCCGTCCGCAAAGAATTCCTGCTGCGAATCCACGACCTGCATCCCATCATGTTTGCCATGCGGCGGATGCCCAAACCGGTGATCGCCAGCTGCCGCGGTGCTGCGGCTGGGGCCGGCGTCAGCATGGCTTTGGCCTGTGATTTAGTCATCGCAGCGGAGGATGCGTTTTTCACCCTCGCCTACTGCAAGATAGGCACTAGCCCAGACGGCTCTTCATCATTCCACCTGCCTCGAGCGGTAGGAATCAAAAAGGCGATGGAGATAGCCCTGCTCGGCGATCGCTTCAGCGCGCAGGAAGCGAAAGCCGCGGGAATGATCAATTTCGTGGTGCCATCCGCTGAGCTAAGCTCCGAGACCGACGCACTCGCAGCCCGCCTAGCTGCAGGGCCCACTCATGTCTATGGCAATACCAAGGCGCTGTTTTATCGCTCTTTGGAGAGTGAGTTCGAATCGCAGCTGCAAGCCGAGGCAGAATACTTTGCCGACTGCGCCTCGCGCGCGGATTTTCGCGAAGGCGTGACCGCGTTCGTAGAGAAGAGAAGCCCGAACTTTACCGGGCAGTAAGCTGCCCGTTGGTCGCGCTATGGCGTAGGAGCCACAGCCGACTGGATGGATTCAACATTTTGCTGTAGGCGGAACAAACTGTCGTTTACCTGCAGGCGAAAGGCGTTGACCGATTCCATCGACTGCTCAACATAGTCGAGACGCCCCGCCAAGCCCAGCAGCGTGCTATCGCCGCTGTTGAGTTCGGCACGGATCGACTCGAGATCGACCCGCAGGCCGTCTAGCCGCGCCACATCCGCGTCTAGCTCGCGCGCCGCCGCGGCTACCGCGGCGAGCTCGGTATTGAGACTATTGATTCGAGCCTCAATGCCTACCGTCTTGTCGCTGGCCGAGGCAGCCGCCGAAGCAGCCTGCGCGATGGCTTCGTCTTGACCTTCGTTGTTCATTCGCAGTCTTGCAGTCTCGCCCTTGAGCTCATCGATATTGCCGTTGATCACACGCCGCGCGGCCCAGAGCTTGTCAATTTCGGAGAAGTTGAAATCCATGCGCTCGATCATCTTGAGCGTCGACTCTTCTGCGCTATCTCCAACTAGATTCAAGCGCCGCTCCAAGTCAGCGATACGCAGCTCCGCAGCTCGCGCGGCTGCCTGAGCCTTGGTCACGTAGTCGAAGGCGAAACCGCCCGCCGCACCCGCGGCGATGAAGAGCAGAACGACTGCCCACCGTAAGGCGCCCGAACTTGTGCGAGGAGAGCTGCCCCTTGCCGGCATCACGATGTCTTGACCCTGCGCCCGGCGATTGCTGACGTGGGTATCGACGTCGTCGCGTTCGGGCACCATCGGAGGTAACTTACCGAGGTCGTCATTGTCTCTCATAACCGGGCGCTCTCAATTGCGGATAAATGGCCTAAAATCAGTTCCAAAGCAGACACTGATAGTGTGAGTCATTAAAAGTAGCTGCACCTGAGATTATGAACAAAACTGGCCGCAGCGGCTATCCCCGTTGGTCAAACTTCGCGTCTGGCGGCGGAATTGCTAATGGCGGTCCGATGCTAGCCGATGCTACAGTGACCCTGACAATAATAAAGGAGCAAGCCCATGGAACTCGATAATCTTCTTCCCTTTCTCGTCCGCTGGATACACCTGTTCGCCGGCGTAGTTTGGATTGGCATCCTCTACTACTTTAACTTCGTTCAAACCGAGTACTTCAAAGTCGCCGATCCCAGCGCTAAAGCGTCTGCGATCTCTAAGCTGCTTCCGAACGCTCTCAAGTGGTTCCGCTTTGGTGCTCTTGCCACCTTCCTGTCAGGCCTAGCTCTCGCTGGCTATTTAGGCGCTGCGACCAACTTTTACATCACGCTCGGCATGATCATGGGCACTTTTATGTTCCTGAATGTCTGGCTCATCATCTGGCCTAACCAGAAGATCGTGATGGCTTCGAACGAGCAAGTCCTCGGCGGCGGTGAAGCCTTGGCAGAAGCGGCCGGCGCGGCTGCGAAGGCCGGCTTGGCCTCGCGCACAAATACGCTGTTCTCCCTGCCTATGCTGTTCTTTATGGTGGCCTCAGGTCATCTAAACGGGCTAGGCGGTTTGCCCATGGGCGCGGAAATGGGTGTGAGCTCGACCGCATCAGCGGTTTCAATCATCCTGATCCTCGCTATTGAAGCTAACGCAATCAAAGGCAAAATGGGGCCCATGGCGAGCGTCGTCGGCGTCGTACATCTAGGCGTTGCGCTAGCCATTGCGCTGCTACTTATCGTTCAATACGTCTAAGAAGCGGGGTTGGCGAGTCCTCTAGCACTCGCTGCAAGCCAAGACAAAAAGGGCCAATTGAGTCCTGCTCCGAGCAGGTCTAAAATTGGCCCTTTCTCGTTTAACACGCATAGAAAGGCTTGAGAGGATTGGCTCGCGCTTTGTGAAACTACTTCGACAAAACGCAGCCACCTAACTCTCAAATCCCTCGCTCAGTAACGACATCCATCACCAACCCAAGGAGCAACGACAGCACCATGAGCTTACAACTTCCAGAACTGCCTTTTGCGAAAGACGCCCTCGCGCCACATATGTCCGCAGAAACGCTAGACTTTCACCACGGCAAACACCACAACGCCTACGTAGTGAAAGGCAATGAACTCCTCGCAGACGCCGGCATCGAAGGCAGCGATCTCGAACAGCTCGTACACGACACAGCCAAGGTCGGCGGCCCTCTATTCAACAATGTTGGCCAGCACTACAACCATAGCTTCTTCTGGAGCAGCCTCAGCCCAAACGGTGGCGGCGCCCCCACTGGCGCGATCGCGGCGCGCATTGAGGCAGACTTCGGCAGCTACGACGAGTTTAAGGCCCAGTTTGTTGCCGGCGGCGTGGGCCAGTTTGGCAGCGGCTGGGTGTGGCTAGTAGAGCAGGACGGCAAGCTCGCCATCGTCAAGACCGCCAATGCTGAGACACCGCTCACCGCCGGCGCCAAGCCCTTGCTAGTCGCAGACGTTTGGGAGCATGCCTACTATCTAGATTTCCAAAACCGTCGCCCGGACTTCTTAGCCTCTTTCCTCGACAACCTCGTAAACTGGGATTTCGCTAACGCAAATCTTGGCGCATAAGTAAGCGCTCCGTTTCTCCTCGGAGACACGCCCAATAAAAAAGCCCGCGAAAGTAATTTCGCGGGCTTTTTGGTTTTCGACCGCCAGGCTGTGAGGCTTGGCGGTCTGGGGCGCAGGACTTACATCATGCCGCCCATGCCACCCATTCCGCCCATGCCGCCCATATCTGGCATTGCAGGAGCCGCACCCTTCTCTTCAGGGGCGTCGGTAACCATCGCTTCGGTCGTGATCATGAGACCAGCCACTGAGCCGGCAGCTTGGATCGCCGTACGAGTCACCTTAGCGGGATCGAGGATGCCCATCTCAAGCATGTCGCCATACTCACCGGTAGCCGCATTGAAGCCGAAGTTACCCTCTCCGCTGGCCACTTTGTCCAGCACTACAGAGCCTTCGCCACCGGCATTGCTCACAATCTGACGCAGTGGCGCAGTCACCGCTTTAAGTAGCAGGCTTATGCCTACGTCTTGATCTTCGTTGTCTCCCTTCAGGCCCGTTACCGCCTGCAGAGCACGCACCAGGGCCACGCCACCTCCAGGAACAACACCTTCTTCAACCGCAGCGCGAGTCGAGTGCAACGCGTCTTCGACGCGAGCCTTCTTCTCTTTCATCTCGATTTCGGTGCCGGCGCCCACCTTGATAACAGCTACGCCACCTGCGAGCTTAGCTACGCGTTCCTGCAGCTTCTCGCGGTCGTAGTCGGAAGAGGTTTCTTCGATCTGTGCGCGTATCTGCCCAACGCGGCCTTCGATGGCCTTCACATCGCCGGAGCCGTCGATGATCGTCGTATTCTCTTTAGTCACCTGAACACGCTTGGCTGAGCCGAGGTCTTCGACCGTCGCGCCCTCAACGTTGAGGCCGACTTCCTCGGAAATCACAGTGCCTCCGGTGAGAATCGCGATATCCTCAAGCATCGCCTTACGACGATCACCAAACCCAGGCGCCTTAACTGCCGCCACCTTCACGATGCCGCGCATATTATTCACAACCAGTGTGGCCAGCGCTTCGCCTTCTACGTCTTCTGCGATAACAAGCAGTGGGCGGCCCGATTTGGCCACGCCTTCCAGCAGTCCAAGCATGTCACGGATATTAGAGATCTTCTTATCAACGAGGAGAATAAGAGGGTTTTCGAGGTCAACCATCATGCTCTCTTGATTGTTAATGAAGTAGGCAGACAGGTAACCGCGGTCGAACTGCATACCCTCAACCACGTCTAGCTCATTCTCGAGTCCCGAGCCGTCTTCAACAGTGATCACACCTTCTTTGCCAACCTTATCCATCGCCTCGGCAATGATCCTTCCTACTTCCTCGTCGGAGTTGGCGGAAATAGTGCCCACCTGCGCGATAGCTTTAGAGTCAGTGCAGGGCGTTGACAGCTTACCTACTTCTTCAACCAGCGCTGCGACTGCCTTGTCGACACCGCGCTTAAGGTCCATCGGGTTCATACCCGCAGCCACCGATTTCAGACCCTCATTGAGGATAGACTGCGCGAGCACAGTAGCCGTTGTTGTTCCGTCGCCCGCAACGTCGGAGGTCTGCGAAGCGACTTCCTTAACCATTTGCGCGCCCATGTTCTCGAAGCGGTCTTCGAGTTCGATCTCTTTTGCAACTGAGACGCCGTCCTTAGTTACGGTTGGAGCACCGAAGGACTTGTCGAGGATTACATTGCGGCCTTTAGGGCCGAGGGTAACTTTCACCGCGTCCGCAAGTATGTTCACGCCGCCTAAGAGGCGCTGTCGTGCTGAATCGCCAAATTTTACTTCTTTAGCCATGATGAATTGTCCTTTCTAACTATCTAACTGAATGTCTTGAATCGAGCTGCGCTGGGCACAGACTCGCTCGTCATTTGAGTTGGCGATGCCTAAGCTTCGATCACGCCGTAGATTTCGCTTTCGCCGAGAATGAGCAGTTCCTCGTCGCCGATCTTCACGGTGTTGCTGGCGTATTTGCCAAACACCACTGTGTCACCGACCTTTACGTCTACCGGCTGCGTCTCGCCACTTTCCAAGCGCTTGCCAGGCCCTACCGCCAACACCTCACCCTGAGCGGGCTTCTCGGTCGCTGAACCGGGCAGCACGATGCCGCCTGCGCTAGTTGTTTCTTCTTCTGTGCGTCGGACCACAACGCGATCCTGCAATGGACGAATGTTCATCTTCTTACTCACTCCTGAATAGTATGATCAGATTTCTAGAACCTAAGCGGCGAGGAGTCGCTTCACTTCCTCGCACGCGATGTCGCACTGTGTGCGAGTGCAAATCCGCACCCGCCGAGTCGATGGCTCAAATGTGGGGTTGTTCGCTAATTATTCAATGGCTGGCGCAGAAAATAGTTTGGCGCAAAGGGTGGGCCGCGGCTTGCGCAATTTCGAGCCGCCTCGCTGCAAATAAATAGTGGTAATTATAATTAATTAGTGCTCCTTATTATCTGTTTTTAATGATTTTTCATCCTCTACCACTTCGCCTTCAATGATCTCGCCTCGCTCACGCGGGCCCCGCGGGTTCGGGGCGCCCTCTCGCCGCGGATCGAAGCCCGCTCCGCCTGAGCCCATTCCACCTGAGAAAGTGGTGAAGGTGCGGAACCCGCCGCCTGCAGAGGAACCCGCTTGCGCGACCATGCCACTACGCACGAGCCTTGCGGCGATGAGGCGGCGAAGGGGGCCGGTCAGGAAGACGAAGCCCAGCGTATCGGTGATAAATCCGGGAGTCAGCAGGAGCGCTCCAGCTGCGGCAAGCAGCATTCCCTCGACGATCTCGGTAGCGGGCAGTTCACCGGAGCTAAGCCGAGCATTCGCCCGTGTTAGCGTCGCAATGCCCTGCTGTTTCAGAACCTGCACGCCAATCACCGCAGTCGCCACGACCAGCCCCAGGGTTGATAGCCCGCCAATACGATCGCTTACCTCGAACAACAGAAGCATTTCGACAAGGGGGATGGCGATAAAAAACAAAAAGAGAAAGCGCACGGGGTCTCCTAGTTAGACTGGACAGGGCTTTCATTCTACGCGATCTTAAGCGCCGCGCACCCCGCGCGTGAGCAGCGCAGCGATGCATCTAACCCTTCGCCAAAGGCAGCGACGTGATAGACAACAACGACCCCCTGAGTCCGCAGGAGCGCATTTGGCAGATTGTTCATCAGATTCCCACTGGGCGCGTTGCAAGCTATGGCCAGATCGCGAGCCTAGCCGGCCTTCCGGGCCGCGCGCGCCTAGTTGGCCATACGCTCAAAAATCTCCCACACCCCACCTCACTGCCGTGGCACAGGGTCTGCAATGCCCAGGGGCGACTCTCCCTGCCAGTCGGCAGCCGCAGCTACGAACAGCAGAAATCGCGGCTTGAGAAAGAAGGCATCATTTTCATCAAGGGCAAGATTAGCTTGCGGCGCTACGGCTGGGACTGCTGCGCACCATAGGCTGGCAGCAGCCGGCCCACCCACACGAGCAGCGCGAGTCCGGGTACGACCATAAACGTAGTCAGTACGAAAAAGCTCGCCCAGTCGCCTCCCAGCGCATCGATGATGAAGCCGCTACCGGCTGCCAGTGTGGTGCGGCCGAAGTTGGAGATGGAGGCCAATAGAGCGTACTGCGTGCCGGTATAGGTGCGACTAGTGAAATAGGAAATAAAAGACACGAAGGCGACGGTTGCGAAGGCCTGAAAGAAATTATCGACAAACAGAGCCAGCATCAGCAGGTTCACGTTTGCGCCCACAACGGCAATGAGGGCGAAAAGCAGATTAGCGGCGGCCATCGCCACACCGGCTACAAACAGGCCGCGAATAACACCGAAGCGCGTATTCACCACAGCGCCGACGAGCGAGAAAGCAACGGTAACCAAGCCTCCGAAAAACTGCTGATAGAGGCTGATCTCGTCGCGGCTGAAACCTACTTCAACGTAGAAGACCAGCGACATTCTGCCCAGCATAGCCTCGCCCAAGCGGAATAGAAGTAGAAATAACAGGATGGAGAAAGCGAGCTGAAAGCCGCAGCGGCGAAAGAACTCCGCAAAAGGATCCACCACCGTTAGCCGCAGCCATTGCAGGGCATCGGCTGATCGCTTGTGCTCGGCCTTCGCCCTAGCCAGCTCTGCCGCTTCACTGAGTGGCCGAGGAGTCAAAGGCACCAGGCACATTAGCAGCAGGATGAGACCGGCAAGGATTCCATAGACTTGATTCCAGGGCATCCCTAGCGTCTCGCCCCCTAAGCCAATAGCAAAGGCGCCACCAATGAATCCATAGCCCGCCCACCAACCCGCCGTGCTGCTCGCCGCAGCGAAGGGCATTTTCGCATCCATCTCTTCACGACTAAAAAGAGTGATGCGATAGGCATCAACACTGATATCTAAAGTCGCCGAGAGGATGGCAATGCCCAGCGCGAGCAGACTGATTCGCAGCAGACTAACCGAGGGGTCGCTTGTCGCCAGACCGATCACTAGCAGCGTCATCAAGGCGAGGCAAAGCATAATCCACGATCGGCGCTGCCCTAGCCTCTTCGACAAGAACGGCAACGGGACACGATCTACGAAAGGAGCCCATAGCCAGTTGACCGCATAGACCGTGGCAATCACGCCAAAAAAGCCGATCGCAGAGCGAGACAGCCCTGACTCCTGCAACCACAGCGTGAGCACAGAGCCGTGGAGCACCCAGGGAAAGCCGCTGCAAAAGCCAAATAGCAGAATGGCGATGAAACGCTTATCCCTAAGCTGTGCGAGAGTTTGACGCAGGGACTGGGGACTGGCGGAGGAAGCCTGCAAGCTTAATCCCGGAAATTATTAAATTGCAGAGGGATATCCAGCGGAAGTTCGCGCAGGAAGGCGATGACCGTTTGCAGATCGTCGCGCTTCTTTCCGGTCACACGCAGCTTCTCACCCTGAATCGCCGTTTGAACCTTGAGCTTCTTATCTTTGATCTGCTTCACCAGTTTACGCGCGATGTCCGACTCTATTCCCTGCTGAATCTTTACCTCGAGCGTTGCGCGTTGGCCGCTCAGCTGCACCTCGCCCTCGCTTAGGCTCTTCACATCGACATTACGCTTGACTAGTTTGCCGCGCAGGATCTCCATCATCTGCTGCAGTTGAAAATCTGCCTCGGCTGTCAGAGTGACCTGCGTTTCGCTAGCGAGTTCGAATTTGGCATCGACTCCTTTAAAATCAAAGCGAGTTCCTACTTCCTTGTTTGATTGCTCAACGGCGTTGCGCACCTCATGCACGTCAACCTCTGAAACGATATCGAATGTCGGCATTGAAGTCTCTCCTCTGTACCGTGGCGCCACGCTCGACACAGCGGGCGCATCATAGTCCTGTTAGGCCTGTGATGTTACCATCATCGCTCCGCGCAAGCGCCACCGTTGGTGCTCGGCGAGTTATAACTGGACGCTCAGCATGGAATCCCCTGCACAGCCTGCACGGCCTGCACGACCCACAACGCCGACCGGCATTCATAAGCCGCGAGCCTTAAGTGTCTAACTATCAAGTCCTCCGCCTCCTACTGTGCGCATGCCTGACCGCTATCGCCGCCCTCCTGCTGTCCCTGCTAAGCGGCAGCGTGGACATAACGGTTGGCGACCTGCTCGCCTATACGAGCCGCTCACTCCCAGCCTT
>JAYOBL010000035.1:1152-19622 GCA_038104835.1 Gammaproteobacteria bacterium | reverse complement strand
GGTTGGCTGCCTCGCTGCGCAGGATCAGATAGTGCTGGTGATTGCGGCGAGCGCGCACAGGGGCGAGGCCTTCGCCGCGGCGGAGTTCATGATGGACTATCTTAAAAGCCGCGCCCCCTTCTGGAAGAAGCAGGCGAGCGGCGACCACTCGGAGTGGATCGAGAGCCGCGAGAGCGACGCGGATGCACTGAGGCGCTGGGACTAGGCCGCGGACTTGGCACTTCCATAATTTTGGCTTCCCCCGGCTGTAGCTCGCCAAGCTGCCATTCCCCGACGCTAGTTCGGACCAACCTGAGAGTAGGGTAGCCCACGGCCGCCGTCATTCTCCTTACCTGCCGATTCCGGCCTTCGCTAATGGCGAGCTCGAGCCAACTTGTTGGAATAGAAGCTCGGGTTCTAATGGGCGGCTCCCTTTCCCAGAGCTCAGGTTCGCCTATGATTCGAGCTTCTGCGGGCTTGGTTGGGCCATCTTTGAGCTTAACGCCGTTTTCTAGACGAGCAATCGCTGTTTGGTCGATAGTGCCCTCGACCTGAACAAGATAGCGTTTGATTTTGTCGTGGCGCGGATGGCTTATGAGGTGCTGCAGAGGGCCATCGTCGGTGAGCACGAGAAGCCCCTCGGAATCTCGATCTAAACGGCCTGCAGGGTAAACATCGCTCTCTTCGATGAACGCGGCTAGCGTAGTGGCGGGATCGTCGCCAGAGAATTGGGAGTGCACACCGAAGGGTTTATTGAAGAGGACAATCTTGGCCAAAGTCTACCTTTGGTGCTAGTGCATGCAGCAATGCTTAGCCGTAGGACTGACTGGCAGCCACTTGCTCCGTGTCGCTGTTTGCGTGTTCAGAGTGAGGACTCTCTTGGCTGGAGGTGTCACTCGCCAGCTGGTCTTCCTGAAGTAGTGCAAGCTCGCCTTCAGCTAACATGATATTCGCGGCGTGTGGCCCTTTGGGCCCATCGACTAAGTCGAAGGTCACCTGCTGGCCTGCTTTCAAGGTTTTGTAGCCTTCCATACCTATAGACGAGTAGTGTGCGAAGAGATCCGCGCCACCCTCTTCCGGCAGGATGAAGCCGAAACCTTTCGCATTATTAAACCACTTAACTTGACCCTTGCTCATAGCAGTCTCCCGTAGCTTTTATTATTTATTGTTATTTTTTGTCACTTAATGTGACTTCGCTCATACTCGCCCGAACCGCGCAAGATTTCAACCTGCAATTTGCTAATGATCGTGCCACCAAAGCAGGGCGTAATGCATACCCATGAAAGCCTAAATGTTAGACTCCGATCCTGTAAGCCCTAAACCCATAGACGAGCACAGCAATAGCACATGAATGAATCGACAAAGCGGGAAGCTCCGCTTTTAGCTCCCACACAGCAAATTAGAATGTCTTCAGGACAAGAAGACGGCAACGATGGCGCCATTGGTATCGCCACCGAAGCCAGCAAGCCTGCGCTCAAGCGGCCGCCGCTTTACAAGGTTGTCCTGTTAAACGATGACTACACGCCTATGGAGTTCGTCGTTGAGGTACTGCGCGCATTCTTCGGCATGAACGCGGAGACCGCGACGCGTGTCATGCTGAAGGTCCATACTGAGGGTAAAGGCGTGTGTGGGGTCTTCAGCAAGGATGTAGCCGAGACTAAGGCTGAACAGGTTAATCAGTATTCCGCCGAGTGCGAGCAACCGCTGCTGTGCGCTGTCGAGGAAGACGAGGTCTGAAACCGAAGCCGTTGCCTTGTAGGGCGAGGCCAAAAGATTAACCGCTTGAGTGAACACATTCAGGCAAACCCGAGCAACAAGGAAGCACTATGATAAGTAAAGATTTGGAAGCGACCCTTAATCTTGCTTTTCGCTCTGCTCGCGAAAAGCGCCATGAGTTTATGACTGTTGAACATTTGCTGCTTGCACTGCTGGAGAATGAATCTGCGCAGGAGGTGCTGCGCGCCTGCGGCTGCGATTTCCCCAAGCTTGCCGACGAACTCAATCGCTATATAGAAGCCAACACACCACTTATTCCGGAAGAGGATGAGGATCGCGAAACGCAGCCTACGCTTGGCTTCCAGAGGCTATTACAGCGCGCGGTATTTCACGTGCAGTCCTCGGGTAAGCGCGAAGTCTGCGGCGCTAATGTACTTGTTGCCATTTTTAGTGAGCAGCAGAGTCACGCGGTATTCGCGCTCGAAGAGCAGGATATCGCTCGCATCAATGTGGTGAATTTCATCACTCACGGTATTTCGAAGCTCGGCTCCGAAGCGTCTGAAAATACAGATCAGGAGCAGCAGGGCGAACAGGCCTCGGAATCAGAACAGGGCAAAGGCGCACTGGACAGCTATGCGACGAATCTTAATGTCGAGGCAGCTGCGGGACGGATAGATCCGCTTGTCGGCCGCGATGAGGAAGTGACTCGGGTTGTGCAAGTGCTGTCGCGGCGACGCAAAAATAACCCACTTCTGGTGGGCGAGTCAGGAGTCGGTAAGACAGCGGTAGCCGAAGGTCTTGCGAAGCGCATCGTAGACGAACAGGTGCCAGAAGTTCTTAAAGATAGCGTCATCTACTCGCTTGACCTTGGCGCTTTATTAGCGGGCACAAAGTATAGAGGGGATTTTGAGAAGCGTTTCAAAGCGCTGCTCAACGAACTGCGCGACGACGAGCAGGCGGTACTCTTTATAGACGAGATTCACATGATCATCGGCGCAGGCGCGGCGTCCGGTGGGGTAATGGACGCCTCCAACCTGCTCAAGCCGGCTCTTACTACAGGGCAGATGCGCTGCATTGGCTCCACGACTTATCAAGAGTATCGCGGTATTTTTGAAAAAGACCGAGCGCTCTCTAGGCGGTTCCAGAAAGTGGATGTAGATGAGCCAGACATTGAAACCACTTATAAGATTCTTAAGGGACTGAAAAGCCGCTTCGAAGCGCACCATGAGCTGCGCTACAGTGATAAGTCCCTTCAGGCCGCGAGCGAGTTGGCGAGTCGCTATATCAACGACCGCTTTATGCCCGACAAGGCTATAGACGTCATGGACGAAGCGGGCGCCTATCAGCGTTTGCAGCCACCGAGTAAGCGTAAGAAGTTGATTCAGCCGGTGGATATGGAGCGCGTTGTCGCGGCGATTGCGAAAATTCCGCCAAAGCAGGTATCCACAACCGACATGGAGGCGCTGCGCAGCCTAGAGTCTAACTTGAAGATGGTTGTGTTTGGCCAAGACGAGGCGATTTCTGCTCTGTCGACAGCGATCAAGCTCTCACGCGCGGGCCTTGGGGCAGAAGATAAGCCGATCGGCTCTTTCCTGTTTGCAGGTCCTACGGGCGTTGGTAAGACAGAGGTCAGCAAGCAGCTCGCCAAAATACTAGGCATAGAACTGCTGCGCTTCGATATGTCGGAGTATATGGAAAGACACACGGTGTCGCGGCTTATCGGAGCGCCGCCGGGCTACGTGGGATTCGATCAGGGCGGTCTGCTCACCGAAGCGGTGTCTAAGTCGCCGCACTGCGTGGTGCTATTGGATGAAATTGAGAAAGCACATCCGGACGTTTTCAATCTTCTGCTGCAGGTCATGGACCACGGAACGCTCACTGACAACAATGGCAGGCATGCAGACTTCCGCAATGTCATCTTGATCATGACCACTAATGCGGGCGCGCAGGAAATGGCTAGAGCGTCGATTGGTTTCACGGAGCAAGATCATTCAAGTGATGGTATGGAGGTTATCAAGAAGGGCTTTAGCCCGGAGTTCCGTAATCGCTTGGATAGCATTATTCAATTCGGTAATTTAACCGTTGAGACTATTAAAACGGTCGTCGACAAATTTATTGTTGAGCTTCAGGTGCAACTCGATAAGAAAGACGTGCAGCTGCATCTAGAAGACAGCGCTGTCGATTGGTTCGTTTCTCACGGGTATAGCGAATCAATGGGAGCGCGCCCTATGGCTCGTTTGATTCAAGACAAACTGAAGAAGGCAATGGCGGAGGCACTGTTGTTCGGTGAGCTGAAAAATGGCGGCCAGGTGACGGTAAAGGCCGAGGGTGGAGTGAGCGGTGATATCAAGATTGAAACGTCGCCGCAAAAATCTGGTAAAGCCGCAGGCGATAGATCGCCAGCAGCCAAGGCTAAATTAGCCGGCTCGGAGCAAGGTCAGCAAAAAGAACAGCAAGCGGGGCATAAAAAGGGCGATCGCGAGGGGCAAAAAACGCCCGCTTAGATCAAGCGATCTCGCCGTGCGGGGCCGAGGCTATGTCAATCGCAGACCTCTGCGCAGCAAAACTTCCGCTCATGCACGTCTGCGCTGGGATTGCGCATCAGCTAATCGGGGAAGGTCAAACGAGCGGCCTGAGAAAACCGCTAATCAATTAGCGGTCTGACTTGAGTGCTTATTAGCGCGCTTTCGAAGGGAGGAATGACTAGCGGGCGCGATAGGTAATGCGGCCCTTAGTAAGGTCGTAGGGCGTGAGTTCTACTCGCACTTGGTCGCCGGTGAGAATACGGATGTAGTTCTTACGCATCTTGCCAGAGATGTGCGCGGTGACAATGTGCCCGTTCTCTAGTTGAACACGGAACATTGTATTGGGAAGCGTGTCGACGACTTCGCCTTCCATTTCTATTTGATCTTCTTTCGCCATTAGTAGGCCTCTCTGCGGAAATTGCGCCGCATTGTGCATTATTTCAGGCAGTAAAGCCAGTCGGCACGGGCTATGCCTGGGCTCTATTCGCTAGTTTAGCCGCACCCATTTTTTATCTTGGAACAGCTCAATCGGTCGGTAATCGATCTTGTATTCCATCTTACTACAGCCCTTTACCCAGTAGCCTAGGAAGACATACGCAAGCCCCATCTCGCGTGCTATTTGGATAAGCGAGAGCACCGCAAAAGTGCCGAGTGAGCGCTTCGCCTCGCTAGGTTCAAAAAAGGTGTAAACGGCAGACAGGCCAGTGCTCAACACGTCGCAAACAGTCACGGCTAGCAGGCGTTGGTCGTCGTAGAAGCCGAAATAGGTAGTGGCATCGGAGGCGTCGAGAATGAATGAATCGTACTGAGCATCGTCAGCCGGATACATGTCCCCATCGTCGTGTCGGCTTGCGATGTACCGCTGATAGAGCGACCTTGCCTCAGCGCCCGCAATCTCTTCATCGATCTGCCTTACGGAAAGCTCACTGTTCTTGCGTTGCACGCGTCGAAAGCGCCGTCCTTGCACAAAGTCGCTCACCGGAATCCTGACAGAAAGACAGGCTGAGCAGTCGTCACAGTCGGGTCGATAGATATTGGCTCCGCTGCGCCTGTAGCCCACCTCGTTGAGTAAACTGAGAACCCCCCTCGTTGGGGGGATTTCAGGGTCCAGATAGACGGTGTTTGCAGATTGGCCTTCTAAATAGCTGCAGGCGTGGGGGGGTGTACGAAATAGCCTTAGCGATTGACCAGAGGCGGCATTGGCATTAGTGGCGTCATTAGAGCGATCTTTAGTCATGGCTGCTCGTTACTTTGCGCTGCTAGGCAGCATCGGCTCGCAAGCAGAGGGATTATCCGCACTGAGCTCTTCCAGCGCGCCACTGCCGCTTCGCAGGTCGTCGTCTAAGCACCAGATTCCTGGGTTGCTTGGCGCCGCGCAAGCCTGTGTGATCTGCCTGACGAACGCGGCCCTGCTAATCTCTTCGGCGCCCAGAGAGACGAGGTGGGGATTAGTCACTTGGCAATCTATGACTTCGAAAGCCCAGCGTTTCAGCTGTGCTATGAGTACGGTGAGCGCTGCCTTGGAGGCATTATCTGCCCGCGAAAACATGGACTCGCCAAAGAACTGCCTGCCAATCGCCACGCCATACAAGCCGCCGACTAGCTCTCCGTCTCGATAGGCCTCCATAGAATGAGCGTAGCCTATTTCGTGCAGCTGCGCGTACGCCGCTAGCATGTCAGGGGTTATCCAGGTCCCGTTCTCATGCCCTCTCGGAGCGGCGCAACAGCGCATTACCTGCTTAAACTGCGCATCAAGTTTGAATTCAAAAGTTTCGCGCTTCAGGGTTTTGCGCAAGCTGCGCGAGGGCGTAAAGTCCTCGACCCGCAGAATCATCCTCGGGTCGGGTGACCACCAGAGGACGGGCTGATCGTCGTCGAACCAAGGGAAAATTCCATTCCTGTAGGCCTCCAAAAGAGTAGGGGGGCTTAAGGTCCCACCTGCGCACAACAGGCCGTTAGGCTCTTCTAATGCGCGGTGGACCGGCGGGAATCGCCCGTCTAGGTTTTCCAACCATGGGAGTTCCATCAATTCGGCTTTGGCAGCGCTATTCGTCTAGGAAGCGTTCGGCATCGAGCGCTGCCATGCAGCCAAATCCTGCGCTGGTTACCGCCTGACGGTAAACCTGATCGGCGATATCACCCGCTGCGAAAACGCCCGGCACACTGGTCTGCGTTGCATTGCCCGAGATGCCGGTATTGACCACGACATAGCCGTTTTTCATTTCTAACTGGCCAGCGAAAATTTCTGAGTTCGGCACGTGACCAATGGCGATGAATACGCCGTCTACAGCGAGCTCTTTGGTTGCGCCATCGTTGTCCCGCAGTCTCACCCCTGTCACGCCGCTGTCGTCGCCCAAGACTTCATCGAGGTTGTTATTCCATTCGATGCTCACTTTGCCCTCTGCTTCGCGATCGAAGAGTTTTTGCTGAAGAATTTTTTCTGCTCGGAGTGAGTCGCGGCGGTGCACAAGCGTGACGTGTGAGCAAATATTGGCAAGGTAAAGCGCCTCTTCAACGGCCGTATTGCCGCCTCCAACCACAACGACTGGCTTGTCTCGGTAAAAGAATCCGTCGCAGGTCGCACAGGCGCTTACACCTTTGCCCATGAATGCGGTTTCAGATTCGAGGCCGAGATACTGCGCGGATGCGCCGGTGGCGATGATTAGCGCGTCGCAGGTATAGCTGCCCATATCGCCGGTTAGCGTGAAAGGGCGCTTGCTGAGATCGACCGCGTTGATTTGGTCGAAGAGTACCTGAGTATCGAAGCGCTCGGCATGTTCGAGCATGCGCTGCATGAGCGCGGGCCCTTGCAGGCCTTCTACATCGCCGGGCCAGTTGTCGACGTCGGTAGTGGTAGTAAGCTGTCCGCCTTGAACCATTCCTGTAATCACTACGGGCTTGAGGTTAGCGCGTGCTGCGTAAATCGCGGCGGTGTAGCCGGCAGGGCCTGAACCTAATATCACTAGGCCGTGGTGCTGTGTGTCTGTCATGAAATATCCTAAATCTATGCGCAGCGAGCTGCGCTCTGTGGTCGTTGCGAGCTAGTTAGGGCGACTATTCTACTCAATTTTCAATGAATTTTACCGTTAAACCTTTAGCGGGAAGGTTTTGCCCGCAGCTCCGTTAAGCTATGCTACGCACTTAGCTTAAGAAAATATCTTAAGAACCTGAAATAAAAGACTAATTTATGCCCACTAAACCCAGCGTCGAGAATAGCGAAGCCTCAGCCGTCTCGCAGCTATTGCAGCGCCTAGCTAACGAGGGCCTGCTAATCATCTATTTGCTTAGCGCGCTCATCTTAATGATCGCGCTGGCGACCTATTCGCCCGCGGATCCTAGTTGGTCAACGGGCGGAAGCGGTGAAGAGATCAATAATGCGATCGGAGCTTGGGGTGCATGGCTTGCGGATGTGCTGCTGCAGGCTTTCGGCGGGCTCGCTTATACGCTCCCCTTGTTCCTGCTCTACAAGCTTTTCCGCGCTTTGCGAGCACACGAAGACGAGAATGGAACGGGTCAGAGCCCGTGGGTGTGGCAGCTAGTGGCGCTCAAGCTTCTAGGCTTCGTGTTGCTCATGATCGCTGCCTGCGGGCTGGCTGCGCTGCATATACAGAGCAGTGGCGCACTGCCGTCGGCGGGCGGGATTTTAGGCACACTCGTCCTCGATCTCCTCATGCCGGTGCTGGCAATGCTGGGGTCGACGCTTTTCCTCTTTGCCATCTTTTTGTTCGGTCTCACGGTGTCCGCTGACATTTCTTGGCTCATGGTCGTGGATCGGCTTGGTGATGTAAGTCTCTACGCCTACGATCTTTTGGTGAATAAAAGCCGAGTGTGGCTCGCTAAACGGCGTGAAACGGCGGTTGCCCGAGAGCGTATTAACTCACGCAAAAAAGCGATCGATGTGCACGTTGAAAAGCAGAAAAAGCGCACACCGCCAACTATTAAACTCGAGAAGCCGAAAAAGCCCGAACGCAGTAAGAGGGTAGAGAAGGAAAGGCAGGGCTCTCTTTTCGCCGATGTTCCCACAGGCGAACTGCCTCAAATTGGCCTGCTCGATGCGTGGCAAGAATCGAACGAGTCGGGTTTTTCCAAGGAATCTCTCGAGGCGATGTCTCGCTTGCTTGAGCTTAAGTTAAAAGACTTTGGCATAGAGATTGAGGTCACTGCGGTAAACCCAGGGCCCGTCATTACGCGGTTCGAAGTGCAGCCGGCGCCTGGCATTAAGGTGAGTCGCATAACTAATCTTGCGAAGGACCTCGCGCGGTCTTTAGCAATCGTGTCTGTGCGAATCGTCGAGGTAATTCCTGGCAAGACCGTTATCGGTATAGAAATACCGAACGAGAAACGCGAAATCATCCAGCTTAGTCAGGTGCTCTCAACTCCGGAGTTTGACAAAGCCTTATCCCCCGTAAGCATGGCATTAGGGCACGATATTGTCGGCAAACCCGTCATAGTCGATCTGGCGAAAATGCCTCACCTGCTAGTTGCGGGCACCACCGGCTCGGGTAAATCCGTTGGCATTAATGCGATGATTTTAAGCCTGCTGTTTAAATCGACGCCCGAACAGGTCCGGATCATTATGATTGATCCGAAGATGCTCGAGCTCTCGGTGTACGACGGCATTCCGCACCTACTCACGCCGGTTATCACCGACATGAAAGACGCTGCTAACGGCCTGCGCTGGAGCGTGGCAGAAATGGAGCGTCGTTATAAGCTTATGTCGGCGTTAGGCGTGCGCAATCTTGCGGGCTATAACAAAAAGGTTGTCGATGCGAAAAAAGCGGGACAGCCAATACTTGACCCGCTCTGGAAGCCGGATCCCATGCTCCTTGAAGAAGAGCAAAGCCCCGAAGAGCTCGAAGCGCTGCCGAGCATTGTGGTGATTGTAGATGAGCTCGCTGACATGATGATGGTCGTGGGCAAAAAGGTTGAGGAGCTTATCGCACGCATCGCACAAAAAGCGCGCGCGGCTGGCATCCATTTGGTTCTAGCGACTCAACGCCCCTCGGTTGATGTCTTAACGGGGCTTATCAAAGCGAATATCCCCACCCGCCTGTCATTTATGGTGCAGTCAAAGGTTGATTCACGCACGATCTTAGGCGAGGGCGGTGCCGAGCAGCTACTCGGCCACGGTGATATGTTATTTCTGCCGCCGGGCGGCGGGGTGCCAACACGGGTTCACGGGGCATTCGTCAGCGACGAGGAGGTGCACCGTGTTGTCGCCGACTGGAAATCCCGTGCGGCCCCGGTCTACATAGACTCAATTACTAGCGCCAGTGAAGATCTTGATATCGGCGCCATGGGCGGTGGCGAAGGAGATTCTGGCAGCGAAGAAGACGACGCGCTTTACGATGAGGCAGTGGCGTTTGTGACCGAAACCCGAAAGGCTTCCATCTCGTCGGTGCAGCGCAAGCTGCGTATAGGATATAACAGAGCCGCACGCATGATCGAAACCATGGAGCTCACGGGAGTCGTTTCACCGATGGGTAGCAACGGTCAGCGCGAAGTGCTCGCTCCGCCGCCACCGAGGAGCTAGAAAATTATGCTTGGCCGTAGATCATTATCTAGCTTGAACGCCGCAATCTTGACCCTGGCGTTGTTTGGCACGAGCGCTCTGGCCGATGAGCACGCAGCGCAGCGGCTCATCCAGCGGGTGAATACGTTCTCAAGCCTACGCGCGGACGTCGAACAGCTAATCATCGAATCCGATGGCGGTGTGCTTGAGACCTCTTCGATTCGCATGCTGCTGAAAAAACCCAACGGTTTTTCGTGGGAAACCCTAGACCCGTTTCCCGAGCTGCTAGTCACCAATGGGGAATGGCTATGGAACTACCAGCCCGACTTAGAGCAGGTAGTCATCGAACCCTGGAGTATTGAAGATTCTGGCTTCGCCGCAAGGCTGCTCGCGGGGGATTCGACCGGCCTAGATACGGACTACCGGATTAGCGTGGTGGAAGGGGCAAGTGCAGAGCTCATAGATTTCCGTTTGGAGCCCGTCGATCCCGCGGCGCTGCATTCGCGGATCGACATTGGCTTCGTGGGAGAGGCTTTGGATAGCATAGTGCTCAGCGAGCGATCCGGGCAGCGTACGGTATGGCGATTTACTAACCTCGTTAGCAACCCGAGCATAGAAGACGATGAGTTTAATTTCACGCCGCCGCCAGAGGTCGAGGTTATTAACAATGACTATCGTTAGCGCGGTCTGCGTGCTGCGTCCAACAGGCGTCAAGGCGCGATGAGCTGGCTTGCAGTAGCACTGGGCGGCGCACTGGGAGCCTGCGCAAGATTCGGCCTTGGTGTCGCATTGACGCCTCTGTTTGGTATGAGTGCCGCTTGGGCTACTTTCTGTATTAATCTGCTGGGCTCATTTTGTATCGGTGCGCTCACGACGGTCTTGGTAGAGCAGGGCGCTCCTGAGTCGCTGCGTTTCTTTGTCGTGACCGGATTTCTTGGCGCCTTCACTACTTACTCAGCGTTTTCGCTCGATACGCTTTCGTTACTTCAGCAGGGCAATTACAATGACGCGTTCTTACTGGCCGCAGCGACACTGAGCCTTTGTTTACTTGCAACCTTCTGCGGTTACCAGCTGACAAAGAGCTTCTTTTGAGTACCCTGCGAGCTAGTTTGACTCTCACCGCCACTATTAACGTCACTATCAACAGGCATTCCAAACAGGTATCCCCATGCTAGATCCTAAGCGCCTGCGCGCTGAAGCGAACGACTTAGCCGAACAGCTCGCGAAGAAAAAATTCTCACTCGATACCGAGCTGCTATCCAGTCTGGATGCCCAGCGCAAAGAGTTGCAGCTGCAAACCGAGTCTCTGCAGAACGAGCGCAAGTCGCGGTCTAAGCTGATTGGTCAGGCGAAGGCGAAAGGCGAGGATGCGAGCGAAATTCTGGCATCGATGGAAGCGATAAACGCCGAGCTTGAAGAAAAAAAAGCCGGCTTATCGCAGCTGCAAGATCAGCTTACTGACTATGTAAAAGGCATCCCCAATGCCCCCGACGCCAGCGTGCCTGCAGGCGCCGACGAAACCGCCAATCTTGAGATAGCGCGTGTGGGCGAGCCGCGTGAGTTCAGCTTTGCCGTGCGCGACCATGCGGACATTGGTGAAGCGTTAGAGCAGGGCTTGGAATTTGAGACCGGTGCGAAACTCACAGGTGCGCGCTTCGTTGTGATGCGCGGCGCGGTGGCTCGGCTGCACAGAGCACTCGCGCAGTTCATGCTAGATCAACACACACAGGTCTCGGGATACGAAGAGGTCAATGTTCCTTTCCTAGTTAACAAAGACTCGCTAGAGGGCACTGGGCAGCTGCCTAAGTTTGAAGAAGATCTATTTAAGCTGCAGGGCGAGCAAGAGTATTACCTAATTCCTACCGCCGAAGTCCCCGTAACCAATATCGTGCGCGACAGCATACTCGAGGCGAAAGACCTGCCGCTTAAGCTCGTTAGCCACACGCCCTGTTTCCGTTCAGAGGCAGGGAGCTATGGGCGCGACACGAAGGGAATGATTAGGCAGCACCAGTTCGAAAAAGTTGAGCTGGTTCAGATAGTCAGGCCCAGCGAGTCGGAAACTGCTCTTGAGGAGCTCACAGGGCACGCGGAGTCTATTTTGCAGGCGCTTGAGTTGCCGTACCGTAAAGTGCTTCTGTGCGGCGGAGACCTCGGATTCTCCGCTGCGAAAACCTACGACCTCGAGGTTTGGCTGCCTTCGCAGAACACTTATCGAGAAATCTCTTCCTGTTCCAGCTTTACCGATTTTCAGGCCCGCCGAATGCAGGCGCGCTGGCGCAATCCGGAAACCGGAAAGCCGGAGTTGGTGCACACGGTCAATGGATCAGGTCTTGCTGTTGGGCGCACGCTGGTCGCTGTACTCGAGAATTATCAGCAGGAAGACGGCAGCATAGCGATTCCGAGCGCGCTAGCGCCCTATCTGCCGGGTGTTGAGAGCCTGCGCTAATGGAACGGCTGCCGGCGTTTCTTGATGTTAGAGGGAAACGCTGTGTCGTCGTAGGCGGGGGTGAAGTCGCACTGCGCAAAGCCACGCTGCTCGTTCGCGCTGGCGCGCGGCTCCATGTAGTTGCGCCCGATCTCTGTGCCGCGCTGAAAACACTCTGCGAGCAAAGCGGCTCGCTTGTTTGCCCAATAGAGTTTCAACCCTGCTGCCTCGGCGGGGCCACGCTAGTGATAGCGGCGACTGATTCACTTGAGGTGAACACGCGCGTCAGCGAGCATGCCCAAACCCTCGGGATTCCCGTCAACGTGGTAGACCAGCCGGAGCTATGTACGTTTATCGTGCCAGCGATAGTAGACAGAAGCCCGATTCTCGTCGCTATTTCTAGTGGAGGCGCGTCTCCCATCCTGGCCCGTTCGATTAAAGGCTTAATCGACTCTCTTCTTCCTGCGCGTGTAGACCGGCTGGCAGGATTGCTCAGAGAACTTCGCGCCGCGATCAAGAAAAAAGTCCCTGACTTCTCCCAGCGCACTAGATTCTGGGAAAAGATTCTCGAAGGCGATATTCCCGAGCTGGTTTATTCGGGTAAAGAGCAGGAAGCGCGCGAAAAAATACTCAAGCAAGCTGACAATCCGAGTCCTGAGCAGGGCGAGGTTTATCTCGTTGGCGCCGGCCCTGGGGACCCTGAACTTCTGACACTCAAAGCCCTGCGTTTAATGCACAAAGCGGACATAGTGCTCTAGGACCGGCTGGTAAGCGAAGCTATCTTGCTCAAGCTGCGCCCCGATGCGGACAAGGTCTTTGTAGGTAAAGCGCGTTCAGACCATGCAGTGCAGCAGGAAGATCTCAATAGTATGCTGGTGAGACTTGCGAAAGAAGGCAAGAAGGTTCTGCGGCTTAAAGGGGGAGACCCGTTTATTTTTGGTCGCGGTGGAGAGGAAATCGAAAAGCTCGCCGAGGCCGGCGTCGCTTTTCAGGTTGTCCCCGGCATCACGGCGGCTTCCGGCTGTGCGACTTACGCGGGGATACCGCTCACTCATCGTGACTACTCGCAGTCGGTGCGTTTTCTAACCGGTCACATTCGCGATGGCGGCGTACCGCTCAATTGGTCGCTCTTAGCGCAGGAGCAGCAGACCCTGGCTTTCTACATGGGGTTGAGTGGTCTGGCAATCATCTGCGAAGAACTTCTCGCGCACGGCATGGAGAAAGACATGCCCGTTGCCGTTATTCAGCAGGGCACGACAAGGGATCAGAAGGTCAGCGTGGGCACACTGGAGTCAATCGTAGAGCAAGCTTGCGAAGATGATATTCAACCACCAACGCTCATCATCATTGGCAGGGTGGTTGCGCTGCGCGATAGGCTAGACTGGTTCGAGTAGTTCGTTTCACATTGGGGCGCGTGGATTGATGTCTTGGGATTGATGGGTGCAGATTGATGCGAGCGGATAGATGAGTACGGATCAAGAGCCGCGAAATCACAGTTCGAAGTCGAAAACAGGGGTTTAAAAGTAGAGTTCTTTTAGCGCGGAACCTTAGCCCTAAAAGTTCAGAGCTTAGTGTTAGCTATGTAATCGCCTTGCCTGATCGGCTTAGGGGCGCGCTCAGCAGGTGTGGAACTAAAGGCAGTTCTCTGGCTTGGGCAGACCCGCGATCTTTGCCGACAGCTTGGCTGGACTACCGCCGAACAAACCCATTAAGTAACGACTTTGTCCTTTCTCTGCGTCATGTTCCTTGCGGATTAGGCTCACTAGCGCGCGATTTGCAGGCGACACTTTGTGCTTCGCGTAGAAGCTTCGTAACGTCGAAATCACTTCCCAATGTGCGGCCGTAAGCGTAACACCCTCTTGCAGTGCTAGCTGAGCGGCGACGGATTCATTCCAATCCGCAAGGTTTCTCAGAAAACCTTCTGAGTCGCACGCCGGCATGGTGGAAGCGGCCTTATCAACCATACTAATACCAGCTCACGCTGCGCTCATACTGCACTGTGAGGTCGACGAAACCCGCGTAATCTAGAGCGCGAGCGGAGAGTTCTATGCCGCGAGCGGCTGCATCATCGCTAAGGAAAAATATTTCTTGGGTAGGAAGCGACGTCAAAATGTCGTTGGTAGCGGCGAAGTAAACGCCGTCTTCTATGAACAGAAGGGCGTCAGCCTGTGAGATCGTGGCGCGCAGCTCGTCAAGCCTCGTTTTACTTGGTGAGCTTGCGATGAGATGTAAATTAGCCATAGCCTTCGTCTTAAGTGTGCTGAGATCAGCTTTGGGAGCGCCCTAATAAGTCACCTGCTAGGCGCTTAGAGATTCACTATAGGTCCTGGGCCTGCGAGTAACTCGCGCACAGCGGGCTCGTCGATAATCTCGACGCAGTCGATCAGCTCGGCCGGAGAAAGCCCGCGTTCGTCTATCGACGTTCTCAACGCGTAGACTCTATCAATACCGTATAGCTCGAGTGTTTCGAGTGCGGAGCCCATCGGCTTCTTACCGAAAGCCTCTAAAGCAGAGGAAGAATCGGAATCTTTTTTCAACTGCCACACCCCGTCACCGATGAATAGGTAGCGCACCTGCCGATCGAACACCGCGGCAGCAAAGGCAATATCCAAGGTTTCCCGTGCGCCTGATTCCCCGTAAGGTGAACGCCGCGCGATGAGTGTCAGAGTGCTGTGCGGCTCGTCAGTCAAGTTCTATCCACCTTGCCGCTCTCATCCGAAGCTCACTACGCGGTCTGCGCGGCTCATCGCATCAACCAGTTGTCCAAGCCCTCCGATCTCGCTGCTGTCGTAGCAGCTCACAGCGTCTAGTTCGTGGCGCGCGGACTCGGTGGCATCGACCACGCCGCGGCGAATAGCGGAAGAGACACAGGCGGTGGATTCGAGGCGGTGTTCGCGTATAAATGCGTCCCAGCGCGCAGGTAGGTTGGGTTCGTCCTGTGGCATGACGGTTAAGCGCGAGGCATTGTGCGCTCCGTCACCGTAAAAGAAGAGGCGCTCGATGCTATGTCCCGAGGCTAGAGCAGCCTTGGCGAAGCGATAAGCTGAGTCAGCCGCTTCGCCTGACTGCGGCGCCGCACAAATGAGCAGTGTGTAGCGCACAGGGTCGAGCCTTATTCGCGGCCGGTGAGGGCTGCGATTAGATTGAGGAGGTGGATGAAGAGGTTAAAGATGCTCAGATAGAGGCTGATCGTGGCCATGATGTAATTGCGCTCGCCACCATTGATGATGCGGCTGGTGTCAAACAGGATGAAACCCGACATGAGCATGATGACCGCTGCAGAAATCGCGAGGCTCATCGCGGGAATCTGTAAAAAGATATTCGCGATCATCGCCACCAGCATGACCATCATTCCCGTGGCCAAGAAACCGCCCAGGAAATTGAAGTTGCGACCAGTAGTTAGGGCATAGCCCGACAGCGAGAGGAATATGAGTCCAGTGCCGCCCAACGCCTGAGCAATAATCGCTGAGCCATTGGCGTAGGCCATCAAATAGGCCGACAGCATTGGGCCAAGCCCTCCGCCCATAAATCCGGCGAAAACAAACACAGCAATAAGACCCTTGCTTGACTCGGCTGTCGCGCGCACGACAAAGGACATGACGAAACCGCCGATAATCATCAATAGCCCTGCGCCTTGTCCTAGCTGCATGGCCATGGTCGCGACTGCGCACAGTGCGCTGAAGAACAGCGTCATGGAAAGTAGGGTGTAGGTGTTGCGAACGACCTTGTTGACTGAGGCTGCACTATCCGTAGCGCGGCTGGTGCGGGCTGTATTCAGATTAAGCTCATTCATTACTGCGTTCCTTTATTGATTCGAAAATCGGTTGGCCGTGTTTTGCTTGTCCTGCTCAATGGAGCAGTCTATATCTGATGGTGATTAAATGAACCCACCGTGGACTACTACGTTGAATAGCTGCGGCTAGTCTAACAGATTTCAAGGGCTTAGCGGCAACAGCGGGGCGTGCTATGAGGGTTAGGAGAAAGCGATCACGGTGGCCGGTTTCAACGTCTTAACAAGCGAGCTCGATAGCCTGGCAACTAAGAAAATCCCAAGTTGGCAGTACGTAGGTTGACTGCACAGCAAATTGTAGTAACATTCTGTCCCTGCTGCGGAGGGGTGGCAGAGTGGTTGAATGCACTGGTCTTGAAAACCAGCGAAGGTGAAAGCCTTCCGAGAGTTCGAATCTCTCCTCCTCCGCCATTTTATTCTTTAAGAGCCTTGTTCTGAGGCTTTTAGTCTCATCCAGATCAATAGGGCGTTTAGTGCCCTCACAACCTCAAGATCTGTACATCATGTCAGTGTAACTAACTGTCGATTAATGTCCGGCCTAAATCGGTTGTAATCGCGGTGCGTATTCACGCGCCCTAGAACCGGGCGCTCAGATCATCGTTGCTCAGATTAATGAAGTCCGCAAGAATGCGACCGCTTTCGAGTAGAAGCGGATCGATTTCCTCGGGCTCGTCGTCCTCTGCCTCAGCCTCTTCGTCGGCCGCTGCTAGTTCAGTTATAACATCGCCCTCCGAATCGGTTTCAGCTGAGTCGACTGAAGTTTCAGGTGCTACTGTATCGTCAGTGCTCGCAACTGCCTCCTCATCTTGGGCTTCGTCCTCATCAATCCATTCTTTTAGCGGCAAGCCTTTGAGCTGGCGCCGCAGATTTTCGGCGTCGAACTCAACTCGCTTTGCGGCTTCACGCTCGGTTTTAACTATTTCTTCGTTGAGAGAGAGGCGTTCTCGTTCTCTAAGCTCGCGGGTGCGTTCTATCTGATCTTTGAGGTAATTGAAGTCAGGAGACTCTGCAGCTCGGGCTTCGTGTAGCTCCCGCAGCATTGGCAGATACGCCTGCACAGGGTGGTAAGCCCTGTATTCGACGGGTCTTACGGTATCCCAAGGCAGGGCGCCGTCGAGGCTACTTTCGCCAATATCGTCGTAGGCATTGTAAAAGTCGGGGAATTCGATATCCGGTATCACGCCGCGGTGCTGCGTGCTTGCGCCAGAGATGCGGTAGAACTTGGAGCGCGTGAGTTTAACTTGCCCGTAGGACATGGGAATAATTTCTTGCACGGTTCCCTTGCCAAAAGTTTGGCCGCCAAGTACCAGGCCGCGCTGATAGTCCTGAATGGCGCCGGCAAAAATCTCAGAGGCCGAGGCGCTGGTACGATTCACGAGAACGGCTAGGGGGCCGTCATAAACAACATCAGGGTCGTTGTCTCCAAACGAGCGCGTAAACCCATTGCGTAGGTCTGAATAACGAATTTGTACTGTGGGGCCGGTTTCAATGAAAAGCCCCACGAGCTGATTAGCTTCGCTTAGGCTGCCGCCGCCATCGTTGCGCAGGTCAACCACTACGGCGTCGATTGATTCTTCTTTCAGCTCTTCGAGAAGCCTACGGACGTCTCTAGTTGAGCTCTTGAAGTCTTCGTCGCCGCGCGCGGCCGCCTCGAAATCGAAGTAGAAAGTAGGCAGGCTAATAACGCCAATGCGATAGTCTTGGTCGGCGTAGCTAAGCTCGATGACTTCTTTCTTTGCCGACTGATCTTCGAGCTTGACGTTGTCGCGGGTGATGCTGATTACACGCGCACTGCTTTCGGATACGGCATCAACGGGGATCACGCTGAGCCTTACAACCGTGTCTTTCTCACCGCGAATCTGCGCAACGACGTCGTCCAGTCGCATGCCCACGACGTCTTTGATCTCGCCATCTATACCCTGGCCTATGCCGATAATCTTGTCTCCTTCTTGCAGCTCGGCAGCGCGCTCAGCGGGCCCGCCCTTGATGAGCTCAACAACCTTGGTGTATTCGTCCTCCGTAGTCAGCTGCGCGCCAATGCCCTGCAGCGACAGCGACAGGCCCATGTTGAAGTTCTCTGAATCTCGTGGAGAGAAATAAGAGGTGTGAGGATCTACCGATGAAGCCACGGTTGAAAGGTAGGCCTGGAAGACGTCCTTGCCATTGGTTTTGAGTACCTGGCGCAGCTGATTGCGGTAGCGTTTGCCTAGCTTCTCGACTATTTCTTCATTGGTGTCGCCGGTCAGCTTAAGGCTTAGCACGCTGTTCTTCACGCGCTTGCGCCAAAGCTCATCTAACTCGGCCTTACTCTGTGCGAATGGCGCGTCTTCGCGATCGAGTATGAGGTACTCATCGACAGTAAAGTCCATGGCTGGCACAGCATTGTCGATACGCTCGATGGCGTAGACCAAACGGTCAATGACCCGCTGATGATAAATATTGTAAATATCATACGCAGGAGTGAGGTCCCCCTCGGCGAGGCTGTTGTCTAGCGTGTAGCGGTAACGGGCAATGCGCTGCACA
>JAYOBL010000035.1:0-1142 GCA_038104835.1 Gammaproteobacteria bacterium | reverse complement strand
AAGGCGTCTAGATATTTATCGAACACGATAGATGAGAAGCCGTCGTCGATATCAACCGACGCGTAGTGTTTCGACTCCAGCTGCTCAACGAGCTCAATTGCGGCGTCTGCAAACACGGCCTCACCTGAAAGCGGAGAGTAAAGCGCATTAGCGTCAAGCCCGCCTTCTAGATCGATGCTCGGCTCGGCCGCAAACAATGCCAGCGGAAGAAGTAGGGCGACACCTAGACCGAAATCAAATCGGCGTAACTGTAGGCGCGAACGTGCTGATGAGATAAATATCATGTAATTCCTGAAGTCGTTAATCAAGCTCAACCGAGACCTAAGACTAGATCAATTCCGGCGCCTTAGGAAGGTGCTAGGGCTAGCGGCCACAATTTGCCAGATTTCCCCAAAATGTGTCCGCCTGAGGAACTACGGCCCAATGCTGCACTCGGTTCCCTAGCTTATTTGATGACTTTATTCCGAGCGCTCGCGTGGCGTTCCGCGCGCTCCACATCAATGTAGCGGTCAGTTATCGCGCTTGAGCCATGGCCGGCATCGTCACGCACATGCTCGCGGGGACGATGCTTAACGTCCTCAGAGATACCCGTGTGGCGCAGCCAGTGGACCGTGGCTTCACCAAGGCGATCGGCGTCGTCTGTGAACCCTTCTTTGCGCAGCGAGTAGGCGGCCTCATCGAAACACTTCTGCACTATGAGCCTAATCTGACGAGTACTCGTGATGCCCCCGCTGCCTCGGGTTTTGTGCACCAGCGGCGCAGGATCGCCAATGGCGGGGAGCCCAGATAGGCCGCGAGAGCGCCGATAGCGCCGCAGAGCGCCGAGCATGGCATCGCTGACCGACACCTCGCGCTCCTTATTGCCCTTGCCCACGGTTAGGAACCACCAGTTGCCCTCGGCGTCTTGGCGAAAATGCCCCATTTGCGGCGTCCAGCGCGGGGTGACGACAAGCTCTGAGATGCGCAAGTACATAGCGAAGAGGGCCTGCATGATAAAGAGCGTGCGTTCGTGGACAGCCGGGTCGTTTGCCGCCATTTTTTCTGCAGCACCGATGACATAGTCCCACTGTAGCGGTGACAACCTACGAATTTGAGCTTGGGACTGCGATTTGCGAATGAATTTGCTCTTCTGTCGCAGCTGA
>JAYOBL010000134.1:0-3676 GCA_038104835.1 Gammaproteobacteria bacterium | reverse complement strand
TGATCAGGATCAAGCTCCACCCATCGCTGTTGGTCGGCATTTGGTTCTGCGAGGGCGTGTTGCATGGCAATGAGCTCTCCCAGCACGTGCAGCATCACGGTCTCTTCAAGCCCAATGGTGGCGGCGAGAGTAGGCGAGATGAGTAATGGCCTTTCTGGGATTAGTGTGGAATTCATATTGCTGCTTTTACCTTGCACAGTGAGGTAATCTATAGATCTGCTTAAGGATACGCCGTGAAGCGAAGCTCGTAAAAGACTTCTCGCGCTGCGCAGACATAAAGGTCGATTTACACAATGCATACACACGTTATCCAGCGCTTTATCGACTCTCACGCTCTGCCTCAGAGCTATGCTGGCGACGCCGAGCTCTGGTTTGTCCCACTCGCCGAAGAGCTAGTGGTCGCATCTAAACACAATGAATCAATTGGTTCTGCGCCATTTGTACTGGGGATAAGCGGCTGCCAAGGCAGCGGCAAATCCACAGCGAGCGAACTTCTTGAAACACTCCTGTTGGACCAGGGTCTTGTCGTCGCAAGGCTATCGCTCGACGATTTCTACTTAAGTAGGCGGCAGCGCGAAGAGCTTGCATCGACAGTACACCCACTTTTAGCCACCCGCGGCGTACCCGGCACGCATGACATCGGGCACGCCCTTAAGACCCTCGACGCGCTGCGTGACACCCATCGCTCGAGTGGTGTCGCACTACCTCGCTTCGATAAACCGACCGATAACCCACTGCCTAGCAAGGAATGGCCCATGCTGCCTGCTCGCCATAACCGCCCGGCTGCAGACATCTTGATCTTCGAAGGCTGGTGTCTTGGCGTCACGCCGCAGTCTGCTAGCGAGCTCGCTCCTGCATGCAACAGCTTAGAGCAAGAAGAGGACCAGGACGGACACTGGCGAGGGTTTGTTAATGAAAAACTCGCCGGAGACTATCAGAGCCTTTTTAGCAAGCTGGATCGCCTGCTCTTCCTAGAGGCTCCAAACTTTGAATGCGTGCTGAACTGGCGCATCCGACAAGAGGCCCGCCTCCGCACCCATAGCTCGAGATCATCTCGTCCGGCGCCGGCGCTCATGAGCGAGGCGCAGGTCGAGCGGTTCGTTCAGCATTTCGAGAGGCTTACGAGGCACTGCCTTTTGCAGCTTTCTTCGGTCGCCGATACCGTTTTCGAACTGGATACGAATCAAAGGATTGTCGGCAGGCGTTAGAATCGCGGCTATCAAGCTGCCTTAGTCACCGATAACGAAATCCGTTCAATGCGTTTGTTTCGAATGAACCGGCCCTTTTAAGTTACCGCACTAATCGACGGCGTTTTTGGTCGCAGTTTATTTTGCAAGTCGTTTACCCACACGCGAACCACTAGTAAAGACAGAGCTATGGCTGCGATCTGACGCCACAGCGCAGTTTCCTCACCGTGGCTCATCGCCGCCAGTTCGAGCTCCCAGCCGAATACACCATACAGCTGGTTAAGCACGAGTCCCGCAGTGATTGCTGTAGCAATCACACCAATCAGATAGGCGACTAGAGAGCGATTTCCGAGCTGCTCTCTGATCACGCCCATCGTGGCAATGTTCGTAGCGGGGCCTGTGAGCATAAAGACCAGCGCTGCGCCCGGCGAGAGTCCGGCAAACAGGAAGCTCGCTGCCACCGGTGTAGATGCCGTAGCGCAGATGTACATGGGCAGGCCGACGATCACCATGATGAGCATGGCTATCACACCATCGCCCCACTGCAAAAAGAACGACTGCGGGACATAGGCGGTGACGAGCGCGGCGGCCGTGAGGCCAATGAAAAGCCATTTCGCTGTATCGGCGATCATACGGCCGTAGCCGTATTGCACAGCCTGCACTAGGCGCTCGCCTAGGGTTGGCGGCTCGGGCTCAGCGTTGGGTTTGCTCATGCTGCAGCAGCTCTTGGGGGCCGGCGCGGGTTCTGCTACCACGTCATCGGTATCGAACTTATGCACTAACACGCCGGCGATGACTGCGCTGATGAGCGCAGAAATTGGTCGCGCGATGGCGAAAATAGGCCCTAGCATCGCGTAGGAAAACGCGATGGAGTCGACGCCAGTCTCGGGCGTAGCAACGAGGAACGACGCCGTCGCGCCCTTTGATGCGCCGGCCTTACGCACGGCAAGCGCCGTGGGGATGACTCCGCAGCTGCAAAGCGGCAGCGGCGCGCCGATCAACGCGCCCTTAGTAATAGATAGCAGCCCGGGCTTCGCGAGCTGCTTCTGCACCCACTCACTCGGAATAACCTGCTTAATGACGCCCGCGATGAAATAGCCAAGCAGCAGCCAAGGCGCGCTTTCGACTACGAGATTCCAGAATATGCTCAGTAAGTTACTCATGCAGTTGCCTCCTCAACGGGGACTTTGCCGGCATCAAGCGCTTCGATAATCGAACAATGTACGGCACTGTCCATACCGCCATCGCAACTTTTAAGCAGCAGTTGAAGACTCTGTCGGATCTCTTCCAGCTGCGCAATCTTGGCATTGATTGACTCTAGTTTGTGCCGAGTAATCGAGGTGACTTCCTCGCAGGTGTGGTGATCGCGATCCAGACGAATAGACAGCAACTGCGCGATCTCATCTAAGGAAAACCCCGCGTCACGCGCCGTCTTTACAAATTCGACCCGGCGGATATCCGCTTCACTGTAGCGCCGGTAACCCGAAGGGCTGCGCTCGCTCGACTCGATAAGCCCGTTCTTCTCATAGAAACGCAGCGTATGAGCCGACAGCCCGCAATGTGCCGCTAATTGGCTGATCTTCATCTCTTATCAAAGCCTCCCCAGTAAAAGCGCAGGGTCTGCGCAACTTGAGAGATAGTATAACCCTTAGAGTTAGCTCTAAGGTCAAGGCTTTGTGCGCATTTCTTACGCAAGCACTTTCGATAGCCACGCGCCTATATCCACGATCTCCTGTGGGCACACCGCATGTTCCATCGGGTAGGCCTTGTATTCCGGCGCAAAGCCCAGTGCCTCGAGGCGCGCTTTACCCTCGAGACCCATACCTTCGACAACAACCGGATCAAGGCTGCCGTGGCAAATGAGCGCAGGCAGGCCCGCCTGCACAGCCGCCACCTTCACCGTCTGCGCGGTGGGGAAATACGTCGACAGCAGCATCATGCCTGCAAGCCGCTTTGGATAGCTCAGCGCTGCCTCATAGGTGATCGCACCGCCCTGTGAGAAACCCGCTATAACAATGCGATCAGGCGCTACGCCACGTTCGATCTCCCGCTCGATGAGAGCGTGAACCCACCCCGCTGATTGCTCGATCTGCTCGGTATCTACGTGACGACCCCCGTCGAGCGATTTGATGTCATACCAGGCAGGCATGACATAGCCATTGTTGATCGTGACGGGGATAGACGGCGCATGGGGAAAAATAAACCGCACACCAACACCTGCCGGCAGATTAAGCTGGGGAACAATAGGGGCAAAGTCGTTGCCGTCGGCGCCGAGACCGTGGAGCCAAATTACGGATGCGTTGACATTCAGGCCCTTGGGCCACTCAAGTTCGACGGCAGGAAGGTGTGACATGGTAGGTTCTCACTTAATTGAAATTCGAGCCCTGCACTTACGGCTCAATTCCATGATCCTTGAGGGCTTGTTGGTGAGAAAGAATACATCAAAAGAACGGGAGAAGCATAAGGGGACGAGTAGCTAGAAAGTGAGC
>JAYOBL010000133.1:0-3788 GCA_038104835.1 Gammaproteobacteria bacterium | reverse complement strand
GGCTCAACCCTACGCGGGCAATTGGCCACATACGCTCAATGCTAATCGAACAAAGCGTATAGATAAAAATACTCGCACGGCACGCAAGCTCAGCCTATTAAGGAAGATGTTGAATGAGTAAATTCGAAAGCACGGTCGGTATTCCGATGGAGCAGCTTTGGCGCACGGGGCACCTTTCCGGCGCCAACTCTGAATACGTAGAAGCGCTCTACGAAGCCTTTCTTGCCGACCCGGATTCCGTGCCAACGCAGTGGTCCGAGTTCTTCACCTCTCTACCTTCTGCGCAGAACGGCAGCGAGGTTTCCCACGCGAAAATTCAGAGTGATTTCAAAACACTCGGTCGTCGAAGTCGCTATGCTCCTCAACTAAGCAACGAGGCAATTGTTAACTCCGAGCACCAGAGCAAGCAGGTGCAGGTGATGCATCTCATAAGCTCTTATCGTGTTAGGGGGCATCAGAAGGCTGCCCTCGACCCGCTGGCGCTTATGCACCGTGAGCGTGTCGCTGACCTTGAGCTAGAGTTCCATGGACTCAGCGCAGTCGATTCCTCGACCACATTCCAAACTGGTTCACTGTTTATCTCGAAAGACATTGCGCCTCTCAGTGAGATCGTCGCCAATCTAGAGCGTATCTATTGCAGCTCAGTCGGCTACGAGTTCATGCATATCGTGAATCTAGAAGAGAAGCAGTGGATTCAGCAGCGCATTGAAAGCAATGACGGAGTGCCCAGCTTCGGAGCCGAGGTGAAGGCCCATCTGCTCGAGCGTCTTACTGCCGCCGAAGGTCTCGAAAAGCATCTTGATTCCAAATACCCTGGAACGAAACGCTTTGGTTTAGAGGGCGGAGAGAGTTTAATTCCTTCCTTGGACGAGCTCGTTCAGCGTGCGGGCAGCGCAGGGACCAAAGAGATTGTCCTCGGCATGGCGCATCGCGGACGCCTAAATGTACTGGTTAATCTCTTAGGCAAGAATCCCTCGGAGCTTTTCGACGAATTCGAGGGTAAAGCGGTCTATAAGAGTTCCGGCGATGTGAAGTACCACCAAGGCTTTTCTTCGAACATTATGACCCCGGGCGGCGAAGTCCACATGGCGATGGCGTTTAATCCATCGCATCTCGAGATCGTAGCCCCGGTTGTCGAGGGCTCGGTTCGCGCGCGTCAGGTTCGCCGAGGCGATGAAGACGGCTCCAAAGTGCTTCCCATAATTATTCACGGCGACGCGGCTTTCGCGGGCCAAGGTGTGGTTATGGAGACCTTTCAGATGTCCCAGACCCGCGCTTACTCGACTGGCGGTACAGTTCACATAATTGTTAACAATCAGGTGGGCTTCACGACAAGCCGGCAGGACGACGCCCGCTCAACCGAGTACTGTACAGATGTTGCGCGCATGGTTCAGGCGCCGATTTTCCACGTTAACTCGGACGATCCAGAGGCCGTACTTTTCGTTACTCAGCTCGCCTTGGACTTCCGCAATAAATTCCGCAAGGACGTTGTGATCGACCTCATTTGCTATCGCCGTCGTGGCCACACTGAAACCGATGAACCGTCGTCGACGCAGCCGAAAATGTATTCCGTCATCAAGAGCCACAAATCGACCCGTGTACTCTATGCTGAGCGCCTCGCTGCCGAAAATATCATGAGCAAGGCCGAGGCCGATGCGCTAAATAAGAGCTATCGGGATGCTCTCGATACGGGCGAGCACGTTGCTAAGAGCTTGGTCAAAGAGCCCTCTGTAGAGCTGTTCGTTGATTGGAGCCCTTATATTGGTCACAAGTGGAGCTCGTTCTACAACACCTCCATGCCAATCAAGAGCCTCAAAGCATTAGCTAGAAAACTTTCTGAGGTGCCCGAGTCCTTCAAACTGCAGAAGCAGGTTGGCAACGTGATGAGCGCCCGCAAAGACATGGCAGATGGCTCTTTGCCAATAGACTGGGGTATGGCCGAAAGCCTCGCCTATGCCAGTATCTTAACGAGCGGCAATATGGTGCGTATCACGGGGCAGGATGTGGGTCGCGGAACGTTCTCCCACCGGCATGCGGTACTGCATGACCAACACACTGGCGAGAGCCATATCCCGCTGCAGAATATCTCGGCTGACCAGAGTCTGTTCCGAATCTATGATTCTTTGCTCTCTGAGGTTGCGGTCCTTGCCTTTGAGTATGGCTTTGCCACAACCACGCCGAACGCGCTCGTCGTGTGGGAGGCGCAGTTCGGTGATTTCGCTAATTCGGCGCAGGTCGTTATCGATCAGTTCATCACCAGCGGCGAGCACAAATGGCAACGCTTGTGCGGCTTGACCATGCTCCTGCCACATGGCTATGAAGGTCAGGGGCCTGAGCACTCCTCGGCGCGCTTAGAGCGCTTTTTGCAGCTATGCGCCGAGCATAATATCCAGGTCTGTCTGCCGACCACTTCGGCTCAGGTGTTCCACATGCTGCGCAAGCAGGTGCTGTGTCCCATGCGCAAGCCCCTGGTGGTTATGTCACCTAAGAGTTTGCTGCGGCATAAAGAAACCGTATCGAGCCTCGAAGAATTGGCAGAGGGCAGCTTCCAAGTTGTACTCGATGAGATCGATGCGGACATAGAGCCTGCGTCAGTGCGCAAGGTGATCGTCTGCTCGGGCAAGGTCTACTACGACCTCCTCGCTGAGCGCCGTGAGCGCGAGCTCAAAGATATTGCAATCATCAGGCTGGAGCAGCTCTATCCGTTCCCGGCTGATGAATATGAGGCCTGTTTGCTGCGCTATCCGAACGTGAAGGAAATCGTATGGAGCCAGGAAGAGCCGAAGAATCAAGGCGCTTGGTATTCAAGCCAGCACCATTTCCAGCGTCCTATAAAGAAGCACTATCCAGAAATTACTCTAGGCTACGCCGGTCGCGATGCCTCGGCAGCTGCGGCAGCGGGTTACCCTGCATTGCACAAAGCGCAGCTCGAGAAATTCCTCGACGAGGCAATGAAATAGCGGCGGGCGCCTAGGCGTCGCCGCGCGGGTTGCCGAGCACAAATATTTTTACGCAAGCAAAGAGCTAAAAAACCAAGGATCTTCAAGCCGACTAGCGGCAGTGAAGCAAGGGACTAAAAATGACTATCGAGATTAAAGCACCCACACTCCCCGAATCCGTTCCAGACGGTACTATTGCGACTTGGTATAAAAAGGTCGGTGATGCCGTAGAGCGCGATGAGCTGCTCGTCGATATTGAAACCGACAAAGTGGTCATTGAAGTCGTCTCGCCTACGGATGGCGTGCTGCAGGAAATCCTGCAGAATACAGGCGACACGATTGTCAGTAATCAAGCGATTGGGACTGTCGTTGCCGGTGAAGCTGCCGCGCCTGCGCCAGCCGAAGCCGGCGGTGCCGCTGAGCCCGCACAAGAATCAAGTGCCGCACCGAGCGCTCCGGCCGCTGCCGCCGCCACGAGCGCACCCGCTAGCCCGGCAGCCAAGAAAATGATCGCCGAGAATAACGTTGATCCCGCTTCGGTTTCGGGCAGCGGTAAAGCAGGGCGCATAACAAAGGAAGACGTAGCCAGCGCCATTGCGGCGCCTGCAAGCAGCCCAATGGCAACAGCCAACGGGCGCGTGGAAGAGCGAGTGCCTATGAGCCGCCTGCGCGCCAAGGTTGCTGAGCGACTTCTGCACGCGAGTCAGTCCACCGCGATGCTTACGACCTTCAACGAGGTCAATATGGCGCCTGTGATGGAGATTCGTAATCGCTACAAGCAGGAATTTGAAAAGACACACGACGGGGTAAGGCTCGGTTTCATGTCTTTCTTCGTGCGTGCTTGTACCG
>JAYOBL010000132.1:330-3818 GCA_038104835.1 Gammaproteobacteria bacterium | reverse complement strand
CAATATGAACACGCGGCGCGTCACCGCGTTTATCGAAGGCATCACCATAGACATTAAGGAGCGTCCCGCGGCTGCGCCCGGCGGCGAAGACTGGCTTCCCGTTACCGGCTTAAGCCTAGAAGAGTCCTGGAGCGGCAATATAGAGGACCTGCAGGTAGGCGACAGCGTCGTACGCACCCTTACCCTGCAGGCACAAGGTCTAGATGGAGCCCTGCTGCCTCCCTTCTCTCCTGAGACCGTAGACGGTTTTAACCTTTATGACGATCCCGCGGATATCTCTCGCACTTTCGTCGATGGCAGCATTGTAGGTACGCGCATTGAACAAGCGACCTACGTTGCCCTCGAAGCGGGACGGCTCGAGATTCCGGCGCTTGATATTCCCTGGTGGGATGTGAATTCGGACACGCCACAGAGCGCTTCGCTGCCGGCGATGACACTGGAAATCGCAACGGTCGATGGCGTTGTGCCCTCGGAGCAGGTGGTCGCGAGCACAGAGAATATCCAAGAGCTGCTCGCTGCCGATCCGGTTGTCGATCAGTCCATGATCGACGAGCAGGCTAACGCCGACCTCATCGAAGTAGATACTGGATTCAGCCAACGCTCGATGCTAGTCATTGCGCTTGTCGTTTTAGTTCTAATTTTATTCGGAGCCTATCGTCAGTATCGCCGCGCTGTGCAGGAAAGATTCAGCGCTTGGCGCGAATCCCAAACCCCACGCTATAGTGAAAAAGCCGCGTTCGCAGCGCTGCGCAGAGCCTGCGGCGGAAACGACTTGAGAGTAGTGCGGGACTCACTGGTGGCCTGGGCGGCTCACTACCTTGGAGACTCGGTGCGTAGTACTGAATCTATCCTCCAGCATAGCCAGGAAGCTGAGCTAGTAGAGGCCACAAAGCATCTGCAGGCCGCCCTTTTCGATCCCCGCACTAGTGACGATTACAACAGTAAAAGACTACTCGCGTTAGTGAGCGAACTGCGTAAAAAAGCACGAGCGAAAGCTCGGCAAGCTGAACGCACAGCCGCCTTCGAACTCCCGCCGCTCTATCGAAGTTAGACTATGAGTAGTTCACGACTCGTCTACTCCACCGGTGGAAACGACTGCACACATTGCGGTAAGAGCCTGCGCAAGTGCCAATGCGAAGCGACTGCGCAGCGCACTTCCTCCGATGGCATCATTCGCATCCGCAGGGAAACTAAGGGGCGCAAGGGCAAAGGCGTTTGCATAGTAACGGGATTGGAGCTGCCAGAAGAAGAGATTAAGGCGCTGGCTAAAAAACTGAAGGCGCTATGTGGCACTGGGGGCACCGCAAAGCAAGGGGTTATAGAAATTCAAGGCGACCACCGCGAGACCCTCCTCGCGGCACTGAGCAAGCAGTTTAAAAACGTGAAGCTCGCCGGCGGCTAGCTTTCGTTGTTTATACCAGCCACCTGTTCGTCGCGCTGGATTTTATCATCGCCTTTCTTACCTGCTTTGCTCAACTTAGCCTGATCATTGCGCTTGCCCTCTAAACGCTTAAGATAAATTTCATCGACATCGCCCGTGATATATTCGCCGTTGAACACCGAACACTCAAACTGAGCGACATCGGGATTACCCTCCGCTGCGGCGGAGATCAGATCTTCTAGGTCTTGGTAAATTAACCAGTCGGCACCGATCGCTTCCTGCACCTCTAACTCCGATTTGCCCGAGGCAATGAGCTCTGCCGCAGCAGGCATATCGATGCCGTAGACATTCGGATAGCGAATTGCTGGCGCGGCGGAGGCAAAATAAACGCTTTTCGCTCCGGCATCACGTGCCATCTGAATAATTTGCTTACAGGTCGTACCGCGTACTATTGAATCATCAACAAGCAGCACGTTCTTGCCGCGGAACTCGAGATCTATAGCGTTGAGCTTTTGCCTCACGCTCTTACGCCGCTGACTCTGACCAGGCATGATGAAGGTGCGCCCGATATAGCGATTCTTAACAAAGCCCTCGCGGTACTTCACACCCAGTTTGTTTGCGAGCTCGAGAGCCGAAGTGCGACTCGTGTCGGGTATAGGAATAACCACGTCGATATCATGATCTGGGCGTTCGCTCAGCAGTTTCTCCGCAAGCTTCTCTCCCATGCGTAAACGGGCTTTGTAAACCGAGATGCTATCCATAAGCGAGTCAGGACGGGCAAAGTAAACATGCTCAAAAATACAGGGAGTGAGCTCGCCTGCATCGGTGCAGACCTGCGTATGCAACTGGCCGTAGGAGTCGACGTAAACAGCTTCGCCTGGAGCGACATCGCGCTCGATTGTGAAGCCCTGCGAGTCTAGTGCGACACTTTCGGAAGCAATCATGTACTCGCGACCGCTTCCATCGAGTTTCTCGCGGGAGCCGTACACCAGCGGGCGAATACCGTTGCGATCCCTAAAACCGACAATGCCATAGCCGGTGATCATAACCAGGGCTGCGAAGCCGCCGCGACAGCGATTATGCACTCCCGCTACGGCAGCGAAAATATCCTCGGGCTGCGGCTTCATCTTGTTCCGGCGCTGGAGCTCATGGGCGAACACGTTTAGCAGAACCTCGGAGTCAGAGTCTGTATTTATGTGCCTCAGGTCTTCTTTGAAAAGGTCGCGGCTCAGCTCTTTCGTGTTGGTAAGATTGCCGTTGTGAGCGAGCGCGAGGCCATAGGGACTATTCACATAAAAGGGTTGTGCGAGCGCCGGGCTTGAGGAGCCCGCGGTTGGGTAGCGCACGTGACCAATGCCCATTTGGCCAGTGAGTCGGCGCATATGACGGGTGCGAAAAACATCTTTCACAAGTCCGTTGTCTTTGCGCAGATTAATTTTGCCATCATCACAGGTCATGATGCCTGCAGCGTCTTGACCGCGATGTTGCAACACGGTCAAGGTATCGTACAAACAGACCCCGATTTCTCTGTCTGAAACTACACCCACTAAACCGCACATAGCCTTCTCCCCAAGGTTTATAGCTTGCTGCTAAGACGCGCCCACAGGGTAAATCCTGCGACGCAAAATTATATCACTCGCTGACCAGACGATTCATCGTTGTTATTCAGATCTGGCTCAATCGGGGTCAAATATTCCATGCCCCGGCGTAGGCCATTCTCGGCATACTGTATGCCCTTTGACTCAAGCCAAAAAGGCCTGCTGCCAAGAAAGGGCTGGGCGAAATACACTAACACCATCACAATCAGCGCACCGCGCAAAATACCAAAACCCCCGCCGGCTAGCCTATCCAGAAGTCGCAATCCCGTGAAAGTGAGCAGCTTTTGGCAAAGCCGAATAAGCCAACTGCCAAGGACCATGACGCTAATGAAGAGCAGTGAAGACGCCAGCACCGCCCGAATCATGTCGCTCTCAATATACGCAGAGAGTTGCGCGGCGAGGATCTGCGTGTACAGGCGCACTACGATCACCGCGGCAACGAGAGAGGCTAAAGACATTACCTCCTTAACCAAGCCTCGCCACACACCGATAAAGCCAGACAGCAACAC
>JAYOBL010000132.1:0-320 GCA_038104835.1 Gammaproteobacteria bacterium | reverse complement strand
ATGAAGAAAATGGCGAGATCAACGCCCGCCAAAGCGCCGGCTGTTGAACTCCACATCTTAGTCCAGGCTCCCGAGCTCGAAAGGCTTCACTAGACCCTCGATACCCTCTTGTTCTGCAATTGTGCTCAGAAGGCTCTGCGCAGCTTGCCTCGTCGTCACGGGGCCGACGAGCACTATGACGAGCTCGCCATTGTCAGTGCGACGGCGGCGCTCAAAGGCACGTTGATCCGTTGCCAAAAGTCTCGCAGTGAGCGCTGCTGCATTATCTGCATTCTGGAAACTGCCAACTTGCACGACCCAGCCTTCGGGAAGACCGTTGG
>JAYOBL010000131.1:2916-3823 GCA_038104835.1 Gammaproteobacteria bacterium | reverse complement strand
CTCATAGCCTGTTGGAGTATCTGCGCTGACACTCATAGCAATGGTCGCCTGAATCTCATGCCCTCCCGACATCAACTTCTGCGCCACTGCAGCGTTCCCCACGTAACTGGACACTGCCGCCGTCGTCACAGGAAACTCCGTCACGCTGAGCAAATTTCCGAGAATGGTCCCATATTGCCTTTGCGGCACTGTGTCGGGTGAAATTCGCACCGTCATACCAGTTCTGAGGGCCTTGCCTATTTTGGGGGTAAAGTAAGCAAGTACGATTAGATCTTTGTCATCCACGCGAGTGTCGAGTTGCGCTACTCTCTGGCCCGGCGAAACGACGCCTCCCTCGGCTACTGTTAACTCGAGTATTCGTCCCCCCTGATCAGCGCGAACAAATAAATCTTCTGCTAATTTTCGATTCGCCGCATCGAGCTGTCGCTGCAAATCATTGACTTCAGTGAGATCCCGAAACGCAGATTCTTTCCTGAATTTTTCTATGCTGGCCTCAACCTTGTCGAGCTCACCGAGCTGCAGCTGAAGGTCTGCCAACAAACTCTCCTTCATTGACATCTGGTTGCTCGCCAAAACAAAGGCTTCTTGTAACTCAACCGCCGCCAAGTCCATCTGCTTGATCTGAAGCTCCAAGCTTCTTAAATTGATGAGGCTATCGTCGTAATTATTCTGGACTTCAAGCACTGATTCTTCGGATATGAGGTTTTCATCCCTCAGGCGCTGGTAAGCTTGCTTGCGCTCTAGCCAAGCCTCCGTAAGCTCAGCAGCCGCAGCGTGGGCGCCACGCAAGTTATCGCGCTGCATTTCCAGCAAAAACTGGTTATTGCCGTTTACCTCAGTGATCACGTTACGGGTCTCGGCGATGAATGACTCCATGTACTGGATACGGTCTCGCAAATATCTGCGT
>JAYOBL010000131.1:569-2906 GCA_038104835.1 Gammaproteobacteria bacterium | reverse complement strand
CCAACTTTGACTTTCCAGGCAGAAATTTGCCCCTCAGAGGTAGTCTGAACAGGAACAACAGCATTGGGCGTGATCAGAACACCTTGCCCAGTTCCGGGCTCAGGAATTCCGCCGAAAATACCCCAAAGGAAAAAGAAGGAGAGAAGATAAGTCAGCGCACTACTCGCGACCTTGTCGAGTCGTCGAATCGTCAGCACCGGCTCGTCGAGCTGCTCGGGGCTCCTCAACTTCTCAAGTGCTTTTTCCCGAAACATTTAACGCTCCGATGTGTGTGGTAGCTCAGACCGCCCGACGGCATGATCGTAGTACTGTTTCATACAATCTGGGGCGAGCGGCAGCTAACGCTGCAACTCTTTAAGCATGCGATCGAAACGAGCACCTGCCAAATCAAGCGCGTCCATAATTTCCGGCGAAATCTCTCCAGCCTGCTCCACTTCCAAATCAAGGACTCTGGCGTTTCCTGTCGCTAACTGACTGGTGGTGGCGCGCAACCTATCGGCCAGAAGAATGCCCAGAGCCCGATAAAATCGCGCAGCAAAGCCGGTGTCGATACGCATTTTCGACTCGAGTCGATCCTTGCTTACCCCAAATACAAATGTATCTTCAGTTGCAATCACGCTGGCATTGGGAGGCCGAGAATCCAAATAAGATAGCTCCCCTACTATTTCCCCGGATCCGACCTCTGCAACCTTTACGCCCTGGGTGGTCACCTCTAACTTACCAGACAGGATGATGTAGAGATTAGTGATAACCCGCCCTTCATCAACCAACGCTTCGCCCTGTTTATAGGGGTGCTTCTCGCCGACCCCAACAAGCCAGTCAATGTCTTGATCTGTTAGCTGCCCCAGCACTACCAGTACTTTTTTCATCGCATCTTCAACTTGTCGTCGCCGACAACCATTTCTAATTACAAAGATTTTCGAGACTTCTATATCTTTATACTTTGTTGCTCCGCAAAAGACCAATCCGGCCCTTGCCGAACGCCCGCCCATGATCGCTGCCTCCAGCGTACCTCTGGATCAAGCTTTTCCAGATGCATTTGCTACGGCTAATATCTGGTGCAAAAGATTTCCCTCCCCCGCGCAGATCACGCTAGAGTAAGGCAGTCACGGCAATCTTTTGCGATAAAGGCAGATCGCTATTGGCGCACCCCCAGGCGGAGGAAAATAGTCGTCATGTCTGAGGAATTAATACTGTCGCTGTCAGAGCGATCTTCGCTACGCGCAAATTGGTCTTCCGCCACAATGGTCGAAGTACTAAAGCACTGGGCACGAAAAAACGGCGACAAAGAGGTGTTTTGCTTCCATGAATCTGCGCCCTCGCTTGCGACTGGATCCCATGGGAATGACACGCACACCCGCACCTACGCCGAACTTGATAAAACAGCGAACCTGATAGCCAGAGGGCTACAGAAGATGCGGTTTTCGAAACAGGACCGCATCTTACTCGTCTTTCCTGCCGGGCTTGAATTTATAGACGCTCTAATGGGCTGCCTGTACGCGGCTGCCGTCGCCGTTCCGACACCACCGCCTTCTACTAAAAAGCGTCGTGCTTCGGCCTCCCGGTTTTCTGCGGTGGTTAGTAACTGTCAGCCCGCGGCGATTTTGACCACCGCTGCATACTATGGCGTCGTAAAGAACATGGTAGAAGAGCTATACGAAGACTTGCCTTGTGAACCCCCTGAGGTAAAGACACTAGGGGCGGTTAAAGACCATAACGAGGGGTTAGTCAGCGAGGTCACAGCCGCTTCAACTGACCTCTGTCTTATACAGTATACGTCGGGCTCTACTGGCGCTCCGAAGGGCGTGATGCTGTCGCATCAAAATGTTCTCGCCAACCTTAAAAGCATCGGGGAAAAATTTAAAACTACCGAACAATGTAGAGGTTTTTTTTGGCTGCCACCTCATCACGACATGGGTCTGATCGGCGCCATTCTGGAAACAATCTACATGGGGGGCTTCACCGGCCTTATGGACCCCTCTCTTTTTATTTCTAACCCGCTGAACTGGCTCGAAGGAATCAGCTTGCACCGAGCTACTATCTCGGGCGCGCCCAACTTCGCATATGACCTGTGTTCAGCCAAAGCTGCAAAGCAAACGATTGAGCATCTTAGTTTGCTCGACTGGAGAGTGGTGTTTAGTGGCGCTGAACCCGTTCAGGCGACGACAATCGAGACATTTTCCAAAACATTCAGTCGCTGCGGTTTCGACAGAAAAAATTGGATGCCTTGCTATGGCCTGGCGGAATCCACTCTCATGGTGACGTGCACGGAATCTGGAACTGCTTCCATCAGTCAGCATTTTTCGAGGCAGGGACTCGAAGACGGCAGGCTCCAAA
>JAYOBL010000131.1:0-559 GCA_038104835.1 Gammaproteobacteria bacterium | reverse complement strand
GGCTCCAATCGGCGAAACACAAAGACCCCACCTCGGTAAATTTTGTCTCCGCTGGCACTATCATTGCTGATCATACGCTCAAAATTATCGACCCTCACTCCGGCGCTGAATGCGAAAATGGCACGATAGGTGAAATACAAATCGCCGGCCCAAGTGTTTCAGAGGGCTACTGGGGACGGAATAAATCGTCGGAAGTGGGTCAAGCGGGCGAGAAAAGCGCCGTCGTTTTTTTAGATCACTCAGATTCAAAACTACTCTCTACAGGGGACCTTGGGGCGCTGGTCGGCTCCCACCTTTATCTGACAGGAAGGCTCGCAGACCTGATCATCATCAGAGGCAGGAACTTATTTCCAACTGATCTTGAACTGGTTGTCCAGCAAGCCTGCCCTGCGATCGAGGTAAATGGATGTGCCGCTTTTTCCAACAGCTCGCCAACAGGGGCTCACGAAAAACTGGTTTTAGCCTGTGAAATTCGTAGGGAAGCGCGTCACAATCTTGACAAAGAGATGACAGTTTCCACTATTCGTGAAGCGCTGATTTTGTCTCATCAGGTTAATCC
>JAYOBL010000130.1:0-3836 GCA_038104835.1 Gammaproteobacteria bacterium | reverse complement strand
TTCAGACTGAGCCTAGCAGGGCTGCCGGCCGGTGCAAGGCGATTCTCATTGCTGTCGCCATCTATTATCATGATCAGATGAATCTACCTACTCAGAATTACCCATCGCCGGCCACTAACGAAGCCCGCTCACAGCGTCCCGGTCGTTTCCTGATCGCGCTCTTATTTTCCCTGACGGTCTCTTTCCTAAGCCTCGATTCACGCGCCCAAGACCCGGAGCGCGAGCAGAGTTTCGATGACTGGGTTGCGGAGCTGCGCGCTGAGGCGCGGCTGCTAGGCATTCGCGAGGACACCCTGCTCGTCCTTGATAGCTTGGAAGCGCCGCTAGAAAAAGTGTTGGAATACGACAATTCCCAGCCGGAGTTCGTGCAAACCTTTACGCGTTACATCGATCTTCGTGTTACCAATCAGCAAGTGGCAAGGGGGCAGGCGCTGCTCGATGAACACGCTGAGCTCTTGGCAGAGGTGCAGCGTAAATATAATGTACAGCCTCACTACTTGGCGGCATTCTGGGCTATTGAGAGCAATTTTGGTCGCAATACCGGCGGCTTTTCCGTGCTGCAGGCGCTGGCGACTCTAGCCTACGATCCGCGCCGCGCCGAGTTCTTTCGCAATCAGCTGCTCACTGCGCTGCAGATTATTGACGCGGGACATATCAGCTCGCAAGACATGACGGGCTCTTGGGCCGGCGCTATGGGTCAGCTGCAGTTCATGCCTAACATTTTCCAAAGCTATGGAGTCGACGGTGACGGGGACGGGCGCATTGATATTTGGAATAGCCTGCCCGACATTTTTCACTCCGCGGCCAATTTTCTTAGCGAGTCAGGCTGGCGCGGGGACGAGCGCTGGGGGCGAGAAGTGCTTTTGCCGGAAGATTTCGATTTTTCACTCAGCGGTTTACGGCAGGCGCGCTCTCTCCAAGAATGGGCTCATCTGGGGGTCATGCGTGTAAACGGTACCGAGCTTCCGCAGGCCGACATGGATGCGGCGATTATTATTCCGGCCGGAGCTGATGGCCCCGCATTCCTCGCCTATGCCAACTACCGCGCTACGCTCGCCTACAACCCCTCGACATTTTACGCGCTGACAGTCGGGCATCTTGCGGATCGTTTTCGAGGCAGCGGGCCGATCCAAAGAATGCCGAGAAACGAACGGGCGATGTCGCTCGCCGATGTGCGAGAGCTGCAGCAGCGGCTGAACGCGGCGGGCTTCGATTCCGGCGAGCCCGATGGCCGCGTGGGGAGCAGAACTAGGGCAGCCATTCGCGCGTATCAGAAGCAGGCGAGTCTGCGCACCGACGCCTATGCTTCGCAAGGTCTGCTAGAGCGCCTGCGCAGCGAGAGCGAGTAGCTCCGCGACCAGACTATAACCACTCTGCATAACCGCAAGCACCACGAGATAAAATATATGGCTAGCCTTACCTCCGCTGAAGCTCCTGTGTCTTCCGTAGGCGATTCTAATCAATTGGCCCTTTTTCGACGCATGGCGTGGATAACTATCGCCGCGGTCTACGTTTTGATCCTGGTGGGCGCGAGCGTGCGCGCGTCAGGCTCAGGCATGGGCTGCCCTGACTGGCCAACCTGCTTCGGTCAGTGGATTCCGCCGACCAGCGAGGCTCAGTTGCCCAGCAACTATCAGGAAATCTATGCGGCGCGGGGCTATGCCGAGACGCGTTTCAATGTGACCAAGACTTGGACCGAGTACATGAATCGCCTGCTCGGTGTGACGATTGGCTTTTTGATCTTCGCAACCGCCATACTCTCCTGGCGAACGCGGGCACACGACCCGAGAATCGCCAAAGCGGCCGTGGCCGCGTTTCTCATGGTTGGCTTTCAGGGCTGGCTAGGCAGTCGGGTTGTTGCGGCCAATCTTCTTCCTGGGTTGATCACGCTGCACATGCTGGTGGCTCTGGCGATTGTCGGTGTCCTCCTGTACGCGGTGGCGCAGGCACGGCGCGGCATTATGGAGGCGCAGCCGGTGACGCAGATCGATCCGCGTTTCACTAAGTGGCTCTACATTGTTTTAGCGCTTACTGTCTTGCAAGTCGCAATGGGCACGCAGGTGCGGGAGATGACCGACCTGATTAGCCGCGCACAGGGCGAAGAACTGCGTTCATCATGGATCGATGCGATGCCGTGGTTCTTTTATGTCCACCGCAGCTTCTCCGCGGTGGTCCTGTTCAGCAACCTATGGTTAGCGCGCCTCCTTATCGGTTCTTTGGGCTGGGGACACACCCTCACGCGCATGACTCTGGCAATGATCGTTGTGATCGGATTCGCTGTTGTATCCGGTGCGACGCTGGGGCATTTAGGGATGCCTAAACTAGTACAACCTACACATCTGCTCGCGGCGTCTTTGCTGTTCGGGCTGCAATTTTTGATATGGATGAGTTTTAGACACGCGCAGTCTGCCTCTCAGTCAGAACTGACAGGAGCTTCGGCATGAGTGCAACAAAAGACTTCGAAATCATCGTATTCGGAGCGACAAGCTTCGTTGGCAAGATTCTCTGCGACTATCTTTGCAATGAATACACCGAAGCAAACCTGCGCTGGGCAATGGCCGCACGCTCACAGTCAAAGCTCGACTCCTTGAAGGCTGAGCTAGGTACGAATGCGCAGGCGATACCAACCCTGGTAGCCGATAGCGACGATGAGGCGGCGCTGAGCGCGCTGTGCGAGCGCGCAGAGCTAATTATCTCAACTGTGGGGCCATACGCACTCTATGGCGAAAAACTTGTCGCCGCCTGCGCACGCAGCGGCGTCGATTACTGCGACCTCACGGGCGAGCCTCAGTGGATTCGACGGATGATAGAACGCTACGAAGAGGCTGCCCGAGAGTCGGGTGCGAGAATCGTTAATAGCTGCGGCTTCGACTCTATTCCTTCAGATCTGGGCGTGAAATTTTTGCAGGAACGCGCGCAGGAGCAATTTGGCGAACGCTGCAGTACTGTGAAGATGCGAGTCCAGAAGATGAAAGGCGGCGCCTCCGGCGGCACCGTCGCCAGTGGTTTGAATGTTTACCGCGAAGCGGCGAAGGATCCTGCGCTGCGGGCCGAGCTGCGGGATTGGTACTCACTCTGTCCCCCCGGCCATGAATTTAAGGCGAAACAGAGGAGCGTGGGCGCGGAGTTCGATGAGGACTTCGATGCCTGGGCGGCTCCCTTCATTATGGCTTCGATAAACACGCGCATCGTCCTGCGCTCTAACGCTTTGTGGCCAGGCCACTACGCGCAAGACTTCCGCTACGATGAAGCCATGCTAACCGGCGCCGGCAGCAAAGGCGCTAAAGCGGCCAAACGAGTGGCGGGCGCCATGAAGTGGGGCATGCTCGCTATGGCAATCTCACCTCTTCGCGCGCTGGCGCAAAAATTCTTCCTGCCTAAGCCGGGAGAGGGGCCGAGTCCAGAGCAACAATTGGCGGGCTGCTTCGATTTACGTTTCCTTGGCACGACTCCAAGTGGCAAGCGGCTCCGGGTTCGGGTTACCGGGGATAGAGATCCGGGCTACGGTGCGACTGCGAAGATGCTCGCGCAGGCTGGCATCAGTTTGCGGCGGGATGTCGATGCGAGTGAGCGCGGAGGAGGGTTTTGGACCAGCGCTCTCGCCTTTAACGACCGCTACATAGCAAGGCTGCAAGATCATGCCGGTATGACCTTCGAGGTTCTGCCAGCCGATAACAGTGACTGAAATAGCTAAGCACAGCAGCGGCTGTGCTTAGACCGATTCCGCGTTTGGTTCTAAATCCCATTCACGCTAGAAGCGCAGTTCTGCGCCGCCATAGGTAAACAGGGAATTGCGCTCCTGGAACCCCTGCGGTTTGTATAGAACAGTGCCCACC
>JAYOBL010000129.1:0-3853 GCA_038104835.1 Gammaproteobacteria bacterium | reverse complement strand
GCTTAGGCCCTGCTTCGAGAGGACCGACTTGAGCGCATGAAATATCTCAGCACCCCAGCGCAGCGCCTCGGAGAAGCTCTCAGCGCCTGTGGGCTGCACCATGAACTCTTGTATGTCGACGTTATTGTCGGCGTGTTCGCCCCCGTTGACGATATTCATCATCGGCACCGGCAACGAATACTGCCCCTCGGTGCCATTAAGTCGGGCGATGTGGGCGTAAAGCGGCAGCTGTATGGAGGCGGCCGCAGCTTTCGCGGCAGCTAAGGAAACCGCAAGTATCGCGTTGGCACCCAGCTTCGCTTTGTTTTCGGTGCCGTCGAGATCGATCATCAGACCATCCAGGCCCGCCTGGTCCATGGCATCGAAACCTACAAGCGCATCGCGAATCGCCCCGTTAACGTTCCCGACCGCCTTCAAGACGCCCTTCCCTAAATAACGCTTGGGATCTTTATCCCTTAGCTCCAGCGCCTCTCGCGATCCGGTAGAAGCACCGGATGGCGCACAGGCCGAACCTACAATGCCGTTCTCCAGCGTGACATCCGCCTCTATCGTTGGGTTGCCGCGAGAATCCATCACTTCACGCGCGACAATATTTTTAATAGTTGACATGGTTAATCCCTAAGTCTTTTCTAATTTTAGTAGGCCAACACTAGGCTGTGTCGAGTGGCGCAAAGCCCTTCACGACTGCATCGAGAGCCTGCATCTGTTCGAGGAAAGGCTGCAATCTGTCGAGACGCAGAGCACAGGGGCCATCGCATTTAGCCGCTGCGGGGTCTGGGTGCGCCTCGATGAAAAGCCCCGCTATCCCCTGCGATAGACCGGCTAGCGACAGCGCCGTGACGTCAGCCCGACGCCCTCCCGCGGCATCAGGCAAGCCTCCGGGCTGTTGCAGCGCATGCGTTGCATCAAACAGCAGGGGATAAGCGAACTTCTTCATCACCGAAAAGCCCAGCATGTCGACAACGAGATTATTGTAGCCAAAGGAGCTGCCACGCTCGCACAGCATCAGGCGCTCGTTGCCTGAGTCCTCAAACTTTTTAAGAATATGCCCCATCTCAGCCGGCGCAAGGAACTGCGCCTTCTTGATATTAATTGCGGCGCCGGTCGCTGCCATCGCTTGCACTAAATCGGTTTGGCGCGACAGGAAAGCGGGCAGCTGGATGACGTCGGCGACTTCAGCGGCTAGGCCAGCCTGCTCGGGCGTATGAACATCGGTGATGATGGGCACATCGAACTGTGCCTTGATCTCCGCGAGCCATTCGAGGCCCTGCTCTAAACCGGGACCACGGAAAGAATGAATCGATGAGCGGTTCGCTTTATCGAACGACGCCTTGAAAACGAAAGGTATCCCAAGAGCCGTCGTTACGCGCTTAAACTCTTCTGCAATAGTTAGCGCCAGATCGCGCGACTCCAGCACATTCATACCGCCAAACAGGGTAAACGGCTTGTCATTGCTAACGCTAAGCTCGGCGATTTGCACCGCCCTTGCCTCGCTCTGGGCCTGAGACATTAGTCTTCCACCTTGGAGCTCAAAGCGTTTTGAGCGATGGCCGCGCGAATGAAACCGGTAAACAGCGGATGGCCATCGCGTGGGGTCGATGTGAATTCCGGATGGAACTGACAGCCAACGAACCAAGGATGATCTGGCACTTCGACAACCTCAACTAACATCCCGTCTTCGGACTTACCGGAGAGCCGCAGCCCTGCTTGGCTTAGCGTCTCCAGATAGTCGTTGTTAAATTCGTAGCGGTGTCGGTGGCGCTCGCGGATCTCGGCTGCCCCGTAGCAATCGTGAGTTGTCGAGCCTTCTTCCAACACGCAGGTTTGCGCTCCGAGACGCATGGTGCCGCCGAGATCCGAGTCTTCGTCGCGGAACTCAGTCTTGCCCTGAGAGGTGGTCCACTCGCTAATCAGCGCGATCACAGGATTCTCACAGCTCGGCGCGAACTCGGTGCTGTGAGCGTCTTTCAAGCCGGCGACATTGCGCGCGTATTCGATGACCGCAACCTGCAGACCTAGGCAGATACCAAGGTAAGGCACCTTGTTCTCGCGAGCATACTGCACAGTCATGATCTTGCCTTCGACGCCACGCTCGCCAAAGCCGCCGGGCACTAGGATGGCGTCCATGTTTTCGAGAATGCTTGTCCCTTTATCGAGCACATCAGCTGAGTCGATATAGGTGACATTGACCTTAGTACGAGTCTTTAAGCCGGCGTGGGTAATGGCCTCATTAAGAGACTTATAGGCATCCAAGAGCTCCATGTATTTGCCGACCATGGCGAGGTTAATCTCGCGCTCAGGATGCAAGTCTGCCTCTACTACCTCGGCCCACTCGCTGAGGTCAGCCGGCGGACAGTCAAGATTAAACTTCTTAACCACGATGTCGTCGAGGCCAGCGGCGCCTAGGATGGCGGGTATACGATAAATCGAATCGGAATCCGGCAGCGAGACAACCGCCGGCAGTTCGACGTTAGTGAACAGCGCAATTTTCTGCCGTGCCGATTCATCAATCTCAAGGTCCGAGCGGCAAATCAGGATATCGGGTTGAATACCGATCGAGCGCAGCTCCTTCACCGAGTGCTGGGTTGGCTTAGTTTTCGTCTCACCTGCAGTACTGATGTAGGGCACAAGCGTGAGGTGCATAAACAGCGCCCGCTCTGAGCCGAGCTCTACGCGCATCTGACGCACCGCCTCTAGGAAAGGCTGAGACTCGATATCCCCCACCGTGCCACCAAGCTCGACCAGCGCGACATCGGCGTCCCCGGCCCCTACAATAACGCGGCGCTTAATCTCATCGGTAATGTGCGGGATCACCTGTATCGTTGCGCCTAAGTAGTCGCCGCGACGTTCGCGCTTTAAGACTTCCTCGTAGACTCGCCCTGTTGTGAAGTTGTTTTTCTTCAGCATAGTGGTGCGAATGAAACGCTCATAATGACCCAGGTCGAGATCGGTCTCTGCCCCGTCTTCAGTTACGAACACTTCACCGTGCTGAAACGGGCTCATGGTACCCGGGTCGACATTGATATAGGGATCAAGCTTCAACATGGTGATGTTAAGACCGCGCGCTTCGAGGACAGCGGCAAGAGAGGCGGCAGTAATGCCTTTGCCCAGTGAGGATACGACACCACCGGTTATGAAGATAAATTTTGTCATTGGAGCCCCATCGTTTGCTCTCGGATTAGCGCCGTTAGGAAGGCGTCGAGGTTTCCGAGTAGATGGACCAATAGCATACTAGATGCGCCGTGTTTCAGCAATGCAAGCCAACCTTCAAGCGCACAGAGTTTGCTCGCACTTCGGCCCTAGTAGCGAAGGGGAAGCAGGTTGTCTCTCGGTTAGCTTGTAATCAGCTTTTGGTGAGTTCTAAGTCCGGGGCGAGCCATTCGATGCGGTTCAACGGCGCATGGCCGGACACAGGCAGACCCTCAATACCGGCCACCCAGACCAACTCGTCGCCGCGGTACAGCAGCGGTGTTCTATCACGCAGCCAAGGCTCAACGCGCGCTTCGTTTAAAGCCTTTTTTAGCTTACGAGTGCCACGCCCGAGTTGCCGTACTAACTCTCCCCCGCGACGATATCGAACCGTAAACTGATTGACCGCTACCGCAGCCTGCGCTTCACACGCATGGGCATTGTCATCCTGTAAACGGCTAAACAGCAGGCTGCCGTTCCCGGGTAAGTCGACGCGCTGCTGTGTTGCTCCTCCAACGACCAACTCAACCCTCTCCGTGCGCACATCCTCCCGCCGCAGTATCGCGAGCTCACCGCGAAAGCGCTGCACTTGCATTGCATCAAAGGGCCAACTCGCAGGCGCTTCGGGGCTCACCCCTACCTCTTCTGCAAGCCGCGTTAGTAG
>JAYOBL010000128.1:0-3905 GCA_038104835.1 Gammaproteobacteria bacterium | reverse complement strand
GTGCTGGTTATTCTTAACGACAATAATATGTCGATCTCCAACAACGTCGGCGGCCTGTCGAGCTACTTCGCGCGTATGTGGGCGAGCAAGCCCTATAACTTCATCCGCAGCGGCAGTAAGAAAATGCTGGCCAAGTTGCCGCCGGCTCTCAAGGCCGTGCACCGTGCAGAGGAATACATGAAGGGGATGGTGTCCCCCGGCACTCTGTTCGAGGAAATCGGATTCAATTACATTGGGCTTGTCGACGGCCATGACATCGAAGGACTCGTCGAAATCCTTAGCAACGTAAAGAGCCTGCGCGGCCCACAGCTTTTGCACGTCGTGACTCAAAAAGGCAAAGGCTACACCGAATCGGAGAACGATCCCTTCGGCATGCACGCCCTCAGCAAGATTACGCCGACCACGGCGGCACCGGTAAACAGCAAGCCGACACCAAGCTATTCACAGGTTTTTGGCGACTGGTTATGTGATATCGCCGACGCAGACGCGCGCGCCGTAGGCATCACGCCTGCAATGGGCGAGGGCTCTGGCATGCGTGCATTCGCCGAGCGTTTCCCCGAGCGCTTCCACGACGTCGCCATTGCTGAGCAACACGCGGTGACGTTTGCAGCGGGTATGGCCTGCGAAGGGGCCAAGCCCATTGTCGCCATTTATTCCACGTTCTTGCAGCGCGCCTACGATCAGCTGATCCACGACGTTGCGCTACAAAACCTCGACGTGCTTTTCGCCATCGACCGCGCAGGGCTTGTCGGCGAGGACGGGCCGACCCACGCCGGCAGTTTCGATCTGAGCTACCTGCGCTGTATTCCCAATATGCTCATCATGACGCCAAGCGACGAAGCTGAAGCCAGGCTAATGCTAAGCACGGGCTATCACCACGAAGGCCCTGCGGCGGTGCGCTATCCGCGAGGCAAAGGCCCGGGCGCCGACATCGAGAAGTCCCTAGAAAGTCTTGAGATTGGCAAGGCGCTCGTGCGGCGCGAAGGCCAACGCGTTGCCCTGCTCGCCTTCGGCAGCCTGCTCACGCCCGCGCTCGAGGCCGGCGCGGCGCTTAACGCCACCGTGGTTGATATGCGCTTTGTTAAACCCTTAGATACGCAGCTTGTCACTCGACTAGCGGAATCTCATGAGCTGTTAGTGACGCTCGAAGAGAACGCGGTAATGGGGGGTGCGGGCTCTGCTGTTACTGAGTTTCTTGCAGCGAATAATTGCAAAACAAACAGTCTAAATCTTGGCCTCGACGACAGTTTCGTCGAACACGGCAAGGTTCCACAGATGCTCGCCGAACAGGGTTTGGATGCGGCGGGAATTCAGGCGAGCATTGAAGAGCGTCTCGCCGAGCTTTAGCCCTCGGCTTGCCCTTTTCCGGCTTTTTCTCTCTCTGCTTTTTCTCCCTGCCCCTTCTCTCTGCCCCTTCTTCCTACCTCTGCTCTGCCTACTTGATTTACAACGCCAGTCATCGCAAGCAATTGAGATCGATTCGGGGCTGAGAATTGACTGGCCCGCACACGCTCTATACACTCGCGCCATCTTCTAAACCCTCCGCACAACCGCGATGGGTTTAAAAGATGAGTCACTCTTGGTGCTAGCTGCAACGCTAGCGAATTGGGAAGTCGGTGAGAATCCGACACTGCCCCCGCAACGGTAAGGCTGTGTGCTTCTAAGCGCACTTTAGCCAAAGTCCGATACCAGCCTCGATGACTTTTTTACTTGATGCAGCGGAGGGCTTCATCAGTAGCGGAGCTTTGTGCTCTTCTGCCTGTCCCCCTCCCTGATGAAAGTTCTTGCCAAACAGACCATGTCGGTCTGGGCGAATTTCATTGGGAGTTCACATGAAATCTATTCGACCCTTTCTACCCGCCGCGCAGGCGGTTCGATCTATTCTTCTTACCGGTTGCGCCATAGTTAGCGGCACTGTCAGCGCACAGGGTAAAAACGCGATCGAGGAATTGGTAGTCGTCGGCAACCGTTTCCCCGTTCCTCGAAGCCAGATTGCGACTTCGATCTCGGTAGTCGACAGCCAACAAATACGCGACTACGGCAGCTTCACGCTGACCGACATTCTGCGCCAAACCCCCGCCGTGGGCGCCTCGAGCAACGGCGGCGTCGGCTCACTGTCGAGCCTGCGCATACGCGGCGAGCAAGGTTTCCGCACGCTGGCGCTATATGACGGCATGCGTCTTTCCGACCCCAGCGGCACGCAGGTCGCCACTCCTATCGAGCACCTGCTTGCCAGCCAAGTAGGACGCATTGAAGTGCTGCGCGGACCACAGGGCTTAGCCTATGGCGCAGACGCCGGTGGCGTTATCAATATTAGCTCTGCGCCACAGCGCGACGGCCTTAGCCTGGGTCTCGATGCACAAGCAGGCGCTCGCGGCACGCAGCAATATGCGGCGCAGCTTGGGCTTGGGAGTGAGGCAGTTGACTTCAGCCTTGGACTTTCCGACTTCACAACAGACGGCTACAACTCCCGCGAATCCGACGCCACGCTGCGCGATGACGACGGCTACGAAAACACGACGATTCACGCTCGCCTGGGTGTTGCGATTAACGAGCAGTTCGCTCTTAGCCTTGTGCATAGAGACACCGCCAGCGAATCACAATACGACGGCTGCTTCCTTGGGTTTAGCCAAGTCAATGACTGCCTCTCGGTTTACGACTTTAGCGGCAGCCGCGCGGAGCTTAACTATGAAGGCACCGGCGTAAGTCAGTCGCTTAGCTATACGGTGAGCAAAACCGATCGCGATAATCTGTCTACTAACATCAGTCAGTTTGGCGCGGACGGAGAGCTTGGACGCTGGGAGTATCAGATCGGACTTACCGAACTGCCCGGCTTTGACTTCATCGCCGGCATCGATTTAGAGAACGAAGTGAACGGCGCAGACGAGCGTGATAACACGGGAGTCTACGCCGAGCTGCTTAGCGACTTCTCCGACAGCTGGTTCATCACTGCGGGCCTGCGCCAAGACGATAACGACGACTTCGGTGAGTTCACGAGCTATCGAGTGAGCAGCGCCTATCTTATCGGGCTTAACGCGGCGTCTCTCAAGCTAAAGGCCGCAGTGGGCCAGGGCTTCCGTGCACCAAGCTTATATGAGGTGGGCTACAATGCCGGCCCCTTCGCTCTTCCCCCTGCCGCGGGACTCGCGCTTAACGCCGAGAAAAGTAGCGGCTATGAATTTGGTGCCGAGTACTCACGCAGCGGATTGAGCCTAGAGATCGTGGCGTTCCGTCAGGATGTCGAAGACGCTATCGATTTCGATCTTGCAAGCTATAGCGGCTACCTACAGCTTGCGGGAACCAACCGCTCCGAAGGGCTTGAGCTGTTAGGCCGTGCACAGCTAAGCGAGCGCTTCTCCGCGACGGCGAATCTGACGATCAACAATACCGAACGCGCAAACGGCCTGCAGCGTCTCCGCCGTCCCAAGCAGCTGCTGAACCTTGGCCTAAGCTATGTGGACGTGGCGGAGCGACTGCGTGTAAACGCCTTCTATCGCCGTGCGCAAAGCGCGATCGATGAAGTGGCGGGCACAGTGGTAGCACTCGATGACTTCGGCGTGCTCGACCTCAACGCCAGCTATACTCTGCGCGGCGGCATCGAGGTCTTTGCGCGACTAGAAAACGCCGGCGACACGAGTTACCGTGAGATCGCGGATTACCGCTCGGCGGACCGCGCGGCCTTCGTGGGACTGCGTTTTACACTGTAAAGACTTAAGCGAAAACGGCTCGCCGCGTTTTGTTCCTTCGCACAATGCGAGAAACGACGCGCAGCGAGCCTAAGCAATGATCACGCGGGGGCATAGACACCCGCGAAAAGGAGCACGCGGGTGACAGATTCCCAAGACAAAACCGCCGAGCGCAATGAACGCCACAAGCGGGCGATGCAGCGCAAGAAAGAATATATC
>JAYOBL010000127.1:674-4054 GCA_038104835.1 Gammaproteobacteria bacterium | reverse complement strand
GGCTATGGGCATGGGCATGGGGATGATGAGGAGACGCCAAGGCTCTAACGCGAGCTTCTTCATCAATGGGCAGGCGATGAACATGAATCGTATAGATTACCGCGTGAAGAAGGACACGACTGAAATATGGGAAGTGGTTAACGACACCATGATGATGCACCCTTTCCACATCCATCATTCACAGTTCCAAATTCTTGATAGAAATGGTGTGGCGCCCGCCGCGGAAGAGCGCGGCCTAAAAGACACCGTTAAAATAGGCCCTGGCGAGACGGTGCGATTTATTATGCGCTTCGAAAATTTCTCGGACACCGAAATTCCCTATATGTACCACTGCCACATTCTCGAGCACGAGGACAACGGCATGATGGGGCAGTTTACAGTCGAGTAGCGGATCGCTGAAGCTCGTTATTCATCCAGCAGCTGCTGCAACACCATGCCGATGACCATTGAGCCTACGAAGAGAACAACCGTAGGGTCGAGGGTCGCAAGGCCGGTCATCGCAGGGCCAGGACAAAGTCCAGCAATCCCCCAGCCGACGCCGAATAGCGCTGCACCGCTGATCAGGCGCGTATCGATGTCAGCCTTACTTGGCAGATAGAACTGCTTATCGAACAGCGGTCTTTCGCGGCGCAGCACGAGCCAGAATGTGCAGAGCGTCACTGTCACACCGCCCCCCATGACAAAGATCAGACTGGGATCCCAATTACCCGCGAGATCCAAGAATCCGATGACCTTGCTTGGGTTGATCATGCCCGACACAATCAGACCGAGTCCGAATAGCAGGCCTGCGCCCAGAGCGGTCAAAGCGTTGGCCATATCGAATTGCCGTGCGTTCGCTGTACTGTCTTGAGCTTCAGCTTGAGCTTGAGCGTGGGCCTGAGTCTGCGGCTTCATGATTGCACCTCCAAGACATGGCGTAAGAGGAACACGGTAACAAAGCCAAAGAGCATGAAGGTCGCCGTAGCGGCGAAAGAACGCTTGGAGAATCGCGCGAGACCGCAGATTCCATGCCCGCTTGTGCAGCCGCTACCGAGCCGCGTGCCAAAACCCACAAGGAGACCCGCAAGGGCAGTGAGAAGCGGAGTAGACTGAGCCACTATCTCGATCGGCGCGCCGAAAATAGCTGGATAAGTCAGCGCCGCTAGAGCAAGCCCGCCGAGGAAGAAAAGTCGCCATTGGCGCTCTTTGCCCTGCCCTTTGAGCGCCCCACCGACTATGCCGCTAATGCCCGCAATTCTGCCGCTTCCGAGCAGCATCAACACGGCTGAAAGCCCTATCAGCGCGCCTCCGATAAGTGAGCTGAACGGCGTGAAATTTTCCATAGTGAGTTCCCGATAATTTTGACTACAATGAATACCTAGTTTACACCCACATTATAGGTTGCCAGCAATGCCGAGCGCACGCCGACCCCTAGTCCGTTGGCTCAAAAACCTTACCGTCTTAAGCCTTGGGCTTGTGACAGTTCTAGCAGGTCTTCTTTGGCTCGCCCTGGCCTACTCACCCACAACGCTCATCACGCCAATAGTCAGCTATGCCGCAAAGCAGCAGGGCTTTGAATTGCAAAAGCTAGACCTTGGCGACGGCTGGCTTAAAAGGCTTAATCCTGATCTCATTGAACTGCGCCTTGAATCCATAGGCCTCCAATCTCAGGATCTCGGAAGCTCAGATACGGCACTAGAACTTACGGATGTAAGCCTCGAATTTAAATTGACCGACGCACTTCAAGGGCGTTTCGAAAGCCTTAGCATTAGCGAATTGGAGCTCACAACGGGACTCGCTGCCAAAGCCCTCAGCCAAACACAGCAGGCACAGGTGCAGATGCGCGCATTGCTTCATGCAGCGGAAAGCGAGCCTAGTGCGAAACTCAATCAAGCGCCCAATCAATCAGCGCTCGCTGTGCCATCTGATAGTAATGCGCAGGACGCTGCCATCTCTTTTTATCTCGCTCGGGCGAATGAAGTTTTCGCCGCGTTGAGTGACCTGCCAATTGCGAGCACAAGCATCGACAACGCGCAGCTCACTCTTGTAGACGTCACAAAACAGAGCGTGGGAGCTACCGCCACCGCCTCAGCATTCAAGATCGATGGCACCAGAGCTGCAGCGAGGTTTACGGCGGCGCTTGCCGACGACAACGCAGAGCAGTCAATCGCTGTGTTAGGAAGTACGCAATTGAATTTCGCCGACGGTGTTTTAGTCTCGGGGATACTCGATGTAAGCCTGGAAGCATCGGCGCCGTCTCAAGCTCCCCCGCGGGTCCAGCTAAACCTGAACCTCGCGCAAATTGCCTTAGATTGCTCCGCCAAAGATCAGTGCCAAGCGCAGGCACAAGTCTCTGCGGAACTCAGGGGCAGCAGCACCGAGTCGCCTGCAGTGAGCTTTAAGGGAATTGAGGCCAGCGAGCTTGGCATCGATTTTTTTGCGCAGCTGAGTGAATCTGCCGAGCGCTTAGAGCTGAACGCCACGCAGCTAATTGCCACCCTCGCCTCGTTAAGAAGCGAACACGCGCAGGCCGAACTCCGTCTTGAAATACCAGACTTAAAAGCCGAGCTCGACGGCACTTGGGGAGCAGGTGCGAGTTTTACCCTCCAAGCTGAAGACCTCGCTCTACCGGGCATACAAACTCCTGCGGCCGTGATTACCGGAGAATTTTCCCTGCAAGGATTACAGGCGGAACTGAAGCTCGCCCTCGCCTTGGCCGAGCGGGACGAGGCGCTAATTAGCCTGGCGCTAAGGCACTCTCTTACGTCGGCGAGCGGGTCCGCTGAGCTTGCGTTCAACTCACCCGCTCTAAGCCCCGAGGCTCCCTTGTCCGATGTAATTGATCTCCCTGCATTGGGCATCGCCGCCGGTTCCGCCGATCTCTTGGCGGGAAACGTAAGCGGCAATGCCGCGCTTGCCTGGCAGCAAAATGACTCCGCTGCGTGGGAGCTTGATGGCGACATAGTCTCAAGCTTTACCGAGATAAGCGGCTTCTACTCAGAGACGCTTTTCGTCGATGCGGCAAGCGAAGTCGCCGCCGAGTTCGACTTACGACTTACGCCGACCGCTCAGGGTGAATGGGAGCCGCGGATTGCGCTTCGCAGCGCCGCACCTGCCCGTCTGTCTATTGCTAGCATCGATACCGGCTTCGCCCTACAGCGGGCAAGCGCTGTTTATGAATTCACAGCGAGCAGCGATTTCTCAACCACGCGCTACGTTCTCACTGCCCGCAATCTCCGCGCGGGCTTCCTCGGCGGCGAAGTCGCTATGGCCGCGATCGCCGTCAATGAGCGCGCCACGCCCGAATCCTTCGACCTCGTTCTATCGGGAGTCGATCTAGGCGCCGTGGTGGAACTCGCGAGCTACCCTGAACTCATCGTTGAAGGCAGTGTGAGCGGCTA
>JAYOBL010000127.1:0-664 GCA_038104835.1 Gammaproteobacteria bacterium | reverse complement strand
ACCGAGATCTCAGTGCTGTGACGGTTAGCGAAGGCCTAATTTCGGCCCTAAAGCCCGGGGGCAGCATTCGCTACTCGCCGCTCAATGCAGTCACAGCGAACCAGAGTCTGAGCTTGGTGAATGAGGCCCTTGCCAACTATCAGTTCAGTACGCTGGACACCACTCTTGATATCGCCAAGGATGGCGAAATAGAACTAGGGGTCGTCCTCGCCGGAGCTAATCCCGACATGAATGGCGGGCAAGCGATCAATCTAAATGTAAACATAAGTGATAATTTAGTGGACCTGCTGGCAAGCCTGCGTGCCAGTCGCGAGCTCACTGAAGAGCTGGAGCAGCGACTGCAACGCGACTAAGCGACTTTTTATTCAGCCGTGATTCAGCCGATCAGGCTACACTGCGTCCCTATAACGCAGCTAAAATCAACCTTGAGCGGCATACGCAAAACCTAACTGGCCTCGGACTAAGCCGCACAGCCCAATACAAAGAGAAAACTCAGTATGAAAAAAATTCCCTCTCTTACCAAGCCTAGGATTGTTGGCCTGCCGCTTATTTTCTTTGCGAGTCTGCTCGCGAGCTGCACGCCAACTGTGCAAGTCGCTGTGCCCAACGAACCCATTACGATCAATCTCAATGTGCGTATCGAACACGAGATTAGAGTGAAGGT
>JAYOBL010000005.1:66438-77096 GCA_038104835.1 Gammaproteobacteria bacterium | reverse complement strand
GGCCTTCAAAGCCGAGTGGACGTGGTGCAGCAGCGATAGATTGGCGGCCGAGTAGAGAGAGTCGCCCTCGGCGAGTAATTTCTGCTCGATCAGCAAACCCTCGACAAATTCGTGGCCGGCTTCTGTTAGCTCTACCTGCCTACTTTTCTCATCGACACTGAAGTGGCCATCTTCCTCGGCCACGTAATTCTTATCCATCTGCTCCATCTTGGTCTTTTCGACCTTTTCGCCACGCGTAAGTCGTGGGACTAGAGCATTGATAGCTAGGTAAAGCTGAGAGCTATTCTCGGCAGCGCCTGAGATGATGAGAGGCGTGCGCGCCTCGTCAATCAGGATCGAATCAACCTCGTCCACTACAGCAAAATTCAGCGCACGCTGCATCTTGTCGGCAGAACGAAAGGCCATATTGTCGCGCAGATAGTCAAAGCCAAATTCGTTATTGGTTCCGTAGGTGATAGAGCACTCATAGGCCGCTTTCTTCTCGGCCGGAGGTTGGCCGGACTTGATCACACCCACCGTTAAGCCCAGGAACTCATACAGCGGACGCATCCAATTGGCATCGCGCTCGGCCAAATATTCATTCACAGTGACGATGTGTACGCCCTGTCCGCTGAGGGCATTCAGATAGGCAGGCAGGGTCGCCATTAGCGTCTTGCCTTCCCCTGTGCGCATCTCTGCAATGCTACCTTCGTTGAGCACCATGCCGCCAATAAACTGCACGTCGAAGTGCCGCATGCCGAGCACGCGCACACTCGCCTCGCGAGCTACGGCAAACGCTTCTGGCAATAATGACTCTACGCTCTCACCCGCTTCGATGCGACTAGCAAACTCCGGTGTCTTAGCGGCGAGGTCGGCGTCGGAAAGCGCCTTAACCCCTTCCTCTAGCGCGTTAATCTGCGCGACAACTTTACCAAGTTTCTTAAGCTTTCGAGAGTTGCTGCTGCCAAATATTTTGCTGAGTAGTTTCATAGTAGATAACTTCAAAATCGGTTCTAGTGGTGCTCACCTGTCGAGGACACGGCAGAGCGATGCCGGCGTTCACTCACAATTGGAGAAAGCCAGACTATTCAGAGAATGCCCAAGGGGCAGTGAAGAGAAGATTCAGCGAACAGTGCGCCGGATATAGGATGCCGGGTCTACTACGCGGCCATTTTTATAGACCTCGAAATGCACATGGGGCCCTGTCGAGCGTCCTGTCGAGCCAACTAGGGCGAGCGCGTCACCCCTGTCGATCACATCCCCAACTTCAACCAATAGCTCCTGGGAATGCGCGTAGCGAGTCTTGTAGCCGTTACCGTGATTAACCTCAACTAGAAGCCCGTAGCCTGACCTGGGACCCGCCCAAGTCACTACACCCGCACCGACAGCGCTGATGCGAGCGCCTGCTTGACCCGTGGTTAAATCTAAGCCTGCGTGAAACGAGCGCTTGCCGGAGAGAGGATCCGGGCGATAGCCGAAGGGAGAAGCTATCCAGGCGTCTTCGATGGGTCTGCCCGCTATGCGGCCGCCGTCTTCGAAGCGCTGACCGCTTAGCGCGCTCTCCAGAGCACCGAGCTGTTGTTGCCGCTCTTCGATCTGCTTTTCGAGAGCGCCCACCGCCTCGCCGAAATCCAACGCGGTATAGGAAGGAAGCTCGTCACTGATCGTTGTCAATGGCCCGCCGGCGGCAAATGCCGATTCGTCCTCGGCAAGCGGTGCTGCCACCCCACCAAGGGAGGCGACGCGGCTGCCTAGCGCATCGAGGCGAGCGAGACGGGCCTGAAGCTTAGCTAGTTTCAGAGTTAGCGCATCGAGCTCTTGGGCTGAGTCAGCCCGCAGCTGCTCAAGCTGAAGCGCTTGCAACTCGAGTTCTCTTTGCCAGTTTTCAGTCGAATGCGCAGCGAGGAAATTGGAGCCCGGCTGTTGAACCGAAGCGAGATGGTAGCCAAAGTAGCCAAGACCAACGGGGGTGCCCAGCAGGCAAAGAGAAAGTAGGGCTTTTAGCCAACCCTTGAATTCCAAGCTGCGACTATGGCCTAGGCGTTGATCGATGAGTATGAATTTCATGACGTGCTAGGCTCAAGGCCTCTGGGTAGCTGACGCGAATCGTGAGAGTAATCCACGCGCCCCAGTCATGCAAGTAGAGAGCCTTAAGCCAAGGAGGTTAAGAGCCTTCAGCGAGGGAGGCGAAGAGCCTTCAGCGAGGGAGGTAAAGAGCCCTCGGCCAGGAAGGTGAAGCGCCTGCAGCGAAGAGGGTTAAGAGCCCTCGGCCAGGAAAGTTAAGAGCCCTCGGCCAGGAAAGTTAAGAGCCCTCGGCCAAGCGGGCGAAGAACCTTCAGCGAAGAGGGTAAACCGCCGTTACCGGGGCAGGAGCCTCTCCGAAGCGACGGCCGTTAAGCGGCGAGAACAGGCTTAATATATGAGATAGGCACGTGGGCATCGCCTTGAAAACTCACGATTTCCCACGAGTCCTCATTCTTTTCGAGCTCTCGAAGCAGCGCGTTATTAAGCGCATGACCTGATTTATGCCCCTTAAACTCGCCGATCAGGCTTTTGCCCAGCAGGTAGAGGTCGCCAATGGAGTCGAGGATCTTGTGTTTAACGAACTCATCTTCGTAGCGCAGGCCGTCTTCGTTGAGCACCTTGTAGTCGCCCACTGCGATGGCGTTGTCCATGCTCGCACCAAGGGCGAGATTGCGGTTTCGCAGCTCTTCGAACTCATGCATGAAGCCGAATGTGCGAGCACGACTCACCTCTTTCACGAAAGAGGTGCTGCTGAAGTCGATGGTGGCCTGCTTTGTATACTGCTTGTACACCGGGTGGTCATAGAGCAGCGTATAGCTCACCTTGAACCCGTCGAAAGGCACTAGGCTAACCGATTTATCGCCTTGCTCCACTCGTATAGGCTTGATTATCTTTATAAAACGCTTAGCTTCTGTCTGTTCTTCAATGCCCGCAGACTGGATAAGAAAAACGAAGGGGCCTGCGCTGCCGTCCATGATCGGAACTTCGGGGGCACTCACATCGATATAGGCGTTGTCGATTCCAAGCCCTGATAGTGCAGACATGAGGTGCTCTACGGTCGAAATCTTAACGCCGTCCTGAACTAGCGTCGTAGACAGCGTGGTCTCGCCGACGTTCGTTGCCGTGGCTTTGATCTGCACAACCGGATCGAGATCGACTCGGCAGAATACGATGCCTGTGTTCACCGGGGCAGGCCGAAGGGTGAGATAAACTTTCTCTCCGGTATGCAAGCCCACGCCGGTCGCGCGGATAATGTTCTTGAGAGTTCGTTGATTTAGCATGCAAGCGCCCTGCCGAATTAAAGGCTATTGATTGTTGTTCTTTTTGTTTAGCGCTTCCGTTCGACACCCTTGCCGGCCAGTAAAATTGCGCTGGTGGATTTCGGGTATGTCGGCTTAGAAGGACGAATTGACGAAAAGTCGTAGCGCGCCATCACAAGTTTGGACCTTCTGCTTAGCGCAGTGTACCAAAGGGAAATGAGATTCCCTAGCACAGCGCCCACGCGCTGCACTGGGATAATCTGCGACACCACCACAAAATTGCAGGGTTTCGCCGTTATTAACCTTTAATCGGCCTGTCTACGAAGAAATGCAGGGATATCGAGATAGTCGAGGTCAGCATCAGCATCCAGGCTTGGATCAAGATTCGGTGCAGCGTTGCCCGCAGAGTGATCCATACGAGGTGCTGGACGTCGAATGGCATTGTATTTAGGCGTGTTGTCGACAACTGTCTTGGGCTTGGCGCTAACCGCTCCCAGCCCCGTTGCTACTACTGTCACGTGCATCTCGTCCTTCAGAGAAGGATCGATCACCGTACCGATTACGACGGTCGCGTCGTCTGATGCGAACTCCTCAATGGTATCGCCAACTTCAGAGAACTCACCTAGTGACAGGTTCTCACCGGCGGTTATGTTTACCAAGATGCCGCGGGCGCCCTCTAGATTCACGTCTTCGAGCAGCGGGCTGCGGATAGCTGCTTCAGCCGCTTCGCGCGCGCGCTCAGTGCCTGAAGCAAAGCCCGTACCCATCATCGCCATACCCATCTCGGACATCACTGTCTTCACGTCTGCGAAATCGACGTTGATCATACCCGGGTTCATGATCAGATCAGCGATGCCTTTTACCGCACCTAGCAGCACATCGTTAGCCGCTTTGAATGCCTCAAGCAGGGACGCATCTTTGCCAAGCACATCAAGCAATTTTTCGTTGGGGATAGTGATCAGTGAGTCGACGTGTTCGGAAAGAGCCTCAATACCCTGCTGGGCAATGATCGAGCGCTTGCGGCCCTCGAACGGGAACGGCCTAGTGACTACTGCAACGGTGAGGATACCCATTTCGCGCGCAACTTCGGCCACGATAGGCGCAGCGCCGGTGCCCGTACCCCCACCCATGCCGGCGGTGATAAAGACCATGTCGGCGCCTGCGAGAATCGCGGCGATCTCATCGCGGTCCTCGAGAGCAGCTTGCCTGCCGACTTCGGGATTTGCCCCTGCGCCTAGACCCTTCGTGAGGCCAGCTCCCATCTGTAGAACTGTCTTCGCGTCGATATCGTTGAGCGCCTGAGAGTCGGTGTTTGCGCAGATGAATTCCACGCCCTCGACCTCATGCTTGATCATGTGGCGCACGGCATTACCACCGCCACCGCCAACGCCAATCACTTTAATCTCAGCAGCCTGCGCTACGTTTTCGACGAGTTCGAACATTTTGCCCCCTAAACCTTATTTTCCACTGCGCACTATCGAATGCGCTACTTTTTGCGCACCGCGGATGCGCTAATTATTGCCTTGAAACCAGCCCTTTACCCGGCCAACCAGATTAACCTGCGGCTCGCCCTTCGCTACGATGCCGCCGCGCTCCTGAAACAGCTTAAGCCCGTAAAGGAGCAGGCCTACTCCCGTCGAGTAGACAGGGTTTCGAACTATATCGGCTAGTCCCGCCACATTATGAGGGGCGCCTATGCGAACTGGGGCATGGAAAATCTCCTCCGCCAGCTCAACAACGCCTTCCATCTTGCTCGTCCCTCCGGTCAGCACGATGCCCGCCGCAAGGAGGTGCTCGAAGCCGCTGCGCTGCAGCTCTTGCTGCACCAGAGTGAACAGCTCCACATACCTGGGCTCTACTACTTCTGCCAGCGACTGTCGGGACAGCTCGCGCGGCGGGCGATCGCCGACGCTGGGTACTTTTATGCTATCGGCATCATTGGCTAGCTGCGTGAGAGCACAGGCGTATTTGATCTTAATTTCGTCGGCATTGTCGGTCGGAGTCCTAAGCGCCATCGCAATATCGTTAGTCACCTGATCACCGGCGATGGGAATAACGCCAGTGTGGCGGATCGCCCCTTCGGTAAATATAGCGATATCGCTTGTGCCGCCGCCGATATCTACGAGACACACCCCAAGCTCTTTCTCATCTTCAGTGAGCACAGAATACGAGGAGGCAAGCTGCTCGAGGATGATTTCATCAACTTCGAGATTGCAGCGACGAATGCATTTTTCGATGTTTTGCGCGGCGTTGATCGCACAGGTAACAAGATGCACCTTGGCCTCGAGTCGAACGCCAGACATGCCGAGGGGCTCTTTCACCCCCTCCTGCGCGTCGATTAGGTATTCCTGAGGCAGGATGTGGAGCACTTTTTGATCCGCCGGAATTGCCACCGCCTGAGCCGCCTCGATTACCCGCTCGATATCCGCCCGCTCTACTTCGCCGTCCCGAATGGCAACGATTCCATGGGAGTTCATACTGCGGATATGACTGCCCGCAATGCCCGCGTAAACCGAGTGAATCTGACATCCTGCCATCATCTCAGCCTCGGCAATCGCGTGCTGAATAGAGTCTACGGTCGACTCGATGTTCACCACCGTGCCTTTTTTCAGCCCGCGGGAGCGATGGCTGCCAATGCCCACAATATTTAGGCTGCCGTCTTCGACGATCTCACCAACGATGGCCACCACTTTAGACGTGCCGATATCGAGCCCTACTATCATGTTCTCGCTCGCCGCCGCATTCATAGTCTTTCGTCCTTAGCCTGTGCGCTCCGCGCAGAAAAATAATCATTTAGAAAAAGCCGCTAGCGCTGGGCTACACCGCCCGCGCGCAGTTTTACCGCTATACCGTTGCCGTAGCGCAAATCTACCGATTCGAAACGCGCCGTCTCCGCCCGATCCTGCTGAGCGTAAAAGCGTGCAAAGCGCTGGGTCTTGGCTAGCACGTCGTCTCTACCCGCCTCGACTCGAATGCCGTTAACGTCGAGCTTCCAGCTGCCTCGTTCACTCAAACTCAAGCCATTGAGACGCAGCCCCACTGGTAGCAGGACTTGGCTCATCTGCTTATATTGCTGCATCACTCGCTCTTGGCTTTGCTGTGGGCCAGCGAGTTTAGGCAAGTCGGTAAACTGCGCCGCATCTTCAGGAGCGAAAAGCTCTCCGTACTGGTTCAGCAGTTTTCCTTCGCCCCAATGAGCTATCGGCACCTCTTCCTTGAGATGTAGCGCTACAGTATCTGGCCAAATGCGGCGTAGCTCGGCGCTAGCCACCCAGGGCAGAGACTCAAGACTCGCGCTAACGGCATCGATATCGAACTCGAAATAACCAACACCCACCTGCGAAGCTAGCCGCTGAGTGACCTCCGCTTCGCTCACCCGCTGCCACTGGTTTTCGATTTGAACTTTAGTAATCGGTTTACTCACGAAACCCGCAGCGCGTGTTCGCACCGCTTCAAGCTGCGGCGCGAAGGCGGCGACCCAAGCGGCAAGCGCGAGAGTCGAAAACACCGCCGCTTTCACCGCACGCCGCGAGGCTGTCGACGCCTCGGTAGCCGGCTTTTTTGCCGCAGCATTACGCACTGCGTGTGCACGCTGCTGCGTCCTGTTCTGCGCCCTGCTCTGCGCCCTAGGCTCGGCTCTCATAGCGACCTCTCTGCGAGGCCTTGGTCAATGATACGAAGGACCAGCTCGTCGAAATCTATCCCAAGCGCAGCTGCCGCTCGCGGCAAGAAACTGTGATTCGTCATGCCTGGCAGGGTGTTGATTTCCAGCAGATAAAATTTTCCATCGCTGTGGCGCATCACATCGACACGCGCAGTGCCACGGCAGCCTAGGCCGTGGTAGGCAGCCAATACGAGGGTGTCGAGCTCCTCAGCCTCACTGCTATTGAGATTAGCGGGGCATAGTGTGCGCGTCTCTTCTGATACGTATTTCGCATTAAAATCGAAAAGCTCTCCGCGCGTTGCGAGCTCAATACTGGGCAGCGCATAGCCGTCCAAAACGCCGACAGAATACTCAGGGCCCATAATGCAGCTCTCCGCCATGACTCGCGCCCCTAGCTCGCTGGCCTCTGCATAGGCAGCCTCAAGCTGCTCAGCATCGGCTGCCTTAGCAAGCCCAATGCTCGAACCACCCGTTACGGGCTTCACGATGCATAGCCCCAGCCTGTCCGACACCGCTTGCCATTGGGTGTCGTGGGAGAGAAGTTCAAAGTCCGCCGTCGCAAGGCCCTGCTGTAGCCAGATTTGCTTGGCGCGAATCTTGTCCATTGCGAGCGCCGAGGCCAGCACGCCAGAGCCGCTGTAGGGAATTGAGAGAAGCTCGAGCGCGCCCTGAATCACCCCGTCCTCACCGCCCTCTCCGTGTAGCATGTTAAGCGCGAAGTCGGGCTTCATCTCACTAATCTGCTCGAGCGCATTTTCCTGAGTGTCGAGCGTCGATGCCTGCACACCGGAGCGCAGCAGGCTCGCATGTACGGCGCGCCCACTCTCCAGGGAGACTTCGCGCTCAGCCGAATCACCGCCAAGAAGAACTGCGACATGTCCCAAGCGGGCGAGCAAACGGGCTTTATCGAACTCAGCTAATTTTGTCATCGCTCGCTACTCCCCTTGCTCGCGCTGCGCTAGAAGCGCCGATAGCTGCTTAGCCAAGGCACCGACGCTTCCCGCACCCTGAGTGATCACGATATCACCGTCCTCAACAAGGCCATCGAGTAGCTCTAGAATGGCCTTTTCATCCTGCACCAAAATCGGATCAACCTTGCCGCGCAGGCGTATGCTGCGGCTGAGGCTTCGAGAATCGGCGCCTGCGATTTTTTTCTCGCCAGCCGCATAAACTTCGAGCAAAAGGAGCGCATCGACCTCGCACAGCACGTCGACGAAATCATCGTAAAGATCATGTGTGCGACTATAACGATGGGGCTGAAAGAGCATAACCACGCGGCGCTCCGGCCAGCCTTCGCGGAGGGCGCTAATAGTAGCCGCCACTTCCGTCGGGTGATGCCCATAGTCATCTACGAGCGTAGCTCGCACCCTTCGTTCATCTTCTTGTCTGCCGAAACTGAAGTCGCCCTGAACCTCGAAGCGCCGGCCGACCCCGTCGAAGCCCTCGATCCCCTTCGCGATGGCCGCAAAGTCGAGCCCTTCGTCGACAGCTACCGCCAGCGCCGCAGTCGCATTTAGTGCGTTGTGTCGACCCGGCATCGCAAGTGCAAGCGACAGCGTTTCCCCGGTCTCGGCCCGATAGACATCGAAATGCGTCTGTCCGCCATTTTGCTTAAGGTTTTGAACTCGGAAATCAGCGTCCTCGGCAAAGCCGTAAGTCAATTTCGGCCGCGAGACCTGCGGCATGATTTCACGGACTGCCGGGTCGTCGATGCACAGTACCGCGAGGCCATAGAAAGGGAGATTGTGCAGGAAATTGATAAAGGTCTGTTTGAGTCGATCGAAATCACCGCCGTAGGTGCTCATGTGGTCGGCTTCGATATTAGTGACAACTGCCACCATGGGCAGTAGATGCATAAAGGAGGCATCGCTCTCGTCGGCTTCGGCGACAAGATAGCGGCTCTCGCCCAACCGCGCATTGGTGCCAGCGCTTGTCAGCAGGCCGCCGATAATGAAGGTTGGGTCAGCGCCACTCGCCGCCAGAACCGAGGCGAGCAGACTGGTGGTTGTGGTTTTGCCGTGAGTCCCCGCAATAGCGATGGCGTGCCGATAGCGCATGAGCTCGGCAAGCATCTCAGCGCGCGCTAAAAGTGGGAGTTTTGCCGCCTCGGCGGCGAGCATCTCAGGGTTCTTTTTGGCCACCGCGCTCGAATAGACCACGACATCGGCAGCAGCAATATTCCCCGCCTCGTGACCAATGAAAACTTTCGCACCCAGTTCGGTTAGGCGCCGGGTATTGGAAGATTCGGCAATATCCGAGCCTGTAATAGCATAGCCTTGATTGAGCAATACTTCGGCAATGCCGCACATGCCTGCGCCGCCGATGCCAATGAAATGCAGAGTTCGAATGCGACGCATTTCCGGCACGCTGTGCTGTGCTTGCTTATCCAGCATTACTAGACTCCATGATCATCGACGCAATTTTTTTATCGGCACCGCGCGCCGCCAGTTTGTGCGCTGCGAGCGCCATGCTATGGAGTCGTGGTCGGTCCTGCGCTAGTTCTTCTAACTGTCTGGCGAGGGTCTTTGGGTTCAATTGTTTTTGCTCTATCAGCACTGCCGCTTCGCCCTCACATAGCCAGCGAGCATTATAGAGCTGTTGCTGATCTTTGTGATATGGATAGGGCACCAGGAGCGCAGGTTTTCCTGCTACTGCGATCTCACTCACGGTGCTGGCGCCCGAGCGGCAAAGCACCAAGTCGGCCCATCGATAGGCCTGCGCCATGTCGTCAATAAAAGCCGACACCTCAAGCGAATCACTCTGCGACAATCCGCACTCGGCGTAGATCGCGTCCGTCTCCTCTAACTGACCCTGTCCAGTTTGATGGCGCAGGGAAATTTGGCTATTGGAGGACTGCCCAAGAAACTTGAGCGCGTGAGGAAGCGCCCGGTTCAGCGCCTGGGCACCTTGACTTCCACCCAGCACGAGCAGACGCAGCGGCTCGGCCGAGTCGGTCTGCTTTGGCGGCAGCGAGCCCACAGACTCGATGTCGGCGCGCACAGGATTGCCCACTGTGACTACTTTTCTTGACGCTGCGAAGGTGTGGGGAAATGCCTCTAGAATCTGATCTGCTACCCGCGCGAGCAGCTTGTTAGTGACTCCGGGCACCGCGTTTTGCTCATGCAGCACCAGACGGCAAGCAAGAAGCTTGGCTGCGACGCCACCCGGGCCCGAGACATAGCCGCCCATTCCAATCACGCAGTCGGGCTTTAGTTTCCATACAACAAGCAAACTCTGCCAGAGCGAGCGCAGCAGCATCCACGGCGCCTTCACGAGCTTGACGACACCCTTTCCCTTTAGCCCCGTTGCGGCTATATGGTGCAGCGGAATATTGGTTTCAGCGAGCAGGCGGTTTTCCATGCCGGTCGGCGTACCGAGCCATTCCACCCTAGCGCCTTGGGCTTGCAGCTGACGGGCGATCGCCAACGCGGGAAAGACATGCCCGCCGGTTCCCGCCGCCATAATTAGAACGCGTTTAGCGTGCATTAACGCCCCCACCTGCGCTCTTCCCGACCCTCTGCAGCTAGGCGCTCGGTTTCGAACTGAATTCGAATCAGCATAGCGGCCATAACGCAGCTAATAATGAGGCTCGCCCCACCGTAACTCAGAAAGGGCAGCGTAAGTCCTTTGGTCGGAAGCAGGCCAATATTCACACCGATATTAATCAGCGCTTGGCCTGCGAATAACAAGCCGAGCCCGTAGGCGAAATAGGCGGCGAAATAGCTCTGATG
>JAYOBL010000005.1:66084-66428 GCA_038104835.1 Gammaproteobacteria bacterium | reverse complement strand
TGTGCAAGGCGCCCAATTGCGAACGCCCTTGCCACCAGCAGACAGAACAAAGCGACCACGAAGGCGACACCAAACAGGCCGAACTCTTCGCCAATGATGGCCAGCACGAAGTCGGTGTGGGCCTCGGGCAGAAAGTACAGCTTCTGAATGCTGTGTCCGAGTCCGGTACCCAGCCACTCGCCACGGCCAAAGGCTATAAGCGCCTGTGAGAGCTGATAGCCATCGCCAAAAACATTCTCGCTAGCCCACGGATTGAGGAAGGAAGTGAAACGAGCGATGACATGGGGTTTGGTGTAGGCGATCGCAGAGAAGCCGGCACCTGCTAGAGCGACGATTGGCGCAAA
>JAYOBL010000005.1:41631-66074 GCA_038104835.1 Gammaproteobacteria bacterium | reverse complement strand
ACTGTGTTTTCACCGCTTCGCGGTTTCGCTGCAGGTAGTCAGCCAGGTACATAATGATGAACAGCTTAGCCAGCTCGGAAGGCTGCAGATTGAAAAAAGGCAGCGGTATCCAGCGCGCGCTGCCATTAACCGTATGGCCGATTCCGGGAATGAGCACGGCGATTAGCAGCACGAAAGACACAAGCATTAGCATGGGTGCCAAACGGCGCCACAGTGCAAGCGGTATCGCGACCGTCACCGTGCCGGCGACGAGCCCCACGCAGGCGAAAATTGCCTGCCTTTTGAAGTAGTAGAGAGGATCTCCAGCAGAGGAGTTAGCAATCTCCACCGACGCAGAGGTCATCATCAGCAGCCCCGTGCTAAGAAGCAGTAGAGCGATTAGCAGCACCGAGTTCAATCCCCGCTGCGGAGCCTCTATGAAACTCAGTTGCGCTGCCTGTTGCTGTAGTCCACTCGCTGTAGCCACTTACGCTAACTCCCTGCCTGCTGCACCCGCGCAGCATCCGTATAAGTTTTTACGCACGCGGCGAACTGCTCGCCACGATCCTGAAAATTCTCGAACATATCGAAGCTCGCACAGGCCGGAGACAGAAGCACCGCGTCACCGCTTTGAGCTGCGTCAACGGCGCTGCGCACCGCCTCGGGCAGGCTCTTGGCGAAAACAATCTGCAGTTTGCTCCCCGTATCCTCTGCATCGCAGACCGCAGCGTTCACCGACTCCGCAATGCGTTCGGCATCGCGACCGATAAGCACCAGCGCACGAGCACAGCGACCGAGCGCAGGAACAAGGGGAGCGAAATTTGCCCCTTTGCCCTCGCCGCCCGCGATAAGCACGACCCGAGATGAGCCAGCGGTGCGGCTTGCATACACGCTGTCCAACGCCGCAACCGCAGCACCAACGTTAGTGCCCTTGGAGTCGTTGTAGAACGAAATCCCCCCAGCTTCGCCCAACCACTCGCAGCGGTGGGGCAAGCCTTCGAACGAGCGCAGCGCAGCGCAAACGGCCTCGATCGAAACACCTGCCAACAGCGCAAGCCCAGTGGCTGCGAGCGCGTTGGCTAAATCGTGACTGCCAGCCTGTTTGAGTTCAGCCACCGGCAGAAAGCTCTCACCGTTTAACGCAAGAAAGCGCTCACCGCCCTGCTCATTAATTCCCAAGCCTTCATTCGTCGGCCCATCGACGCTATAGGCAAGCTGCTTAAGCGTGCCCGAGGGCGGCAATGTGAGCGGATTGCCACTGTTCACGACTGCGTGCTTTGCTGTGCAGAATATTTTCTGCTTAGCGCTCAGATACTCTGTAGAGTCGCTATAGCGGTCCATATGGTCTTCGCTCAAATTAAGCAGCGCGACCGCAAAAGCATTGAGTTCATCGGTGGTTTCCAATTGGAAACTCGAAAGCTCGAGTAGGTAGATCGACCGCGGCGATTCTTCGAGCAGATCTAGCGCCGGCTTGAACTGCGCGCCGTCGAGATTGCCACCGAGCCCGAAGTCCTTGCCTGCCGCCCGCAGCATCGCGGCGAGTAGCGCGACGACGGTGCTTTTGCCATTCGATCCAGTCACGGCAAGAATGGGCGCCGGAGCAAATTCGGCGAACAGCGCGATATCACCAAGAATCTTCACTCCCTTCACTTTGGCACGGGCAATAGCTGGACTAGAAACGGCGACACCTGGGCTCACGATAAGACGATCTGCCCCTTCGAGGACGGGGGTGATTGCCGCGCTCTCGAGGCTGCCTAGATAAACGTCAGCGCCAGGGAACAGCGCCTTAAATTCTGACAACGCAGGCGGAGCCTCGCGGCTGTCCACCACTGAGAAGCTTGCCCCCATGCGCGAGAGAAAACGCGCACACGAAAGCCCCGTTGCGCCCAGCCCAACCACAACACTGTGCCCAGCGAGGCTGAGTGGCAGAGCTGCAAGACTTTCTGGCGTACTGGGCAAAGAGAACTCCGCGGCGCCTTAGCGCAGTTTTAAAGTAGCCAAGCCGATCAGCACGAGCATCACGGTGATTATCCAAAAACGGACGATGACTCGAGGCTCGGGCCAGCCCATGAGTTCGAAGTGGTGATGAATTGGCGCCATCTTAAAGATGCGTTTACCGCGCAGTTTGTACGAGCCAACCTGCAGGATCACCGAAAGCGTTTCCATGACAAAAACACCGCCCATGATGACCAACACCAGTTCATGGCGAGCAATGATCGCCATCGTTCCCAGCGCGGCACCGAGCGCAAGAGCGCCAACGTCGCCCATAAATATTTGTGCGGGATAGGTGTTAAACCAAAGAAAACCGAGGCCGGCACCGAGCAGCCCGCCGGCGAAAATCACAACTTCGCCGGAGCCCTCTACGTAGGGAATTTGGAGATAGCTGGAGAATTCGACGTGGCCTGCGAGATAAGCGATTGCGCCGAGCGCCGCGCCGACGAGAACCGAGGGGAGTATCGCAAGCCCGTCCAGCCCGTCCGTCAGGTTAACCGCATTGCTAAAGCCAACAATAAAGAAGTAGCTGATCACGACGTAGAGCACTCCGAGATCTAATGCCACCGACTTGAAAAAAGGGAGGATATACGCGGTTTCGGCCGGCCCTGCGGCGGAAATATAGAGCACGGTCGCAGCAACGGCGCCGATAAGAGACTGCCAAAAATATTTCCAGCGCGCGGGTAAGCCTACTGAATTTTTCCTGACGACCTTGCGGTAATCATCGACCCACCCCACGCCGCCAAACGCAAGCGTGGTTAGCAATAGCACCCAAACGTAGTGATTGCTGAGGTCGGACCAGAGCAAGGTGCTGGCGGCTATACCAACGAGTATTAGCACGCCCCCCATGGTGGGCGTGCCTGCCTTGCTGAAGTGGCTCTCCGGGCCGTCGTTGCGGACCACTTGGCCGATTTGGTGTAGCTGCAGCCGCTCGATCAACAGCGGCCCTACGAGAAGCGACACACCCAAGGCTGTAAGCACTGAGAATATCCCGCGCACGGTAATGTATTGCAGCACCGAGAACGCGCTGTCGTACTGCATGAGATAGTCTGAGAGCCAAACCAGCATGAGCTAGGTATCCTTAAGAGGGTTCGGGCGTTAACGCCGCAACAATTTTATCCATGCGTGCACCGCGCGAACCTTTTACTAAAATGACTGCTTCCGCCCCAACCCGCTTAAGGCATTCTTCCGCAAGCGCTTCGTGGTCGTTAAATAAGCAAGCGCTAGCGCCACCCGCTTCGCGGTACGCTGCTACGAGCTCTGCACATTCCTCACCCACTGCCAGAAGCACCGGCAAACCAGCCTTCGCTGCGTACTCGCCAACCTCGCGATGGGCAGCAAGCGTCTGCTCGCCAAGTTCACGCATACCCCCGGCCACTAGCAGCCTCTCTCCCTCCGCCGATGCGAGCACATCGATCGCCGCTTTATAGGAGTCTGGGCTTGCGTTATAGGTATCATCTAGTAATCGGCAACCGGCCTTGCCTATTGAGGGGAATAATCGCCCGGGTACCGGCTGCGCTTCAGCCAATCCCGCGCGCACACTGTCTAAGCTAGCACCGGCTTCAATCGCGCAGGCCGCGGCCGCAAGGGCATTCTCGGCATTGTGCGCCCCGAGCAGTCCCAGCTCGAGATCGACCTCACCGCTAGGCGTGCGCAATCTAAAAGTCATTTTGCCGTTAGCGCCCAAGACGGCGGGCGTGCAACGGTATGCAGCCTCAGCCACTTGCTCCCCGTAGCTGAATAGACAGACCTTGCGTTTGCCTGCTCGGGCGATCCATTGATCACAGTTTTTGTCGTTCGCATTAAAGATGGCGGTACCGGCCTGACCTAGGCCGTCGATGATTTCACCCTTGGCCTCAACGATACCCTGCAGCGAACCGAAGCCCTCGATATGCGCAGCGCTAGCCTTGGTTATCAGGGCAATATTGGGCTCCGCACAGCCGACGCTGAGCGCAATTTCACCCGCTCCGTTCGCCCCCATCTCGATTACAGCAAACTCATGCTGCCGCTCAAGATCTAGCAGCGTTAACGGCACGCCAATCGTGTTATTAAAATTGGCTGAGGTGACGTGGGTGGCCGCCTGCTGCTTGAAAATCGAGCCCAGCATCTCTTTCACTGAGGTCTTGCCCTGGCTGCCGGTTAAGGCGACCAAAACTGCGGCGCAGCGGCGTCGATTCATCCTCGCGAGACGCAGTAAGGTAAGATGGGAATCAGCAATTAACAGGCTTGGCAGCTCGAAGCCTTCGGGCAAATCTTGGGCAATCACCGCAGCCGCGCCACGCCGCGCCGCTTCCGCTACGAAGGCGTTGCCATCGAAGCGCTCGCCCTTCAAAGCGATATAGAGATCGCCCGCCTGTAAGGTTCGGGTGTCGGTCGAGACGCGACTGAAACTTGCGTCCACACGCGGCGCATCGATGCCAAGCTCGCGGGCCAGTTCGGCTAGGGAAAAAGAACCATTCATTTCGCCTGAACTCCTGCGCGCTGTTTCATCGCTTCCTTTGCAGCGGCAACGTCATCGAAAAAATGTCGCTGGCCCTGAATTTCTTGATAGGTTTCATGTCCCTTGCCCGCGATAAGAATGGCATCGCCAGGCTCGGCGACAGCGATTAACTGCGCAATAGCCAGCGCCCTGTCGGGCACCCTGCTGACGAGTTCCGGCGCGCTCAGCCCGGCGGCTATCTGATCGAGTATGGCGTCGGGGCTTTCGAAACGAGGATTATCATTGCTTAAACACACCGAGTCAGCGTAGCGCTCGGCCACCTCTGCCATTAGCGGTCGCTTTCCTGCATCGCGGTTGCCTCCGGCACCAAACAGACAGTGAATCCTGCCGTCAACATGACCACGCAAACCGCGCAAAGCGCTTTGTAGCGCTGCCGGCGTGTGGGCGTAGTCCACAACCACGGTGAGATCACCCAGCTCGTCGTTCTCGACTCGCTGCATGCGACCGGGCACCGGCCGCAGCGCCGCTAGAGCACTAGCTAACTGCTCAAAAGAAAACTGCTCGACCTGCGCACAGAGCGTCGCCGCAACAGCAAGCACATTGACGACATTGAATTCGCCAAGCAGACCGAGCTGCACTCTGCCTTCCCCCACCGGGGTCAGCAGATCGAAGGCAAGCCCTTGGGCACTGAGCGCAATGTTGTGCGCGCGAACTGACGCGCCCGCTTCTTGAGCTGAAAACGTAGTTAGCACAACTCCGCGCGGGAGGTCATTGATGATGGAAAGCGCGAAGGGATCATCGAGATTGATGACAGCGCGCTTCAATTCCGGGCGGAGGAAGAGTTTCTTCTTGCTCTGCCCGTAGGCCTCCATGGTGCCATGGTAGTCAAGATGGTCGCGGCTGAGATTGGTAAAGACCGCCGTATCGAAGTTCACGGCCTGCACGCGGTGTTGATGCAGGCCAATAGAGGAAACCTCCATAGACACACAGTCCGAACCCTGACTCGCAAATTCACTCAGCATGCGCTGCACGGAGACCGCGTCGGGCGTTGTGAGCTGAGTCTCCTGCAGGGCTTTCGCATCACCATAGCCTAGGGTGCCAATTGAATTCGATTTTCTGCCGAGGGCCTCAAGTGCCTGACTCAAAAACAGGGCACAGGAGGTCTTACCGTTGGTTCCCGTAATGCCTGTAATACTGAGTTTTTCCGATGGATGACCAAAAAATCTCGCTGCTATCTTGCTGGCATTTGCCGCAAGCCCATCGATAGCAACTATTGGAACTCCTGACTCAAAGACAACACCTGACCAGCCCTCTCCTGCTTCCACTAGAATGGCAGCGGCGCCGGCGCCAATCGCCTGAGGTATGTAGCTGCGTCCATCCTGGTTGCGGCCAAAAAGAGCAAGGAAGAGCTCGCCTTCAGCGACGAGCCTACTGTCTAGCTGCAACCCGCTTAGGGTTAGCGAGGAGGTCGCTGCATCCAAGGGCACAGCAGTAGCGAGGCCAGCGACAAGCTCGCCGAGAGTGCAGTCTTTGTGCCTTCGGGCGCTCGCTACAGTCATCAGTCCTATTCATCGCCTCCGCTAGCGAGCAGTGTTTGCGCCGTAGGCAGGTCGTCCGGCGGGATATTTAAAAGACGCATAGCCCCGGAGGCCACTCGAGAAAATACCGGAGCGGCGACCTGTCCGCCGTAGTGCTCATCGCCTTTCGGCTCGTTGATCACTATAACCACGACGATCTTTGGGTCGCTGGCGGGGATCATGCCAGCGAACAGTGAGTTGTGAAGATTCGCTTCGTAGCCGCTCTCACCGACCACGTGCGCCGTTCCGGTTTTGCCTGCCACCTTGTAAAACGGCACGCGCGCCTCCCGCGCCGATCCGCCGCGGCGTGGATCGACCACCGTTTCGAGCATGCCTTTGATCTGAGCTGAAATCGAACTACTCAGCACCTGCTCGCGCGGCAGGTTAGCGATCTCCTCGTCGCTCAGTTTAAGCAAAGACACGGGCTTACGAATGCCGTCATCGGCTATTACCGAGTAGGCCTGGGCCAACTGCAAAGCGGTAACAGAAAGACCATAGCCGTAGGAGAGGGTCGCTGTTTCGATATCGCTCCAGCGGCGCGGGCTTGGCAAAAGGCCACCGCGCTCGCCGGGGAAACCGGTACCCGTGTCGCGCCCAAGCCCGACACGTTCTAGCACATCGCGAATCGGCTCAGGGCCGATCTGCAGGGCAACCTTGCTCGTGCCCACGTTGCTTGATTTGGTGATCACTTTGCCGAGTGTCAGCGTGCCATAGTTATGAATGTCTTGAATGGTATGGCCCCGCACCATCATCCAGCCCGGGCTGGTTTCGATAATAGTGTCGGCTTCGTAGACGCCGCTTTCTAACGCAGCGGCAATAGTGAAGGCTTTAACGGTAGAGCCCGGCTCGAATACGTCGGTCAGCGCGCGGTTTCTGAGTGCGCCGAAGTCGCTAATATTGCTTTTATTGTTGGGGTTGTAGGAAGGCTGATTTGCCATAGCCAACACTTCACCCGTGTCGATATCTAGCATTACGAGCGTCGCCGATTTCGCTCGGCGTTTAGTGTACTCGGCTTTGAGCTCTTTGTAGGCGAGATTCTGCAAGCGGAAGTCGATACTCAGCTCGACGTTATTGCCGTCGGAGGCGGGCTGTATTGTGCGAATCTCTTCGATGATGTTGTTGCGTCTATCCTGAATGATTTGTCGTCTGCCAGGCTCGCCTCGCAGATAGTCTTCGTAGGTAAGCTCAATGCCTTCTTGGCCTTCGTTATCGATGTTACTGAAGCCCACCAGATGCGCAGCGACTTCACCCTGGGGATAGAAACGCTGGTACTCCTGCTCGAAACGCACGTGGGGGATACGCATCGCCTGCACTGGCGCTGCTTCTGCCGGCGCGAGTCGGCGTTTGATAAACAAAAAGCGCTTATTGCGCTGTTTCTGAATGCTCGCATTCAGCGCATCAGGATTCATATCCAAGGCATTGGCCAGACGACGGATGTCGGCCGCGTTGTCTGCGATTTCCAAAGGGTCGACGCTTATCGAGATCACCGGAGTACTTACTGCAAGCGGTTCTCCATTGCGATCGAAAACCAAGCCCCTATTGGCTGCGATGGGTAGAGTGCGGATCGCTCTTGAATCGCCCTGTTGCTGCAGAAAATCGCGCTGTGTTACATGAAGCATGCCGACTTTCCAACCCACGGCAACAACACACAGACAGAGACCGAGAAGTATCGCACCAAGACGCCAAGTCTCGACGACAAATCTACCCATGCGAGCGAACCGAGAAGGCGTTTTTGCCTTAGCAGGTTCGGCTCGTCTGCTGCGCGTCGCGCTCATCTCTTCTCTCCAACTTGCACAGTGTTCTGTGCCATTTTTTAAACTGACGGCGCTTGATCCAAGCTGCCGGCGCTCATTCCACTCTGTTTGCTCTACTGCGCAATCATGACTATCTGACTAACATCAGGCACATGCATGTCCAACTGCTCGATAGCTTTCTGTTCTATTCGCCCCTCAACCCCAAAGGTGCTCTGCTCGATGAGCAGCTGGCCCCATTCGACATTTAATTCGCTCGCTTCGCTACGCAGCTCCTGTAAACGATTAAATTCGTAGCGACTCTCATGAGTGGTGGCGACTACGGCGAGCCCGCTAACCAGCAGCGTTGCTAGAAGGACTAGAAACACTGCCGAATGGCGCTCGGTTAGCCCTAGCCAAACCAGCATCGGCTCCGCTGGCGCAGTGCTCGCTTTAAGCTTGTTTTGGCTTGCCTGGGGCAATGCGGACTCTCCCTACGCATGCGGCTTTCTGCCGCTTATTCTCAGTAATTGTTTGCCGTGACTCTTAACGGTAGCTAGCCGTGACTCCCTAACCGTCTAACCGTGACTCTCTAACGCTTAGTCGCCACGCGCATCACAGCACTGCGAGCTCGCACATTGCGCTCTATTTCCTCTTTACTCGGCTTTCTCGCTTTGCCAACCGGATTTAGCAGAGGATTCAGCTGCTCTTGCGCAATGGGCAGTCCCCGCGGGAAATTATCTCCCTTGGCATGTTTCGCAATAAAACGCTTCGCAATCCTGTCCTCGAGTGAATGAAAGCTGATCACCACCAGCCGACCGCCCGGCCGGAGCACTTCTAGCGCCTGATCTAACACTGTTTCTAGCTGCTCTAATTCACCGTTAATAAACAGGCGGATTCCTTGAAAAGCCCTCGTCGCCGGATGCTTATCCCGCTCCCACGCCGGATTCGCCTCCTTAACCATTTCTGCCAATTCACCGGTGCGGGTGATGGGCTTGATTGCGCGCTCGGCAACAATCCGCCGCGCCATGCGCCGCGAGTGCCTCTCTTCGCCATAGCGATAGAGAACATCGGCGATTTCCGTCTCGCTCGCCGAGTTGATCCATTCCGCTGCGCTGACACCGCTACTCGTATCCATGCGCATATCCAATGGACCGTCGCGCATAAAGCTAAACCCGCGCTCGGCATCGTCTAACTGCGGCGACGACACTCCGAGGTCAAGCAAAATTCCGTCTACTTTGCCGCTCAAACCTAGTGCCGAAATAACGGATTCGAGCTCACTAAAGGCGCTATGCTGCGGCTCCAGCCTTGCATCACTTGCCTGCAACTCTCGCGCCGTTGCGATCGCCTCGGGGTCTCTATCAAAGGCAATCAAGCGAGCGGATTGCGGCAGCCTGGCAAGCAGCTCACTACTATGGCCTCCGCGCCCGAAGGTGCCATCAACAAACACGGGTGCCTGCGACTCAACTCCCTCCTCACTCTCAATGAGCGCGTCTACCGCTTCCTGCAGGAGCACTGTGAGGTGTGCCGACTCGTCAGCCATGCCTGTGTCCTTGCGAGTATCGCTAGAGCGCTAGTGAGCGCAGTTTTTCCGGCAGCTCAGCAGAGCTTGCCGATTCTGACAGCCATAGCTCACGCTGCGCTGCCCAGGCCTCTTGGCCCCAAATTTCTAGTTTTTTGCCCTGACCGACGAGGCACAGATGCTTTTCAAGCTCGGCGTAGCTGCGCAGTTCCTGCGGCAGCAATATGCGACCGTTGCCATCGAGCTCGAGGTCTGTCGCATGACCGATAAGTAAGTGCTTCACCCGCTGCGACATGGGATCGAAGCTAGAAAGACTCTCAATCTCGCGCTCTATCTGCTCCCATTCCGCAAGAGGGTACAAAAGGAGGCAGCGATGATTGGTATCGATCGTCACGACTAAACGCCCCGCACAAGCGGCCATAAGCTGCTCGCGGTAACGCGATGGCATTGCCATACGCCCTTTGGCATCGAGATTGATCGTGTTTATCCCGCGAAACATCGCAGAGCCCCATTAACGCAAGTCACTGATTATTCGTCGAATCGCGTGATTTTATTCCCACGCATTCCCACAATAATACAAAATTACCCACTTTTTTCCACAGAATGCCACTATAAGCACAGGATTCGCCCCATGCAAGCAGAAATTGCGCAAATTGGGTGCCTAAAAGCGGGAGCCGTATCACACCGTGCGCAGGCCAAAACAGATCGAGCTACGCAAGGCGCAATTAAGATGTATCCGAGGAGATGAAAGACATGAGCGCCGAATGAGGTGATTCGAGCAGAGGCAATGTGTCGCAGAACTCACCGCCCTTCGGCAGCCCTGCCGCGTCACACCTCAGCCTTGAAGGATCTGGAGGGCTGTGCGCGGCTCTGACGGCGAAAACAGGCCCTCAAAGCCGGCACACAGCTTCGAGTCAACGCGCTCGGCGCGCCGAGGAGGCGACAGCAGCAAGCGCATGCACGTAAGTGAGATAGGGGGAAAACGCCAGGAACTGCTCGATCTGAGAGGGATCAGCAAGAAAATAAAAGTGAGCCAGCCTATAAGCCGGGTTCTGTCGTGGACAATCATTCATCTGCGGCCCGCGTCGCCGCGGACCTGTAGCGGCCTACCCGAACCCAATGCGAGCAGCATCGACGGATTCCTATTTGGCCTTGCTCCGAGTGGGGTTTACACTGCCACGAACTGTTACCAGTCGCGCGGTGCGCTCTTACCGCACCTTTTCACCCTTACCGAACCGACGACCCCAAGGGGACTGCACGCCGATCAGGCGGTTTGTTTTCTGCTGCACTAGCCGTAGGCTTTCGCCTCCCAGGCGTTACCTGGCACCCTGCTCTGTGGAGCCCGGACTTTCCTCCACCCTCGCCCTCGAACAACGCTAAGCGATGAAAGAAGGGGTGAGAGCAGCGATTGCCCAGCTGACTCGCGCGCAGCTTAGTCGAGTTGCCTCGCTTCTACAAGGCGCTTCACTCTTCGTCGCGCAGCATTAGCGCATACAGGGCATTCTTGCGCACGCCGCCAATTTCCGCCGCGAGAGCGACGGCGCGTTTCATCGACAGTTCCGCAGCAAGAAGCCGAGCTATCTCCTGCGCCTTCGCTAGTTTCTGCTCTTGCTCGTTCTGCTGCTCTTCTCGCGCACCCTCGAGCACAAGCACAAACTCGCCGCGCTGATTATTCTCATCAGACTCCAGCCATACTAGGGACTGCTCAGGAGAACCCCAGAAATGGGTTTCAAATTTCTTGGTGAGCTCTCGGCCGACGAATAGCTTCCTGTTCTGCACCGACGGTACAACCCTGGCCAAGTCAGTTAAGCAACTAGCGATTCTATGAGGTGACTCGTAAAAAATGAGAGTCGGGGTTTCAGAAACTAAGGATTCGAGCCGCTTGATGCGCTGCGCGCTCTTGGCGGGGAGAAAGCCTTCAAAGCGAAAACTGTCGCTGGGTATTCCTGCCACGCTAAGGGCTGCTGTGAGAGCGCTTGCTCCGGGCACAGGAATCACCTCAACCCCCTCGTCGCGGGCGGCAGCGACGAGGCGGTATCCCGGATCTGAAATCAGCGGAGTACCTGCGTCACTAATCAGTGCGAGCGACTTACCCTCCGCCAACAAGCCTAAGAGCTTCTGTACTTCAGCGTCACTGCTAAACTCGTGATGTGACAGCAGTGGTGTTGTAATACCAAAGTGCGCAAGCAGGCGCTTGCTATGACGAGTGTCTTCGGCCGCAACAAAATCAACCGCAGAGAGCACAGACAACGCTCTTGCGGTGATATCTTCTAGGTTGCCTATGGGAGTGGCAACCACATACAGAACGGCACTAGTTTGCATAGCTATCCAATAATACTTCCGCAGCGGCTTGACTGCGCGCACGAGCCGCGGAAAATTGCGGCTCGGGACTGGGTGGTCTATCCTCTAGTATAAGCTAATGTCCAAGCTTTATTCGAAGCTTCGCGTAATTAAGGCGCTTAAATGCTGGCTGTCATCAATCCGTTTTTCACTGTCGCTCTGGCGATCTCAGCCTCTTTTGCATTAGTCGCATCAGCGACCCTCTTTCTATTTTCTCCTCTGCTAGCCTTTCCTTTGCTAGCCTTTTCTTTGGCTGTGTTCATGGTGTCTCCAGTTATCGTCCCATTCATGCCCACCAGAAATACTTGTAAGCACTCTGCCTCGCGATTGCACCAAGCGCTGGGGAAGTCAGGGCGAGGCCTGAAATCGATTTTCCTTGTTACACGCCTTCGATCGTCAACACGGTTATTTACCAAATTTTCGATCGGTTGGCTTTTTAACGGCCGGCTTTCCATCGATCGACTCTTAAAAGCCGCGCCAAGATCTCTAAAAACTCCGGTGAGGCGGATGAACCCTTCACGACGGCTTGCCGCGTTGCTATGCATCGCGCTGGGACTTGCGGGTTGCCAAACTTCGAGCACGCAAATCGAAAACAGCACGGCAGAGGGCACACTCGCTGCTGCTGAACGCCTGCTCGACTACGCTGAAAGCACCAGCGGCGTAGAACAATGGGAACTGCGTCTCAGCGCGATCGAACTTCTGATCGACCTCAAAGAATTTGGGCGAGCCGAGAGCGAAGCCATGCAGCTGCCTGCAGGGCAAACCCTCCCCGCGAACCTATTCCTGCGCGCGAACCTCTCACGCGCTCGACTAGCGCTCGCTGAGAACGAATCGACCCGGGCACGGGCACTGCTGGCAGAGCTCAGCATAGAACAGCTCGAATTGCTGGGAATAGAAGCGCGGGTTACTGCCACTCTCGGTCTCGCCACCGCGGAGACACAGCTGAGCAATGCCGAGCGGGCGGTGGCTTTTCTCCTGTCGCCACCTCTCGCCGAGGCCGCGGCAGAAAACCTGACTCCCTCCGCATTGCAAAGACTCAATGAGCAAACTTGGCACACGCTAAATGCGCTTGACCTCACCCAACTCGCGCGGCTTGCGTCTGCGAGCGAAAGCTACCATTCCCGAGGCTGGATAGAACTCAATCGCGCAGTAAGACGCGAAGGCTACAGCCTGCGCGGTCAGCTCGATGCTATCGCGCGCTGGCAGCGAGTGTGGGCGCAGCATCCAGCGAACTCCGCAATGCCACGGGAATTGCTTGGGTTAGCGCGCGCCTGGGACGAGCGACCGCGCCACATTGCGCTAGCACTCCCACTTCAGCTCGCGGCGGGGCGAGCCCTGCAAGAGGGCTTCACCGCCGCTTACTACCAAGCACTCGCAATCTCCCGTGAGGTTCCTCGCATTAGCCTCATCGACAGCAGCGGAAGCGATGATGTCAGCGAATTGGTTAGCGCCGCGCTGGCCTACGGCGCCGATTTCATGATCGGCCCACTCAACAAAGACCTCGTCAATCAACTGGCTGAGCTCCCCTCATTGCCCCTCCCTACTTTGGCACTAAACTACGCGGAGGTAGGAAACCAAGAGAGCAAGACTCTGCCTTATGAACTTGCGCAGTTTGGACTCGCGCCCGAGGATGAAATCGATCAGCTCGTTACCCTCGCGCGTGAGCGCGGTTTCTCTCGTGCTGCAGTCATTGTCCCCGAGGGCGAGAGCTACGCGCGACTGCAAGATGAATTTAGAATCCGCTGGAACGAGGTGGGTGGCCAGGTTGTTGCTGAAGAGCGCCTGCGACTCGATGAAGACTATACCGAGGTCACTAAACGACTTTTAGCGATTGATGCCAGCGAAAGCCGAGCCCGCAAACTCCGCGCAACGCTGCCGCGCAATAACATTGAATTCATCCCTCAGCGCCGTGGCGATATCGATTTTGCGTTTCTTATCTCACCGGCAAGCCAAGCGCGCCAACTGGTGCCCACTCTGGCTTTTTACTATGCCCAAGACTTACCGCTGATCGCTCTGCCTTCTATCTTTGACGGAGCGCAGGATGCAGGGAGTCGAGACCTTGATGGCCTGGTGTTTAAGGACGCGCCTTGGATGCTGGAAGCTGGGGCCTTGCGTAACGAGGCTGACGCCCATCTCGCCCCCGCCCTAGGCGCAAGCCAGCGACTCAGAGCGATGGGAGTCGACAGCTTTTATTTAGCCATGCAGTTGCAGCAGCTAAGAGAGGATCCACAGCGCGAGCTCGCTGGCGTGACCGGCACCCTGAACATCGACCCCACAGGCCGGGTAAATCGAAATTTGTTAACCGCACGCTTCGAAAACGGTTTACCCGTTATCATCGACTAGCCGCTGCTCTTAGTCTCGCGGTTCAGGGAGCAAGGCATGAGCACCCCTAACGACACCGCTGGAAAAGGCGCGCACTACGAGAAGCGAGCGGGCCAATTTTTATGCCAAAAAGGTCACCGCGTGATCGCCACCAACTTCCGTTGCAAGCTTGGTGAGATAGACCTAATAACACGGGATCCACGGGGCTATCTGGTATTCGTCGAAGTCCGCTATCGAGCGAGCAATCGTTTTGGCGGGGCTCTAGCTTCGATTTCAGCGAAGAAGCAGACCCGATTGCGCCGCGCTGCTGAGACCTTCCTCGCCACTCATCCTCGCTACCAGCAGCAGCGTTGCCGCTTCGATGTTATTGCCATGGGCGAATCTGGTGCTGGTCAAAACGGGCAGAAGATCAACTGGATAAAATCAGCGTTTTATTGAACCCGCTCCTACCCTGATCTCCCATAGCAGAAAACGCGAGCACACGAAAAAATAGGCAGTCGGGCCTCAAATAAGGCTAAGCCAGAAGCCGCTCATGGCCGATAACAGATGAATAAGTTCAGGAGATTAAACATGGATCTACATCACCGCGTTGCGGAACATTTCGCTCAGAGCATCGAAGCCAAACAACGCTCAGCGGAGGCTATCGCGCCGGCTATCCACGACGCGGCGGAAACCATGCTACAGAGCTTGCTCGCCGGCGGGAAAATTCTCAGCTGCGGCAATGGCGGCTCGGCTGGCGACGCACAGCATTTCTCAGCGGAGCTGCTAAACCGCTTTGAAAAAGAACGACCTGGCTTGCCCGCCATTGCAATAAGTACTGACACCTCAACGCTTACTGCAATCGCCAATGATTACGACTACAACGAAATATTCTCAAAGCAAGTCAGCGCCCTTGGCACCGACGGTGACATCCTGCTTGCCATTTCAACCAGCGGCAACTCAGCCAATGTCATTGCCGCTATCGAAGCCGCTCACGAACGCGGCATGCGAGTGGTCGCCATGACAGGCAAGGATGGCGGCAAGATTGCGTCTGTTTTGAGCGAGGCCGATACAGAGATTCGCGTCCCTTCTGAGCGCACTGCGAGAATTCAAGAGGTCCATCTCGTAGTCATTCACTGCCTATGCGACCTCATAGACACCTACCTATTCGGAGAAGATGAAGCATGATTGCAATCACTGGTCAGAGCATCACGCGCGCCCTACTCGCGTCAGTATTCGCCCTGCTCCTCAGCAGCTGTACGAGCGTACTTGTCCAAACCACCGGGGCGGAGGGCATCGTCGAAGACCCAACTGAACGCACCGCAGGCGCTGTCGTAGAGGATCAATCGATAGAAACCAAGGTTCTGGTGAATCTAAAGAAGCTCGAACCCGAACTCAAAAAAGCAAACATCGACGCCATTAGCCATAACGGGGTTGTTTTGCTGGTTGGCCAAGTGGGATCCGAATCACTCAAAGCGCGAGCGACACAAATCACTAGCGACTCTAGCAGCAAGATCAAGCGTATTCACAATGAACTGGAAGTCGCCGGCAAAACCAGCCTGCTTTCCCGCAGCAATGACAGCTGGATAGCGACAAAAGTGCGAACGCTAATGCTTGCGAATAGCAGCATACCCTCGGGTCAAATCAGGGTGGTCACAGAGAACGGTATTGTTTACTTGATGGGAATCGTCAGCCAAGCCGATGGTGATTTGGCCACAGATCTCGCCCGCAATGTGTCAGGAGTAACACGTGTGGTGAAGGTTTTCGAATACGTTGATTCCTAGGCGCGGCTAGAGTTACTTAACGAGACGTAACGCCGGCTTCTTGAGCTTGTCCTCAGCCTTGCTGGCAGCGGATGAGCCGGCCTTGTTCTTTGTTGAAGGCTCGGGATCAGGATTCGTCTCAGGCTGCTCTTCAAACATCATGCCCTGCCCGTTTTCACGGGCATAAATCCCCATCAAAGCTTTCATGGGCACGGTTATTTGCCGAGGCACTCCCGCGAAGCGCCCGTTGAATCCTATGAAGTGATCGTCGATGTGCAGGTCTTGCACCGCAGTTGGGGAAATATTGAGAACGATACGCCCGTCGTCCACGTGTTCCTGCGGAACCTCGACACCATCTGCCAAGGCATTAACCACAACGTGGGGAGTGCAGGAATTATCGAGGATCCATTCATAAAGCGCCCGGACGAGATAGGGGCGACTAGAGGTCATTGGCTCAGGCAAGCGACTCTCCTCCCCGAGCTATATCATCTCTTTTTCTTGCTCAGACAGGCTCAGCTGCACAGACTCTCGCTCGAAAAGGCGCGCCTTGTAATCGTGCAGAGGCTTGACGGCTTTGGTCTTAGGCAGCTCTACACCCATCTGCGGTAGGCGCCAGAGAATCGGTAGTACGCAGCAGTCCACAATAGTGAACTCGTCGCTCATGAAGTAAGGCTTCTCGGCGAAGATAGGCGCGATAGAGACAAGGCTGTCGCGCAGTTCTTTGCGCGCCTTCTCTAGCTGCGAAGGTGTTCCGTCCTTCGCCATAAGCTTATCAACGAGCGGACACCAGTCCTGCTTGATGCGGTAAATCCACAGGCGGCTCATCGCGCGAGCGACGGGGTAGACTGGGAACAGCGGCGGATGCGGGAAGCGCTCGTCGAGGTATTCCATCATGATATCGGCTTCGTAGAGCGCAAGATCACGATCAACCAGAGTAGGCAGCGTGTTGTAAGGATTGAGGCTAGCGAGATCCTCAGGCTTGTTATCTGGATCTACGTCAATTGTTTCTACCGTTACGCCTTTTTCCGCGAGCACAATGCGCACGCGGTGGCTGTAATGACTCGTTCCATCTGAATAGAACGTCATCGACGATCGCTTAGCAACCACACCCATAGTGTTTCCTCTCAATCCTTAGATAATCGATCAGCGCCTACGCGCTGTATCAATGGTAGTCCTTGCTAAACTCGCGGCTCATGAAGAAGACGAGGATATACAACAAGCCTAGAAATAGCAGAACCCAAACGCCGATAGACTGGCGCTTGGCGCGCACTGGCTCGCCAATGTAGTACAGGAAATTCACGAGATCGGCGACAGTCTGATCAAACTCAGCTGGAGTCTGCGAGCCCGTGCCTTCGACGTGGCTTAGTTCGCACTGAGTTGGATCGTTAGTGCCGTGGTCGTCACAAATGACATCACCCTGCAGGCCATGCAGCACGTTAGGCATGCCTACGTTGGCGTAAAGCGTGTTATTCGCGCCTAGCGGGCGCGAAGGATCGTTGTAGAACGAGCGCATGTAGGTGTAAAGCCAGTCGGGCTTGCGCACACGACCGATAAGCGTCAGATCCGGAGGCGCGGCACCGAACCAAACCTTCGAGTCATCGTCGCTCATAGCATTAGTCATCAGATCGCCGATAGAGGCATCGTCGAAGATCATGTTCGCCTCGACCAGCTGCGGCTCAAGCTCGAGATCTTCGGCCGTTCGGGCATAGCGGGCATAGCTAAGCTCGTGGCAGCCCGCACAGTAGTTCATGTAAGTGCCCCAGCCGCGCTGCAGAGAAGCCTTATCTTCGAAGCTCGTCTCGACGTGATCCAGTGCAACGTTGCTAGCCTCAGATGCATGAGCCGTGTTGGTCAGCATGAGAGGGATAACAACGAGAGCCGCGATAAGAAGCAGTGAACCGATAAGCTGCGGGATGCTAATGAAGCGACCGGTCACGCGCTCTGGCGGAGTGCTTGTCGTCTCGGCGCGGGTATACCAGGGCATCGCAAAGAAGTAGCCGAAGTAGACCAGCGTCATCATCTGCGCTAGCAGAGTCTTCGCCGGGCTGACCGATTGCGTACCTAATACACCAAGAATCAAGAAGGCGACGACAAAAGACAGGAGTGCAACGCGGCTAAAGGTGCCTTTGTAGCGCATCGATTTAACAGGGCTCTTGTCCAGCCAAGGCAACACGAAGAGGATCGCGATAGCGCCGAACATAACCAGCATGCCCCAGAACTTCGCATCGATGCCAAATAGCGTGTAGGTCACTGCGCGCAGCATCGAGTAGAACGGCGTGTAATACCATACCGGCGGCACGTGCTCTGGAGTCTTCAGAGAGTCAGCTTCTTGGAAGTTTGCAACCTCGAGGAAGTAACCGCCCATTTCTGGGGCGAAGAACAGAATCGCACAGAACACGAAGAGGAACAGGATTATCCCGCCGAGGTCATGGTAAAGCGTGTAGTAAGGATGGAACGGTACGCCATCTAGAGGTACACCGTCAGGCCCTTTATGCTTCTTAATATCTACGCCGTCGGGGTTGTTAGAACCCACTTCGTGCAGCGCGAGAATGTGCAAAACCACGAGAGCGATCAACACGATGGGCAGCGCCACAACGTGCAAGGCGAAGAAGCGATTGAGCGTCGCTCCAGAGATGAGGTAGTCGCCACGCACCCAAACTAGCAGGTCATCACCGATAACGGGAATCGCACCGGCTAGGGAAACGATAACGTTCGCGCCCCAGTAGGACATTTGACCCCAAGGCAGTACGTAGCCGAGGAAACCTTCCATCATGAGCACGAGGTAAATGGCCATGCCAAAAACCCAGATTAGCTCGCGCGGCTTCTGATAAGAGCCGTACATCATGCCGCGGAACATGTGCATATAAACCACAGCAAAGAACGCCGAAGCGCCTGTGGAATGTATATAACGCAGGATCCAGCCGTAGTCGACATCGCGCATGATGTATTCGACCGAAGCGAATGCCGCTTCTGCGCTCGCGGTGTAGTTCATTGTGAGCCAGATACCCGAAAGCAGCTGAATCACCAATACGACCATCGACAGCACGCCGAAGAAGTACCAGAAATTGAAGTTGGAAGGCGCGTAGTACTCGCTCATGTGCTTCTTCCAGGCTGTCATGATCGGCAGTCTGGCGTCGGTCCAATCTCTTAGACCGATGAGTGCTCCTACTAGGAGACCTGGCTTTTTGGTTTCGCTCATGCTGCTGTCTCCTCGTCGATACCAATGACTAGAACGTTATCGTCTTCAAATGAATACGGCGGCACTTCCATGTTGCGTGATGAGGGTGATCCGCTGTACACGCGGCCGGCTAGGTCGAAACGCGAGCCGTGGCATGGACAGAAGAAGCCACCGCGCCACTCTTCGTCGAAGGGCTGGGGCTTTAGTTCAATATGGGGTGTGGGTGAACAGAAAAGGTGTGGACAAAGGCCCACGAGCACCATCACATCGGGGCGACGGGCACGGAACTCGTTTTGCGCGTAGCCAGGCTGTTCAGGCTCCTGCGAGTCAGGGTCAGAGAGGCGGCCTGGGTCTTCGTTGAGTGCGGCGAGTAGCGCCTCGCTGCGCTTGACCACGAATATTGGGCGTCCGCGCCATGCGGGAATAGGGCCCAGCATTTCGCCGTCGTTCAGACGGCTGATGTCGATGCGGACCGGGGCGCCAGCCGCACGAGCCTTCGCGCTGGGGTTCCAAGAACCCACAAATGGCACAGCTGCGCCAACGACGCCAACGGCGCCAACCGCCGAAGTCGAACCTACTAAGAACCGCCTACGGCCAACATTCGCACTGTTGTCAGTCACCGTGTATCTCCTCGAGAGCTAGCTAAAAAAAGGTTTGTATCACGCCTTAAGCACTATAGATGGTTGCACTCATTAATGGCAGCAACTATGGCCCATGGTTGCATCGATGGACGCACCGAAGCCCGCAGCGATGACTAAGGCTTGGCCATAGCTGGGATGTATCTGTACCGTATTTGGATCGTCGCTGAAGCCTTGACGCCTACAACGCTCCTGCGGCATTAACAGACCGCAGGGGACAGTAAAACTGTCGCCGAAATCGTAGCGTCCATTGCCGGACCGCAAACCGCCGCAATCATAGACAAAGTCTTGGATTTTCGCAAGTCGAGATAGGCTAATTAGGGATGTAGAGGCTTGAATTTGCGAAGAAAATATTTTTCCAAAAAAAACGCCGAGCTGCGGAGAGCTCGGCGTTTTCTGTATTCCTTGCGCGGCGTAATTTAGCGCTTGGAGAACTGCGGCTTCTTACGCGCTTTGCGTAGGCCCACTTTCTTGCGTTCCACTTCGCGCGCGTCGCGTGTGACGAAGCCAGCCTTGCGTAGTGTAGGCTTGAGCTCTTCGTCGTACTCCATCAGCGCGCGAGTAATGCCGTGGCGGATCGCACCGGCTTGACCAAAGCTGCCGCCACCGCGAACAGTGACGTTAATGTCGAACTTCTCGATCATTTCAACCAGCTCTAACGGCTGACGCACGATCATGCGCGCGACTTCGCGACCGAAGTAGCCGTCTAGTGGACGCTTGTTCACTGTGATAGCACCGCTACCGTTCTTGAGGTAAACCCGAGCAGTGGAGGTTTTGCGTCGGCCAGTGCCGTAGTATTGCGTAGTTGCCATAGAGCTGAGCTAACCTCTTAAAATTGAACGGCTTGTGGCTGCTGTGCACCGTGAGGATGCTCGCTGCCTGCGTAAACTTTGAGTTTCTTGAACATTGCACGGCCGAGGGCATTCTTCGGAAGCATGCCCTTAACGGCGTTCTGAATCACGCGCTCAGGTGCGCGGTCGATCAGCTTCTCAAAGGAGATCGACTTCAGGCCGCCCGGATAACCGGAGTGAGCGTGGTAGATCTTGTCCTTGGCTTTGTTGCCGGTCACTTGGACTTTCTCGGCGTTCACAACGACCACGAAGTCGCCGGTGTCGATGTGCGAAGTGAATTCAGGCTTGTGCTTGCCACGCAGACGCACTGCGATCTCGGTAGCCATGCGACCCAGGGTTTGACCCTCGGCGTCAACCAGGAGCCATGCCTGATCTACTTCATTTGTTTTTGCGCTGTAAGTCTTCATCGATTAGTCATCGGTCTTTACTTTAAGGAGGGCGAATACTACCGGAGGGTTTTCTATCTATCAAGCGAATTTGGCAGAATTTGGGGTATAGAGTGGCCCCTAGGCCTTATGCGCGGCGCCGAGGTAGTCCTTGGACTGCATTTCGAGCAATCGCGAGGCCGTGCGCTCGAATTCGAAGCTCAGTTGAGAGCCCTGATAGAGCTCAACTATCGGGGCATCGGCCGCGATAATCAGCTTTACTCGGCGATCGTAGAGCTCGTCCACCAAATTGATGAAGCGCCGGGCCTGATCATTGCGAGAGTCATTGAAGACGGGTACGCCGCTGATCAAAACAGTCTCGTAAAGCCTTGCCAGCTCGACGTAGTCAAAGGCGCTGCGCGGGCCGTCACACAGCTCGGTAAACTCGAACCACACAACCCCATCGCCCAACAGCTGGGTCTGCAGCACTCGGCCAAGCACCTCGATCCGCTGACCCGATTGCAGATGCTCGGGATTGGCCACCAATTCAACCATGCTCGCCTGCATGGCCTGGCGCGCCTGCGCGCCGTCAGGGCAATGATAGAGGGTAGCCTGCTCCAAACTGCGGAGGCGATAGTCCGAACCCGGACTGACTTTCACTACCTGAGTGTGTGAATTAAGCAGCGCGATTGCGGGCAAAAAGCGTTCTCGCTGTAGTCCGTTTCGGTAAAGCCCCTGTGGCTCAATATTGGAGGTCGCCACGAGCACTACACCCTCAGCAAATAGAGCCTCTAAAAGCCCAGCCAGCAGCATTGCATCGGCTATATCTTGGACAAAAAATTCATCGAAACACAGAAGCCGCACCTCAGCCGAGAGTTCTTTGGCTAGCTTCCGCAGGGGGTTCGTCTCTCCCTGAAGCATCGTTAGCCGCTGATGCACCTCTTGCATGAAACGGTGAAAATGGGTGCGTCGACGAGGCACAGCCACCAGCGAGTCATAGAAGAGATCCATCAAGAAGGTCTTGCCACGGCCCACCCCACCCCAAAGGTAGACGCCCTGCGGCGCGGGCGGAGTGCGACCAAACAGCGTAGCAAGGCGCTGCAGCGGGCTCGGCGCCGCAACACCCGCAAGCAACTCCCTGGCAAGACGCTCCAGCTTGCCGATCACCCGAAGCTGCTCCTCGTCGAAGGTGATTTTACCGGCGTCCACATCAGCTAGGTAGCGAGCGCACAGCATTGAATCCTCTGTTCGCGCTACTTGTTCTGCTTTGAAATTCATTGTTGCTTCTCGAAAACTTAGATCGATTAGGCATTAGCTTAGAGTACATGCGGCGAGTATCGGCCGGTGCCCGGAACGCTTAGCCAAAAGCGATTCGGCGAAGAGCGCTTATTCAGAATCGGCAGGAAGCGCGAAATACTAGGATTTGCGGGCTTAATTCGATTCGCACTGCGAAAAATGGTAGCGGCGCTTAAGCCGCCCTACCTGTGTTCGATGGAGCAGCGTGTGCGTGCGGCATTGTACGGCAGCGAGCGCTTAGTCGCCATTAGCGCCTTCAAAGCCAAGCGAAGGCTGCGCTATACTTTGCACATTAATTCTTTATAGCTTTAAATTTTCAGCGAAGCGGCGCGCAGCAACAGTTAATGTGGCGCCACACTGTAAACTGTTAAGCGTTGCTACCGGCCAGGTTTACATACTCTATAAACACTGAGATTCCCTGCGCTTGTTTCTGCTACTCTCAAGCGAGATACCCCCAAAACAGAAGAGCTTCACCCTAGAAAATAATTAATACAGAGAAATTTATGACTTGGCTCATTATCGCTAGCAGCCTCTTAGCAGGCGTTGTTATCGGACTTCTTCTCGGCGGACGACTCAGTGCGAGCCCTGCTCGGCTGCGTGAGCTCGAGAACGAGCTGCGCGAAGCACGCGAAGCAGAGCGCCGCTATCGCAGCAGTGTGGGCGACCATTTCAGCATGACCGCCGACCTTGTCCACCACATGACCCAGAGCTACCGCGAGGTCTACGACCACCTAGCTAGCGGCGCTCAGGATTTATGTAGCGACGAGGTGGCTGCCAAGCTCCTACCTGCAAAGAGCGACGCGAACTTTAGTCAACAAGCTGCGCAGGTAGGCAGTGACCATGACGAATCCGCCGCCTTAGCCCCGCCGCGCGACTATGCAGCCAAAGCCAGCCCCGACCAAAAGGGTGCCCTAGCCGAAGACTTTGGCATCGAGAAACCTGCGCCGAAAGAAGACTAGGCCGGTCCCGACGCAGCGCGACAGCAGCCCCGTTCCATCTGAGCCCACAGCCGGCCAAAGAGCTTCACATGCAGCAGCCATCTCTTACTCATCTAAAACAGCTCGAGGCAGAGAGCATTCACATTATTAGAGAGGTCGTGGCGGAATTCGATAATCCCGTCATGCTCTACTCGGTGGGAAAAGATTCCGCCGTCATGCTGCACCTCGCACTTAAGGCTTTCTATCCAGGCAAGCCCCCGTTTCCGCTGCTGCACGTTGACACCACCTGGAAATTCAAAGAGATGATCGAATTTCGTGATCGCCATGTTAAAAACCTTGGCCTCGAACTTCTCGTCCACACCAACGCAGAGGGCTTAGCGGCGGGAGTAGGCCCCTTCACCCACGGCAGCGAGAAGCACACCGACATTATGAAGACCCAAGCGCTCAAGCAGGCGCTCAACAAATACCAATTCGATGCAGCCTTTGGTGGGGCCCGCCGCGACGAAGAGAAATCCCGCGCCAAGGAACGAGTATTCAGCTTTCGCGATAGCAATCACAGCTGGGACCCAAAAAATCAGCGCCCCGAGCTATGGAGCGTCTACAACAGCAAGATTAACAAAGGCGAAAGCATCCGTGTCTTCCCACTTTCCAACTGGACCGAGCTCGATATCTGGCAGTACATCCATCTTAATAAGATAGATATCGTGCCGCTTTACTTCGCTGCTGAGCGTCCTGTGGTGAATTGCGACGGCGTCGACATCATGGTCGATGACGAGCGCATGCCCATAGCCGCTGATCAAAAAATTCAGATGAAGAAAGTTCGCTTCCGCACCCTCGGCTGTTATCCACTAACAGGGGCCGTTGAATCAGAAGCCACCACCCTGCCTGAGATCATTCAAGAGATGTTGCTCACAACAAGCTCTGAGCGCCAGGGTCGCCTTATCGACAGCGATAAAGCGGGCTCAATGGAAGAGAAAAAGCGCAAAGGCTACTTTTAACAGTCTGCTTCGAATGGACAAGCCGTAGCAGACTGGTCAGCCTCCGCCGCACTTTTCAATAATTCTTTAACGCCAATCTTTTCTATTTACGGACACTTTCATGTCGCATCAGTCAGATCTCATTAGTACCGATATCGACGCATATCTTGCACAACACGAACGCAAGGAACTGCTGCGCTTGCTCACCTGCGGCAGCGTTGACGATGGCAAAAGTACACTTATTGGCCGACTGCTCCACGATTCGAAGATGATCTATGAAGACCAACTCGCGGCCATAGAAAAAGACAGCGTGAAGTCCGGCACAACGGGCGAGCGCGTAGACCTTGCGTTGCTTGTCGACGGCTTGCAGGCGGAACGTGAACAGGGCATCACGATCGATGTTGCCTACCGCTATTTCTCAACCGCAAAGCGCAAATTTATCATCGCCGACACCCCGGGGCATGAGCAGTACACTCGCAACATGGCCACGGGCGCCTCCACCTGTGATCTCGCTATAATCCTGATCGACGCGCGCCACGGCCTGCAAACCCAAACC
>JAYOBL010000005.1:39819-41621 GCA_038104835.1 Gammaproteobacteria bacterium | reverse complement strand
CTCTTAGGCATAAAGCAACTCATAGTTGCTGTGAATAAAATGGATCTTGTTGACTACAGTCAGGCACGATTCGAAGAAATTCGCCAAGACTATCTCGAGTTCAGCGCCAAGCTGCCCGAAGCGGAATTTCATTTCATCCCGCTGTCAGCCTTAGAGGGCGATAATGTCGTCAGTCAAAGCGCCGCGATGAATTGGTTCGACGGCAAACCGCTCATGGGTCTCCTTGAAAGCATCCCGATTCACGCGAGCCGCAATTTCAGCGACTTCCATTTTCCCGTTCAGTATGTAAATCGACCCAACCTCAATTTTCGCGGCTTCTGCGGCACGGTAGCCTCGGGCGTAGTTCGCAAAGGCGACGCCGTGACCGCACTACCCTCGGGCAGGCAGACTCGCATCAAATCCATTGTGACCTATGACGAAGAGCTTGAGCTTGCCTCGGCGGCGATGGCCATCACCCTAACGCTAGAAGACGAGATCGACGTGAGTCGCGGCGATACTCTGGTTCACAGCGACAACCTGCCCGCCACGGCTACTGTACTTAGCGCGGAAGTCGTATGGATGGCAGATGCGCAGATGCGTCCGGGCATGGAATACACTCTTAAGTGCGGCGCTAAAACCGTCGGCGCGAAGATTATCGCCCTTCGCGATCAAGTGGACATCAATACGCTAGAACGCAATGCCGCAGCGAGCCTCGGCCTGAACGAAATCGGCTTCATTGAGATTTCGGTAGATGCGCCCATCAGCTTCGATGACTACCGCCGCAATCGCGCTGCAGGCAATTTCATCCTGATCGATCGAATGACTAATATCACCGTAGGCGCTGGTATGCTGCGCGCCCCAGAGTCATCGAATGCGCCTCGACCACGCGACACTCATACTGCCCATGTCACCGAGGGAGATCGCGCCGAACGCTTCCAACAAAAGCCGGTCACTCTGCTGTTTGTTGGATTGTCTGGCGCGGGAAAAACGACGCTAGCCCACGCGGTGGAACGCGAACTATTCGACCGCGGCCACGCGGGCACGGTACTGGACGGAAAAGCTATGCGCCTAGGTATCAGCAGCGACCTCGATCACAGCGTTGCTGGACGCAGCGAGAATCTGCGGCGCAGCGCACACATCGCTCGCTTCTCTAACGATTCAGGACTAATCTGCTTCGCAGCCTTCGTCGCGCCTACACGTGCGGCGCAGGAAGCCGCACGCACAATTATAGGCACTGACAACTGCCTATTGATTCATCTAGACCCACCGCTGAGTGCCTGTGAGAGCAGAGACCCTAGTGGGCTCTACGCAGCCGCAGTGGCAAACACCCAGCCTAACGACGGTAGCAGCTCGGCATTAGAGGTGCCGGGTGTGAACTGCGAATACGAAGCGCCGGAAGATCCCGACCTAGTGCTGGACACTAACGCGCTGAGCACGGCGCAATGCGTTGACAAAGTCATCGCGCTTCTTGAAAGCCGGCATGTAATCTAAGTTGCGCAGGGATGGGCGACTCATGCCTAAGATGCCGCCCTACACCGGATTGTCGATATCGATAAACTCATGCTCGATATCGAAAAGCGTTTGCAAATGCTCTGCTAGAGCCTGCACTCCGTAGCGTTCAGTCGCATGGTGCCCAGCGGCAAAATAGTGAACACCCGACTCTCTAGCGCTGTGTACGGTAGGCTCTGATATCTCACCGGATATATAAGCATCGACGCCGGCCGCGATGGCTTTTTCAATAAAACCCTGTGCCGCGCCCGTGCACCAGGCCACGGTCTCGATGAGCTTGGCCTCGGCTTTTTCGGCTTGCTCGGCTTGCTCGG
>JAYOBL010000005.1:35918-39809 GCA_038104835.1 Gammaproteobacteria bacterium | reverse complement strand
CTCGGCCTCTATGATTTGAGGCGGGCGATGAAGGACCTTCCCCATGTGCTCGCCCAATTCAGAGCAGCTCATTGCCCGCGGAAGGCGACCAATCAACCCTATCGGATGATTATTCTGTCTGCCCAGCTCGCCGGTTTGTTCAAACCCTAGGCGCAGACCAAGTTGAACGTTGTTACCAAACTGCGCGTGCGCATCCAGCGGCAGATGGTAGGCTAGCAGGCTTACTTGCTTGCTAAGGAGTGTCTCTATTCGACGTTTCTTAATCCCAACGATCGCCGAATCTTCACCGCGCCAGAAATAACCATGATGTACGAGGATCGCGTCGGCCTCATGCTCGATAGCGGCGTCTATTAGCCGCTGACTGGCAGTCACGCCGCTGACGATCTTTCGAACCTGCCCGCGGCCTTCCACTTGCAGGCCGTTGGGTGCGTAATCCTTAAATTGCTCGACTCTTAGCAGCGAATTGATCGTCGTGTGAAGCTCGTTCAGACTTACCGTCATGAGCATCTCCTCTGTTAGACTACCGGCGCACGCCAGCGTAAGTCGAAATTATATCACTACTGAACTAGGGCGAAGGCTTTGCAGGGGAAAACCGAAAGAACAGCAGAGGGAACAGTAAAAGTCGAAGCTCGAACAGCGCTTCAACGGCTCGCTGCGGGCGCGCGGTTTCTAGCCTGGCCCGTTACCTGCGGCATGCTCTTCGCTGTCGCTGTAGTCCAGTATCAGCAGTTAGCGAGACTCAGCTCCGCGCTTCCTAACCCAGCGCCCATTGCCCTAAATGAAACTCCTGCAGTGGCGAGTTTTGCCGATGTGATCGCAACAGCCGCACCTGCCGTGGTGAGCATCAACGCGACTAGCGTCAACGTCGGCTCGGTTGAGCGCGCTTCACCGGACAAGCTGAACCTCTATTTGGAAGAGCGAGCGAGTCTCGGTTCAGGCGTCATCATTAACGAGGAAGGCTACATACTCACCAACCTGCACGTCGTAGACACCCTCTTCGATGCGTTCAACGCTCAGGTCACGCTGCTCGATGGACGCCAGACGCCCGCGACGGTTATCGCCTGGGACGAAGCCCGCGATCTCGCCGTGCTACACATTAATATGGATGACCTCACTCCGATCGAAGTCGAAATGCAAAGCGAGCTGCGCGTCGGTGACGTAGTCTTTGCGATAGGCTACCCCCGCAACGTAGGACAGTCAGTTTCCCAAGGTATCGTCAGCGGCCTGCGCCGTGACGAGTCGGGAGCGCTCGACACGATTCAAACCGATGCGGCCATTAATCCGGGGAACTCAGGGGGTGCGCTGATCAACCGCGAGGGTAAGCTCGTGGGTCTGAACTCGTCGATACTTTCAGAGTCTGGCACCTTCGAAGGCATAGGCTTTGCCACACCGGCGCAGTTTGCGGTCGCAGCTCTGAACGACATGGTAAGCCAAGCGATTGAAGCCAACGCTGGATATCTTGGCGTGATCACTGGCGAGGCCCTAGATGCGCGTTCGAGCGAACTCTTTTTCGGTATCGAGACGATTCGCGGCATGCTGGTGGAAAGCGTCGACGAGGGGGGCGCTGCGATGCGAGCGGGCATCGAGCCGGGCGATGTGATCACGCGCATTCAAGGTACAAGGGTAGTAGACGGCGGCAATATTGTAGCCGAGGTGCGCAATAAAAAGCCGGGGGATACTATCGAGGTAGAAGTCTACCGCGCCGGCCAGACACTCAGCCTGCCAACGGTCTTAGGCTTCGGCCAGGCCATTATCATCGAGCCCTAGTTTTTGGCATTAGTTATTCGCACTAGTCACGCGCACTAAAAAAGCAGGCGTGCTACTCGCGGTAGCTCGCCGATAGGCCGTGGGCCTGCAAATGCTCGTTGCGAGCCAGCTCCGCCGCCGTTCTCGCAAGCGTCGAAGCCCCCTGCTTAGAGCTAAAAATTATCGAACTGCGCTTCTGAAAATCGTAGACGCCCAGCGCTGAGAAGAACCTCGCCGTGCCCGAGGTCGGTAATACATGGCTTGGACCCGCACAGTAATCCCCAAGCGCCTCGGCGCAGTGGCGCCCCATAAAAATAGCGCCGGCGTGCTCAATTTTTTCTAACAGCGACTGTGGATCGGCAACCGACAGCTCGAGGTGTTCTGGCGCAATCGCATTACTGACCCGTGCCGCGGCGTCCAGATCTTCGACCAGAACGAAAAGCCCGCGCGTGGTCAGCGAAGTTTCGATTATGGCGCGGCGCTCCATCTCGGGCAGCAATCTCTCCATGCTCGCTTGCACCGCGTCGAGCGCAGCGCTGCTAGTTGCAATGAGTATGGATTGCGCCTGCTCGTCATGCTCCGCTTGGGAGAAAAGATCCATTGCCAGCCAGTCTGGGTCTGTCTCACCGTCGCTAATAACAGTGAGCTCCGAAGGCCCGGCGATCATATCTATGCCCACCTCGCCAAACACGAGACGCTTGGCTACCGTCACAAAAATGTTGCCGGGGCCTGTGATTTTATCGACCTTGGGCAGAGTTTGCGTGCCGTAAGCAAGCGCAGCGATAGCCTGCGCCCCGCCAATTGTATAAAGCTGAGTGACGCCGGCGAGCGCGGCGGCGGCAAAAACGAGCTTGCCCTCGTCACCATAGGGCGTTGGCACCGTTGCAATGATTTCTTTCACGCCAGCAACCTGCGCCGGGATAGCTAGCATGAGAATAGACGAGGGGTAGTTCGCTTTGCCGCCCGGAGCGTAAATACCAACACGCTCAAGAGGGCTCACCTTTTGCCCCAGAACCGACCCATCGGCCTCTGTGTATTGCCAAGACTCTTGCTTCTGTTTTTCGTGGTAGCTACGAATCCTATCAGCGGCGACAGTCAACGCCTCGCGCTGCTGCGGTTCTAATGCGTCAAGACAGGCTAACATCTGTTCTCGGCTCACGCTCAGCTGGTCCAGGCTTTGTGCTTCAAAGCCATCGAAACGCTGCGTGTATTCCAGAACGGCCTCATCACCGCGACGACGCACATCAGCGAGAATCCCGCTCACCGTCTCCGTAACCTCGTCTGCAACAATCATCTCGCGCTGCAAATGAGCATCGAGTCGTGCTCCGAAATCTGCCTGCGTCGCGTCTAGGCGCTTAATAGCCAAAGAAAAAGATGACATCTTGTAATCCCGAGTTAAGTGCTTGCGCTGTTTGCCGCCACTGCGGCGGTGAGTTTATCCAGCACCTCACGAATCGCAGCGTTTTTAATTTTCATCGACGCCTTGTTTACGATAATGCGTGAACTCACGTGTCCAATGAGCTCCTTCGCTTCCAAGCCATTGGCAGTGAGGGTCTTGCCAGTATCAACGATGTCTACAATCGCGTCGGCGAGGCCCATGGACGGCGCTAGCTCCAAGGCTCCGTTGAGTTTTATCAGTTCAATCTGAGTTCCGCGCTCCGCGAAATAGCGTTTCGCAATGTTGACGAATTTTGTCGCAACGCGCAGACGTCCTTCTGGAGCTGAACGGCCGACAGGCTCGGCAGTCATTAAACGGCAGCGCGCGATACCTAGATCAAGCGGTTCGTAGAACGGCTCGCCTCCGTACTCCAAAAGCAGGTCCTTACCCACCACACCGAGGTCTGCGCTGCCAAACTCGACATAGGTTGGCACATCGGAACCGCGGATGACCATCAGCTGTACATGGGGCAGATTGGTATCGAAAATTAGCTTGCGGCTCTTGGAGATATCCTCCGCCGGCACGATGTCGGCCTGCGCTAGCAGGGGCAGCACCTCTTCTAGGATACGCCCCTTCGTTAATGCGATTACCAGTTTCGGCATTGTCATGTCTTTCTCTCTACAACCCTTTGCATCATCACGGCCTCGTACCGTGACACGGTTTTAAGATGGCAGCCGGCGAATCTTCGCGCCACGCAGCTGCAGCTT
>JAYOBL010000005.1:18682-35908 GCA_038104835.1 Gammaproteobacteria bacterium | reverse complement strand
CGATATGATAAATCCGGTCGACTACGGTTTCGCTGTCGGCAACGAGTCCAGCGATAATCAGGCTCGCAGACGCTCGCAAATCCGTCGCCATCACTGGAGCCCCTTTAAGCGTCTCAACACCATCGACGATCACGGTGTTTCCCTCGACACGAATTGCCGCACCCATGCGATTCATCTCATGCACGTGCATGAAACGGTTCTCAAAGACTGTTTCCGTTATAGACCCCGAACCGCTCGCCACCGAATTAAGCGCCGTAAACTGGGCCTGCATATCCGTTGGGAATGCTGGGTAAGGCGCCGTGCGAAGTGACACCGCCCGCGGCTGTTGCCCGTGCATATCGAGCGCGATCCAGTCTTCACCAACAGACACATCGGCGCCAGCCTGCTCGAGTTTGAGCAGGACCGCCTCAAGAATATCGGGCCGCGTATCTTTGACTTTGATCTTGCCTCGAGTGGCGGCGGCGGCGATAAGGTAGGTACCCGTTTCAATCCGATCGGGCATCACGGAGTAGGTGCAACCGTGCAGTTCTTCGACGCCGGTAATGACAATGGTGTCGGTGCCATGGCCGCTGATATTCGCACCCATAGCGATAAGACACTCGGCGAGATCAACGACTTCGGGCTCACGCGCGGCGTTCTCGATTATCGTAGTCCCATCGGCCAGGCAGGCAGCCATTAGCACGTTCTCCGTGCCGGTGACTGTTACGATGTCCATAAAAATATGCGCGCCTTTGAGTCGTCCATCTACCGACGCTTTGATATAGCCGTCTTCGACCACGATGTTTGCGCCCATCGCCTCCAGTGCCGCGATATGCAGGTTAACCGGGCGGCTGCCAATCGCGCAGCCGCCGGGTAGCGCGACCTCTGCCCGCTTATGTTTCGCAAGCAGCGGGCCCAGCACCAGAATGGAGGCGCGCATCGTTTTCACGAGTTCATAGGGCGCGTTAAAGTGAGTGATTGTGCTGCTGTCTACCTCAACATTGAGCTTCTCATCGATGACTGGCTGCACGCCCATGCAGCCCAGCAGCTCGAGCATTGTCGTGATATCAAAAAGATGGGGCAGATTGCGTACGGTGACTTTGTCGGAGGTCAGCAGCGTCGCGGCAAGAATAGGCAGCGCGGAATTCTTCGCGCCTGCAATGCGTATTTCACCTTCAAGGCGCACGCCGCCTTCGATGATCAATTTATCCATGGGGTTTCTCTACTGCGCCCAAGGTAGCTTGGACTGACTATCGGAAAAGGAGCCTGGACTAGGCTTCGCTGGCCGCCTTTAACTGCATCGTGACAGCATGAATAGCGCCACTGGCGATGTATTCATTAAGAATTTTATAAATAGTTTGCTGTCGCTTCACTGCATTGAGCCCTTCGAATACCGACCCGGTAGCGCTCACGAGGTATTTACCACCCTCGCCCTGCACCGCCACATCGGTCTCTGGCAATGCCGTCTTTAACAGGTCTTCGATCGTTTTAGCGTCCACTTCACTCTCCCAACTTGCGATTCAATTTGCGACTCAAGCTCAATTCGCGTCTCGCACAAACAGACGGCTTAGCAACTGCGCCGCCAAAAGTTATTGCTGAAACGACTTATTTCCAGTTATCGAGAACCGCATCGATGTCATTGTTGTGCTCAGTCATAAGCGCAGCGAACTGAGAGTAATACTGCCGGCCTAGATTGATACCGGCGAGGCTCAAATTCTTGAGCTTCCACGTGTCGTCTTCAGTGATGAACATCTGGTAGCGCAACTGCAGATTGATATCGCCGCGCAGCTCCATGCTCACTACGGTGTCGGCGCGCGGGTCTTGTGATTCGTTCGGGCTGGGCAGAAACACCAGCTCCTCGCCATTGTAAGAAACCAAGGAAGCGCCGTAGAAGCGGGTGAGTGTAGATTTCAGAATATTTGCAAAGCGCTCAGTTTGCGCCTGCGATGCACCGCTAGCATAGCGAGCCATTACTACGCGGGCGACCGCATTGAAGTCGACGAAGCTCTCGAGATCGGCTTCGATGTTGGCGAAGTAAGCATCGCGGTCAGAGAGAAACAGCGATTTCGAGTCTAGTGCCGTCTCGAGCAATGTATTCACAGCAAGCTCTGCCGTCTCCACCGCTGAAAGCTGCTGCGCTGAGGCGTTACCAACCAAGCCAATCGCCGCGACGCACAGCAAAATCAAAGAGCCGAAGCGAGCCCCGATACTGGCCGGTTTGCGCGATGCTGCGCTGATCATCCGCAGCCCCTTGGCCACGCTTGCTGTTGAGCTATTATTCGGTGCTTGCATTGCCAATCTCCAAGGGCTCGTCGCCGGTGCGGACGATGCGTGAGTGTCGGTAAATCTAGACTTGGAATTCTACCTCATCTGGGTGCCGCGTTAAATTACTACTTGCAAAGGCCTGCGTTCCCCCTTCTAATTGCCGGCTACGCACTCGTACAAGATTCCCTTTTCTATGCTGTTAAGTTCAGTCGTTATCGCTCTCGGCTTCGTTGGCCTAATTTGGGGAGCTGATAAGTTCGTTTTCGGCGCCTCCGCCCTTGCCCGCAACGCGGGAGTGTCGCCACTGCTCATCGGACTCACCATCGTGGCTTTTGGCACCTCGGCGCCCGAGATATTCTCCTCTGCGGTTTCGGCGCTCGAAGACAAGCCAGAACTCGCCATCGGTAACGCCTTCGGTTCGAACCTCTTCAATATCGGCGTGGCACTGGGTATCGCCGCGCTATTGCGCCCGCTAACGCCACCTAAATCACTGGTTTCCAAAGAGTTGCCGGCGCTTCTGCTGGTTACTCTTGCCACCGGCGCCCTGCTACTCGACCTTTTTGTGGGCCTATTTGACGCGGTCGTGCTCCTCTGCCTGAGCGCATTTCTAGCCTATAAAATGTTCGCCAACAAAGCGCTACCGACGGCAGCCTGCGAAAGCGTCGACGAGGAGATGCCAGCCGCCAATACCTGGCAGGCGCTCGCTTATCTCGCTCTTGGATTAGTCCTACTAGTAGTGAGCGCCGAAGCACTCGTGGCGGCGGCGAGCGCGATTGCGCTCAAGCTTGGCGTCTCGGAAGCAATAATCGGGCTCACCATTGTAGCCTTAGGCACGAGCCTGCCCGAACTCGCCGCCTCGGTGACCTGTGTATTGAAAGGTCACTACGACATCGCCATCGGCAATATTATCGGCTCAAACATCTTTAATTTGCTCGCTGTCCTGCCTTTCCCCGGTCTACTCAGCCCGGGACTGATCCAAGCCCCTTTGGTTTATCGCGACTTCGCTGCGGTGACTTTGCTCACTTTGCTGCTAGCAGCGCTGTGCTACTACGCGGTGACCCGAGGCAAGAAGATTGGACGCTTTAGCGGCTTCCTTTTTCTCTCGCTCTACTGCGGCTGGTTTACCGTGATGATGCTGCAGGGTTAAGTTAGACTCACAGTGCATGGCAGCGCAGCTGCATACAGGCAGGTAACCGCTTATGACCCCTCCCCGACCCTCAATGACGACCATGACAGCTGATCAGCTGGTAGCATCGGCCCGCCGCACTATTGAGATCGAACTCAATGCCGTCTCTGCGCTGAGCGCGCGGCTTGATGACGCCTTCGCACGCGCCTGCGGATTGATCCTCGCAGCGACAGGCAAGGTGGTAGTAATTGGCATGGGCAAGTCTGGCCACATTGGTCGCAAGATCGCCGCAACCTTAGCGAGCACAGGCACCACCGCGATGTTCGTGCATCCCGCCGAGGCTAGCCATGGCGATATCGGGATGATCGCTAGCGACGATGTCGTCCTTGCTCTTTCTAATTCGGGTACTACCGAGGAAATCTTGGCGCTAATAGCGGTGCTAAAGCGCAAGGCGATTCCCCTAATAAGCCTCACGGGCAAGCCGGATTCTGAACTCGCCCAAGCCGCCGCAGCAAACCTCGATGCGAGCGTTGCAGAGGAAGCCTGCCCTTTAGGTCTCGCACCTACTTCTAGCACCACGGCTGCACTGGTCCTCGGCGACGCCCTCGCCATGGCTCTGCTCGAGGCGCGAGGTTTCACCCGAGAAGACTTTGCTATCTCCCATCCCGGCGGCAATCTTGGTCGCAAATTGCTCGTCAAAGTGGCAGACGTCATGCATGAAGGCAGCGAATTGCCCCGCGTTGCGCTAGGCACCACTCTGTCCACCGCGCTGCTCGAAATGACGAGCAAGGGCTTCGGCCTTACGACTGTCGTGAATGAGAGAGATGAGCTCGTTGGCGTCTTCAGCGACGGCGACCTGCGGCGCGCAATAGATTCCGGCATAGATATTCACGGCACGACCATTGATTCGCTCATGTCGACTGACTACCGATTCATTGCCTCATCGGCGCTTGCCGCGGAAGCAGCGCTCAAAATGGAAGAGACTAGCGTTTACGTGCTGATCGTGTCTGACCAGCCAGGACAGCTTACCGGCCTGGTTAAGATGCACGATCTACTGCGCGCCAATGTTGTTTAGCGCGAAGCCGCTTACTTAATCAAACCCTTGGAGCCCGCATGCAAGCCAGCTTTCCTCCCTTCCTGAGACCCAATCCGCTCTACAGCCCGGCGGAGTCAGCAGAATCCCTCGCGAGCCGCGCCAGTAAGATCCGCTTGTTGCTGCTCGATGTCGATGGCGTGCTTAGCGACGGCCGGCTTTATTTTTCTAACTCCGGCGAGGAGATGAAGACCTTTCACACCCTCGACGGCCAAGGCATTCGCTACGCACAAGCAGCCGATATTCGGATTGGCATTATCACAGGCCGCGAATCCGCGCTGCTCACACGGCGCTGCCGCGACCTCGACATCACGATTGTTCATCAGGGGGTCAAAGACAAAGGCGTCGTTCTTGACGCCCTCTGTGAAGAGCTAGACTGCAGGCCCGAGAGTATCGCTTACATGGGTGACGACTTCCCCGACGTCGCAGTCATGCGGCGAGTAGGTTTTGCAGCTAGCGTGCCCGCAGGACATCTATCTGCGCGCAGCGTCGCCCACAGCGTTACCGAGGCCTCCGGCGGCAGCGGTGCAGTTCGCGAGCTTATCGACTTCTTGCTGCAGTGCCAGAATAAACTGCCCTACTGAAACACATCACCATGACCCTAAAGTCACAGTTAAACAGCTTAATTTGCGCCTCAAGCTCTCGGCTCAAGGGTTTGAGCAATTCTCCGCTGGCGCTTGGCGTACCCGCTGGGGTTGCTCTTGGGCTGTATTTCCTGGTCACGACTTTCGAGCCCGGCCTCAACACTTCGTCTAAGCCCTCTGGAGGAAACAGCGAAGAGGCGCCGGCTGTCTCCGCCCCTACAGCAAGCAGACTGGAACCCTTCGCACAGCTCCTAGACACCGACTCACCCCGCGCGCAGGCCTACGCGACTGGCGTTGCGACTCAGCGCTTCGATCAGAACGGTAAACTACAAAACTCGGTAAAAGCCGCATCGCAGCTGCAGATCGGTGAGGACCTCGTTTTACTGGAAGAGCCTATTCTGGTTTTCTACGAGTCGGGTATCGAGGAGTGGACGCTCCGCAGCAATCTCGGTCGCCTTCGGCATAGCGCAGAAAATAACGCGCAAAGCGCCAGCGACACCCTCGAACTGCTTGGAGCCGCCGAGCTTAATGCAAGTGAGCAAAACGATTCCGATTTGCGTCTTAGCGCGCCTACGCTGATCGTAGAACCGCAGCGCGAGATCGTCAGCACGGATCAGCGCGTGGAGCTTATCGACACCGGCATTAATCAATCCGCGCAGGGCTTCGATGCAAATCTGCAAACTGATACGATGCGGTTCCATTCCGCGGTGAGAGGCAACTATGCACCCACTACTCAGCGATAGAACTTTCTCTACTTACGCCCGAGCCGCCCGAGCGCAGGGAGGGGGCGGTCTAGGCGCGGTTATTGCCACATGCTGCTTGGTTTTTAGCGGGGCGGGTCTGGCACTGGAGACCGACAAAGAGGCGAAAGTAGAATGGGAGGCCGCGGGAAATTCGACCATGGCGATCAGCGACGGCATCCGCACACTCACAATGGAAGACAACGTAGTTGTCACCCAAGGCAGCTTACGCATCACAGGCGACAAGGCAGTATTCGAGTATTCCGCGAGCAACAATGAGATTCAGCGCATTACCGTAGAAGGCTCTCCCGTGAATTACAGTCAGACGCTCTCTAATGACGGCAGCAGCGTGACCGGCACGAGCACAAGCTTAGCCCTTTATAGCGATGATGCGGCGCAGAGTATAGTTGAGCTTAGAGGCAATGCGTCGCTCAACTCACCCGACTCGGCAATGAGCTGTGCGGCAATCGTCTATTGGGTTGATCTTGATCTTATACGTGAGGCGACGGGGCCCTGCTCCGGCAGTCTCGATAACACCGCCAACAATTGAATTGCAGCCACTTTTAAAAAATCTCCCCTAATTAGAGTTCACTCACCCTTGCGCAGAGCCTCCCATGCTACAAGCACTCCATCTGGCAAAATCCTATAAACAGCGCAGCGTCGTAAGCGACGTCTCGCTCTCTGTGGAGCGTGGCGAAATTGTCGGGCTTCTGGGCCCGAACGGCGCAGGTAAAACCACCTGTTTTTACATGATCGTTGGGCTCGTCGCAGCCGACGACGGCAGTGTAAATATTGACCAGCAAGAAGTGACAGCCCTACCAATTCACCGCCGCGCACAGTTCGGGCTCGCCTATTTGCCCCAGGACTCTTCGATCTTTCAGACCCTCAGTGTCGAGGACAACATTCGTGCGATACTACAAACACGCAAAGACCTCTCACGAAGCCAGCAGGACGAAAAACTAGAGTCACTGCTGGCTGAATTCTCGATCACAGGGCTCCGCAAGAGTTTGGGCAGGAGCTTATCCGGCGGTGAAAGGCGCCGCACCGAAATAGCCCGCACCTTGGCGACCGACCCCAACTACATCCTCCTCGACGAACCCTTCGCCGGGGTCGACCCCATCTCGGTAAACGATATAAAGCAGATAATTGAGCATCTGCGCGATCGTGGCATCGGCATTCTGCTTACAGACCACAATGTGCGCGAGACGCTCGACATCTGCTCCAAAGCTTACATTGTTAGTGAGGGTCGACTCATTGCCTCGGGCGATGCTCAATCGATACTGCAAAACAAGACCGTGCGCGACGTTTATCTCGGCGAAAATTTCCGCCTCTAGCCCTCAGATACCGCCAAAAAACACCCCCTTAACTCCCCCACTTTTGCGCCCGAAAGCCCTATGCTTTTGCGGCATACTTCTTGCTATACTCGATCGCATTAAGGCAAATCAAAAGCCAACCCATTCGTCTAAGATGACAAGCGCGCAATGAAACTTTCGCTACAGGTTAAGCTAGGACAGCAGCTCAGCATGACGCCGCAATTGCAGCAGGCGATCAAGCTTCTACAGCTGTCCACCTTAGACTTACAGCAGGAAATTTCGCAGGCTCTCGAATCCAATCCGATGCTAGAAATGGCGGAGGCAGATGAGTTCGACGAATCCGGTGCCGATGCCGAGGCTACTCTCAGCTCAGCTCAAGACAATCAGGCCGCCGAGACGGGCGAAACCCAGACTAGTCCTAAGCAATTAGACTCCGAGAGCGGCACCGAGGGCGATCAAGACAATGAATGGGGTGAAAACATCCCCACCGAACTCTCTACCGATTCGCAGTGGGAAGACAGCTATCAGGGCTCTTCCAGTTCAAATAGCTACGAAGGCGATCTCGGGGATTTCGAATCACGCAACACCGCGTCTGAAACTCTTCAGGACCACCTACTCTGGCAGCTCAATCTCAGCCACCTCTCCGAGACTGACCGCCGCATCGGCGAGGCTATCATCGACTCGATAGACGTTAGCGGGCGGCTAACTACATCGGTGGAAGAACTCGCAGCTGACTTTAGCCATGAAGGCGTACTCGACGCCGAGTTTGAAGCGGAAACAGTTGACGCCGATGAAGTCTTGGCGATGCTTCACCGTATTCAGCACTTCGATCCGATCGGCGTAGGCTATCGCAGCCTGTCAGAGTGCCTACTTATCCAGCTAAACCTGCTTAATGAAGACGACTACCCTGCACTGACCGCGGCCAAGCGCATCGTCGCCGAGTTCATTGAACTCTTGGGCACGCGCGACTACAGCCAGTTGCTGCGCAGGACGCGACTAAAAGAAGCCGAGCTCGCCGCCGCGATCAAACTCATCGAGACACTCAATCCTCAACCCGGCGCGGATATTGCTGCGGACGCTGCCCACTATGTCATCCCCGATGTGCTCGTCAGCAAAGACAGCAGTGGTGCTTGGCGGGTTGATCTCAACCCCGAGGTGGCGCCCCGACTGAGAATCAATGCCGACTATGCCGCTTTGGTGAAGCGCGGCGATTCGAGTAGCGATAACACCTACCTGAAGGACAATTTGCAAGAAGCTCGCTGGTTTCTTAAGAGCCTCGCAAGCCGCAACGAGACGCTGATGAAAGTCGCAACGCGAATCGTGGAGCACCAGATTGAATTCCTCGAGCATGGCGAGGAGGCGATGAAGCCCTTGGTTCTCCATGACATAGCCGAACTCGTTGAAATGCACGAGTCGACTATCTCCCGCGTCACGACTCAGAAATTCATGCATACGCCCCGCGGAATTTTCGAGCTCAAGTACTTTTTCTCAAGCCATGTCTCCACTAGCGGGGGCGGAGAATGCTCATCAACAGCGATTCGAGCGATTATTCGCAAATTAGTTGCCGCAGAGAATTCACGAAAGCCTCTGAGTGATAGTAAAATTGCTCTAATGCTGCAGGATCAGGGTATTAACGTGGCGCGCCGCACAATCGCAAAATACCGCGAATCGCTGCATATACCGCCTTCGAATGAACGCAAGCGCCTAAGCAGTGACTGAGCAGCAACCGAGCTTAACGAGCACTCAACAGCCTATACCTAAAAGCCCTTCTAGAGAGATTCACGGCTGCGACCCGCAATCAGCCATGAGTTGATAGCTAGAAATTGAACAGCCAACAGAGCCAACGAAGAGTTAGCGACTAATGAATCTAGAAGAACTTCTCACTCCCGAGCGCTGCCGCGCCAAGGTCACAGGGGTGAGCAAGAAACGCGTCCTGAATACCCTAAGCGACATCGTCGCCGCCGAGTGCCCACAGCTTGAAAGCGACGAAGTATTCGCCGCCCTTCTCGCGCGCGAACAGCTCGGCACGACCGGCCTAAGCAATGGAATCGCCATTCCTCACTGCCGCCTCGCTCAGTGCGACCGCGTCATCGGCGTTCTTATGACCCTTGATCAAGGCATAGATTTCGACGCGATAGATGCAGAGCCTGTTGATCTAGTTTTCGCTTTGATCGTTCCTGAGGGCCGCGACGACGAGCACGTACAGGCGCTCGGTGAGATCGCGAGCCTATTTCAAGACGACGATCTTTGTTTCACCCTGCGACAAACCTTCGATGACGAAGACCTCTACAATATCGCCATCATGACCTAGGAGCTCATCTTCACGCGTCGAACCCGGCGTAGGGTTTAAAAACACAGTCACTCGGACCTTGCAGGATCTTCGCATGCAGCTCACTCTCATAAGCGGTCGCTCAGGCTCTGGCAAGAGTACGGTCCTTCATGTTCTCGAAGACCATGACTTTTACTGTATCGACAATCTCCCCGCGAGCCTTCTTCCCTCTCTAGCCCGTCGCCTAACGGCTGGTGAGCTCAAGACCCAAAAAGTTGCTGTCAGCATCGACGCTCGCAACCTGCCCGCCGACCTCGAACAGGTGCCGGCAATCATCGATCAGCTAAGCCGTAGCGACCTTGCGACCGAGGTGCTATTTCTCGATGCCAACTCACAGACCCTTCTCAAACGCTTCAGCGAATCGCGGCGCAAGCATCCGCTCAGCGACAAAGACACCGGGCTGCGGGAGGCGATTGATCGTGAATCAGAGATGCTCGAGCCGCTCTCCCTCATGGCAAGCCTCAGCATCGACACAAGCGAAATGTCGCAGCATACCCTGCGCGATCTCATCGTTAGCCGCCTACTGAATGGCGAGTCGAAACGCATGACGCTGCAGTTTCAGTCCTTCGGCTTTAAGAACGGCATCGCGCTGGATGCCGACCTCGTGTTCGATGTGCGCTGCCTGCCTAATCCTTACTGGGACAGCAGACTGCGCGCGCTGACCGGACTCAATAGCGCGGTGCAGGCGTTTTTAGACAGCCAACCTGAGGTGCAGGCAATGAGCGCCGAAATCGAAGCCTACCTCGACCGCTGGTTGCCCCGCTTCGAGCGCAACAATCGCAGCTATATGACCGTGGCGCTTGGCTGCACCGGCGGGCAACACCGCTCGGTGTACCTCGCCGAGAAGCTAGGCCAACTCTTCCAAGAGCGCTTCGCGCAGGTCCAAGTTCGTCATCGCGAGCTAGGATCTGAACTATTAAAGGGGCGAACATGAAAAGCGCCAGTGCTCTATTGGTCAACCAAGCCGGCCTGCATGCTCGCGCTTCCGCCAAGTTTGTCGAGGTTGCCTCACACTTCAGCAGCGAGATTTCAGTGGCTTTAGGCGCGAAAAAAGTCAGCGGCAAGAGCATTCTCGCCCTGATGATGCTCGCCGCGACCTGCAATACCGAGCTCACTCTGCAAGCAGAGGGCGAAGACGAAGACGCCGCGATTAAAGCGCTGCTAGACCTCGTTGCCGATGGCTTTGGCGAGCTTTAGCGGGCACTGAACACTAGCGCATTTCTCATGCTGAACGAAAAGCGTTAGAATAGCCGACGGCGGCCGCAGGCGAGACGGCTCTGCCTGAGCAGTCATCAAGGACAGCCGCCCCATGCCGCATACTCCTGATCTAAACCAAGCTATCGACCGAAAGCCTACGGGCGACCGAAAGCCTACGGGCGACCCAAAGCCTACGGGCGATCTGAAGCCTACGGGCGACCATGCGCTCGAATTGCATCAGGCGATAGATAGCGGCTCACTTTACGAAGTGCGGCAGATGATCAAATCCCTGCCGACGGCAGGTATTGCTCATCTTCTCGAATCCTCGCCTCCTAAGACCCGCGGCGTACTCTGGCAGCTCATCGACAAAGATGCAGAAGGCGAGGTGCTGCAATATCTCAACGAAGATATTCAAGGACAGATACTCGGCGAGCTAAATGCTCAGCAGGTCGCCGAGCTCACCTTTGGCCTGGAGACCGATGATCTCGCAGATATTCTCCAGCAGCTTCCCCAACAGGTCGCCGGCCAGGTTCTGGAGGCCATGGACGATCAAGACCGCCACCGCGTAGAGAGCATCCTGTCCTATGACGAGGACACCGCCGGCGGCATGATGAACACCGACACCATAACGGTGCGCCCGAGTCATACGCTCGAACTGGTTCTGCGCTACCTGCGCAGACACGAAACGCTGCCAGAAATGACCGACACACTGTACGTAGTGAATCGAGACGACCGTCTACTGGCTCGCTTACCGCTGCGCACACTGCTTGTTTCCGATCCGCAGACAACCGTCGCCGACATCATGCTCGAAGAGCTAGAGGGTGTGCCTGTGACCATGGAGGCCACCAAGGTTGCGCAACTGTTCGAGCAGCACGACTGGGTTTCGGCTCCGGTAATTGACGACAACGGTAAGCTGCTCGGGCGCATTACGATCGACGACGTGGTTGACGTCATTCGCGATTCGACAGAGCACTCGCTTATGAGTATGGCGGGCCTCGACGAAGAGGACGACACCTTCGCACCTGTGGCAAAGACCGCCCGCAGACGCGCACTCTGGCTAGGGGTGAACCTGATGACCGCGGTGTTCGCCTCGCTAGTCATTTTTCTCTTCCAAGACACACTCGATGCCGTAGTTGCGCTCGCGATCCTTATGCCTATCGTTGCCAACATGGGCGGCGTCGCCGGCTCACAAACACTAACGCTGGTTGTTCGCGGCCTCGCCCTTGGCCATATCGGCCCTGCCAATAGCCGCTGGCTCCTCATCCGAGAACTCGGCGTGGCTGTTTTGAACGGCCTAGCGTGGGCGACGGTTATCGGCACAATAACCCTACTTTGGTATCAGGATGTCGCGCTGAGCTTAATTATTGCCGCCGCAATGATGATCAATCTTATTACTGCAGCGCTTGCCGGCGCGTATCTGCCACTGCTGTTAAACAAGGTAAAGATAGACCCAGCTCTCGCTGGCTCCGTGGCTCTCACTACGGTAACCGACTCCATTGGCTTTCTTTCTTTTCTAGGGCTCGCGCAGCTGTTCTATCTCTAGACAATTTTCCCCCGTGCGATCACAGCAACGGCCATGACACTTTCAGCTAATTCAGCACGCTCAGTCAGCAAAACGAGTTAGACGCGATGAGACACCCTCTATGAATAGCAACAAAGCAGAGCTGGCGCTCGACGAAGAAGGCCCCAGCAAATCCCAGCTAAAGCGCGACGCAGAGGCCTTACAGAATCTCGGCGTGCGCATGTCACAGCTTAAGCCCAAACAGCTTGCATCGTTAGAGCTTGACGACGTTCTCGTTAAGGCTATCGAAGACTACATCAAGCTGCCCAACAGCTATGCCGCACGTAAGCGCCACGCCCAGTACATTGGCAAGCTCATGCGCGGCCGCGACTACCCAGCTTTGCTGCGCGCAGTGGAGGAGTTAGAGAATCCGCGTAGCACAGCGAGACCCGGCTCCGCGGCAAAGCCTGTAAGCCCCACTGCACGGGCCTGCGCTAAGCTGCTTGCGGATGTCGCCACTACCGAAGAGCAGATCACACTGCTCATCGAAGAGCACTCCAAACTGGAGCGCCAGACTCTACGTCAACTGTGCCGCTCGATATTCTCCGCCGCAAAAAAACAGGACAGCGCAGCTGAGAAACGCGCACGCAATAAGCTGTCGCACTATGTTAGCCAGCACATCAATTAGGCAGCATTCAGCCTAGAGCTGAAAAAGCCCCAGACCTACCCTCTCTTAAAGCTTGGATGCTACTATCTAGCCCCACTAGCCTTTAACAATAAGCACAACAAAGAGGGCGCTATGACTAGCAAGAATGCCAATTCCTACTGGAGATCCAATCTCAAGATCGTCTCCTCACTACTCTGCGTGTGGTTCGTCGTCTCGTTCGGCGCGGGGATTCTCTTCGTCGATGCGCTGGATACGATCCGCTTCGGCGGTTTCAAACTCGGTTTCTGGATGGCGCAACAGGGCTCGATTCTTGTTTTTGTCGTGCTAATCCTGGTTTATATCCGCTTAATGGATAAGCTCGACTCACAGTACAACGAGGCGCAGCAGGACAGCGAGGAGCGAGATTCATGAGCGTGCAGCTTTGGACCACCCTCTTTGTCGTTCTTTCCTTCGGCCTCTACATAGGCATCGCCATCTGGTCGCGCGCGTCCTCCACCAAGGAATTCTATGTCGCGGGCGGCGGCGTTCCGCCTCTCGCCAACGGCATGGCAACGGCAGCAGACTGGATGTCCGCTGCGTCCTTTATTTCCATGGCCGGCCTGATCTCTTTTCTAGGCCGCGACGGCACCTTTTACCTGATGGGCTGGACCGGCGGCTATGTGCTACTCGCGCTGTTGCTTGCACCCTACCTGCGTAAGTTTGGCAAATTTACTGTGCCGGATTTCATCGGCGATCGTTACTACTCGCAGTCGGCGCGGCTCATCGCCGTATTCTGCGCGATCGTGATTTCCTTTGTTTACGTCTGCGGACAGATGCAGGGCGCAGGCATCGTATTCTCGCGCTTCTTAGAAGTAGACATAGAAACCGGCGTTATCATCGGCATGGCGATTGTGTTCTTCTATGCGGTGCTCGGCGGCATGAAAGGCATTACCTACACGCAGGTAGCGCAGTACTGCGTATTGATCTTTGCATTTACGGTACCGGCGATCTTTATTTCGCTGCTGATGACCGGTCAGCCGATACCCCAGATAGGCTTCGGCTCGGAGCTCACCGAAGCCTATGGCGGCGGCTATCTGCTAGACCGACTCGACGGCATGAGCGCGGCCACCGAAGGTCAGCGCAGCACCCAGGACGTATTCTTCATTACCGCAGCGCTGATGTTTGGAACGGCCGGACTTCCCCACGTCATCATCCGTTTCTTTACCGTGCCCAATGTGCGCGATGCACGTCGCTCGGCCGGCTACGCATTAATCTTCATTGCTATCCTCTATACCACCGCTCCGGCGGTTTCCGCTTTCGCCCGCACCAACCTCATTAATACGGTCAGTAACGCCGAGTACACGCTCATGCCCGAGTGGTTTAAAAAGTGGGAGACCACGGAGCTTATTCGCTTTGATGACAAGAACGGTGATGGACGAATTCAGTATGTCGGCGATCCCGCGCTGAATGAATTAGAGGTTAACCGCGACATCATGGTGCTTGCCAACCCCGAAATCGCTGATCTCCCGGACTGGGTCGTTGCGCTGGTTGTCGCCGGCGCATTGGCCGCAGCTCTGTCGACGGCCGCCGGGCTTCTTCTCGTCATCTCGACCTCGGTAGCGCATGACATGATGAAGCGCAGCTTCAAGCCGGACCTTACCGATCAGCAGGAGCTGCGCTACGCTCGCTTGGCAATCTTCGTAGCGGTGCTAGTCGCAGGCTACTTCGGCATGTATCCCCCGGCCTATGTGGCACAGGTCGTCGCCTTCGCATTCGGCCTAGCCGCCGCATCATTTTTCCCTGCGATCGTTTTAGGCATCTTCTGGAAGAATATGAACAAGCAGGGCGCCATTGCCGGCATGGTGGCAGGGTTCGGCTTCACCGCCGCGTATATTATCTACTTCCGCTTTCTTAACCCCAGCATAGATAGCGCCGAGCACTGGCTCTTCGGTATCTCGCCCGAAGGCATAGGCACACTCGGCACCCTAATCAATGCTTTGGTTGCGGTAAGCGTCGCACGCTTTAGTCCCAAGCCGCCGGCTGAGGTCATCGCTATCGTTGAGCGCATTCGCCTGCCCGGGGAATAGCGACGGAACGGCGTTTATCGTCACACCGCAATAGGCGAATCAAGCAGCGAAATAACAGGGCGCTGTAGAGACGCTCTGAGAAGAAGCTTGAGACACCACTTAAGAAAAATTAGGAAGCGACTCAAGAAGTAGATGAGATAAGGTAGGAAGTTAAAAAACAAAAAGAGCTGCCACTGCAGCTCTTTTTTTTGGGCCAAACTTAGATTTAAGCTAGGGTCTAAGCCTTATGCTTCCCATGATCGGTCTTGTTCCAGTAGTCGCTTACCGTCTGCTTCATCTCTTTGTGCATATAAAGCAAACCGAAAAGGTTTGGCGCGGTCATCAGCACAATGGTAATGAGCGCCAGATTCCAAACGATCGTGGTATCGGCGAAGGCCGCGTAGAAGAAACCTGCCACATACACCACGCGGTAGGGCATAACCGACTTGGAGCCCAGCAGATAGGTCATCGCACGGTCACCGTAGTAGGACCAAGCAATGGCGGTAGAGAAGGCAAACAGCATCAGTCCAATTGAGACAATATACTGACCAAACTCGCCAAACAACCCACGCGTGAAGGCTACTGTGGTGAGCGGTACGGAGTGAATCAGAGACTTTCCGGAGACCTCAACCGAGGCATCGTCCAGACGGCCCTCGGTCACCGCAAACGTGCCACTCAACGGCGCCCCGTCGCGGGTATAAACAACGTCCTCCGCGAAGGAGCGCGAGGCCATTAAGGTGAAGTCGTCAGTGTTCGTGGCCATGCCATCGGTTAGCGCTATGTCGCCAGAGTAAAGAGTAGCAGCGGTCTCATCACCATTAAGCAGATTGAACATCTGCTCAACATCCTGCGGCTGCTCTTCACTGTAGGCTCCCGCGACAAATCGCATGTCAGCGCGCTGGAAGTCATTATTGAATTTTTCTTTCCAAGCGCCCGAGGACAGAATCACAAGGCCTGTGATCGTGCAGATAACGATGGTGTCGATGAAGGGCTCGAGTATTGAGACCATGCCCTCATCCGCTGGCTCGTCAGTGCGCGCCGCCGCGTGTGCAATGGGCGCCGAGCCCTGACCGGCTTCGTTTGAGTAAAGCCCCCTGTTCACGCCGCGGTCGAAGACGTAGGCGAAGGTCGCTCCAAGGAAACCGCCCGTGGCGGCTGAACCGGTGAAGGCGTCGCTAAAAATCGCCACAAACGAAGGGCCAATGTTGCCAAGATTCGGCAGGATCACAGCGAAGGCGCCAATTAGGTAGAGTATCGCCATAGTCGGCACGATTGCCGCAGCAACCTTAGCGATGCGCTTAATGCCGCCAATAATAACCAGCGCAAGCAGCACCGAGAGCACAGCTCCGGTCACGATAGGCTCTATATCAAAGGTACTTTGCAAACCCGCTGCTATGCTATTGATCTGCGGAAGGCTCCCTGTGCCAAAGGAGCTCAGCACTGTCGCCATGGCAAATAGCACCGCAAGCCACTTCGCATTCATGCCTTTTTCCATGTAATACATCGGGCCGCCCGCCATCGTGCCGTCGGCTGTTTGCTCGCGATACTTATGCGAGAGGGTGACCTCGACGAACTTGCTGGTCATACCGAAAAAAGCCGTGACCCACATCCAAAACAGCGCCGCCGGGCCGCCGAGATGCAGCGCGAGCGCTACCCCCCCGATGTTGCCCGTGCCTACTGTTCCAGATAGCGCCGTGGCGAGCGCTTGGAAGTGAGTGGTGTCGCCTTTGGCTCCCGCCTTGTCAAAGCGGCCAGTCGTGACACCTACAGCATGCTTGAAGTAGCGGATCTGCGGAAAGCCGAGGTAGAGGGTAAAGAAAATACCGACCGAAAGAAGAAGAAAGGGAAACCATACGGCGCTGCCGAGATAGCCATCAATAAAAATAAGTAAGTCGTTAACTGCGTCCACAGAATTTCCCCGCCATAGATGTTTTCATTTTTTTACGATCAGCCAATCAATTTGAATAGCTGACACTAATCGTCTTCTACAGACAGTGTCGGCATCTGCGCTTGCGCTGCCTGTGCAAGCGTTTGCGCATGCACGGCCTGAGCAAGAGAGGTATAGGCGTCGATGATCGCGGATTTTGACTGCGATGCTACCACAGGAACCCCGCGATCGGTTTGCTCGCGAATCGTGATATCTAGCGGCAGACGGCCAATCACTTCCACTGAGTAATCCTGTGCTAGGCGATCGCCGCCGCCGCTGCCAAAAATGGCCTCCGCATGGCCACACTCACTGCACAGATGAATGCTCATATTCTCGACCACGCCGAGGATGGGCACGTTCACCTTGGCAAACATCTCAATGCCTTTGCGGGCATCGGAAAGAGCAATGTCCTGCGGCGTAGTGACTATGACAGCTCCGCTTACCGCTACGTTTTGCGCGA
>JAYOBL010000005.1:8088-18672 GCA_038104835.1 Gammaproteobacteria bacterium | reverse complement strand
GAGTTGAATGTCACCGGTGCCCGGCGGCATATCGACTATAAGATAGTCCAGCGCCGACCATTCGGTATCATTGAGAATTTGATTAAACGCCGAAACCACCATGGGCGCACGCCAAACTACGGCGGTTTTTTCATCGACCAAGAAACCCATGGAGTTGCATTCCACGCCGTGGGCCACCAGGGGCAGCATCACCCGCTTGTCTTTAATCTGCGGCCGCGTGCCTGACGGGATACCCATAACTAGCGGGAGACTGGGCCCGTAGATGTCCGCGTCGAGCAGGCCTACAGAAAAGCCCTGTTGCTTCAGCGCGATCGCCAGATTGGCTGCGGTGGTGGATTTCCCAACCCCACCCTTACCCGAGGCGACGCAGACGATGTGTTGGATCTTTTCTAGCTGACTCAATGTAAGTGACTCAATGCAGGCCCTCTGATGACTAGCCGATTTGGAGAAAGAGTTCGAGAGAGGGAGAGCTTAGCAAATCTGGACCGCTTCAGGTAACAAGGCGAGACAACTGAGCGAATAAAGGCTGACACATAGCGAGTCAGGCTCTAGAATTCAGCGATGTCCCAAATCTTTCCAATTGCAGGAAAAGCGGCAAAGCCTCTAGCCTGTTTCGCAATTTACCTAGCGATAAACCTTAACGCGCAGGCTCAATCAGCAGTAATAGCTGAGGATCAGCCACAGGATTTCTCCGAGCGCATCAAGTTCGCTCTATTTTCCGCCGCCTGGGGTGAGAACACAGACGACGGCGTGCGCGTAGTAGCGCAGAACCTGACGACTGCGCCGCTGCAGCTCGAACAGATTCGCTTTTTGGATTTGCCCCGCGAAGGCGAGCAGATCGATCTCGACCTATCTCTGCAGCTTGAGGCTGGAAAGTACGCCCAGACCACCCTACCCCCTCTCGACCTGCTAAGCGGCGATGAGTGCGTTACGCGCACGATGGCTGATAACTGGAAACTGGTCGAGATATCCAACTACACACTCAACCCTTCGGTGCGCAATCTAATCATCGAAAACACCAACTCCTTCCGCATTTATCAATGTGTGCGCTCGGTAGAGCTTCTATGGCGCGAGGCTGACAGCGAAGCCATCAGGGCCGAAGGCTGGGTGCTCTACCATTTCGAGAGCCGAAGCAGCGATTAGAGGCGAGAGTAGCCAGACAAAATAGTCAGTCACAAAAAAGGAGGCCGCAGCCTCCTTTTTTAATGGCGCTTGCAAAGCAAACGCTTTCCTGAGCTGGCCTTAGCCGAGCAGGATGCCGCCGTACTGGACGAAGAACGGTGCGAACACAACGCTCAAGATCGCTGACAGCTTGATAAGGATATTGAGTGAAGGGCCAGAGGTATCCTTAAGTGGATCACCAACCGTATCGCCAACTACCGCTGCTTTGTGCTCTTCAGAGCCCTTGCCGCCGAGGTTGCCCGCTTCGATGTACTTCTTGGCGTTATCCCATGCACCGCCGCTGTTTGACGAAGAGATCGCCAATACGCCGCCGCAAACCAGTGAGCCAGCCAAAACACCAGCTACCGCTTCTACGCCGAACAGGAAGCCGATCACCAGAGGCGTACCCATGATTAGGATGCCTGGAGCGATCATTTCTTTCAGAGCCGCCTGGGTAGAGATCGCTACGCATTTCGCGTAATCCGGCTTACCAGTGCCTTCCATGATGCCCGGGATATTGCGGAACTGCAGGCGCACTTCTTCGATCATCGCGAAGGCCGCTTTACCTACCGACTTCATAGTCATTGCAGTGAAGAGGAAAGGCAGTACCGCACCAATGAACACGCTCGTGAAGACCATAGGGTCTAGCAGGCTCATCGTGATAGGTGCGCCCATCAACTTCTCGGAGATAGTGATGAAGGCAGCAAATAGAGCCAGCGAGGTCAGGATTGCAGCGCCAATAGCGAAGCCCTTGCCAATCGCAGCGGTCGTGTTACCCGCTGAGTCGAGGATGTCAGTGCGACGGCGAACTTCTGATTCCAGACCCACCATTTCGGCGATGCCGCCGGCGTTATCTGCAACAGGGCCGTAGGCGTCAATCATAAGCGCGATAACCAGCGTTCCCAGCATACCGAGCGACGCGATCGCAACACCGTACATGCCGGCAAGCTCCCAAGAGACAAAGATGCTGATCGCGATGCAGATGTAAGGCAGTACCGTGCTCTTATAACCCAGCGCGAGGCCGTAGATGATGTTGGTTGCAACACCCGTCTCACAGGACTTCGCCACCTCTTGAACAGGCGCGTACTTCTCTGACGTGTAGTAGCCGGTCAACAGGCCTACAGCGAGACCAGAAACGAGGCCTGAGAGGAAGCACAGGTAAACGCCCATGTTACTGAAGGTGTCGCCACCTAATTCGAAGCTCGCGGGGATGAGCTGCAGCGTGAGCGGATACATAACCACCGCCATAAGCACGCTAGAGATTACTAGCAGCTTCATCAGCGCCGGTGCTACGTCGTCTTCTGTTTTAACGGAAACGATTAACTTGGTGATCAAGCTGATGGGGATACCCACAGCAGAAATCAGAATAGGGTAAAGGAGCGCATTAGGATCAGCAGCGAAGACAACCGCACTAATCACCATTGCCGCACAAGTACTTTCGGCGCAGGAGCCGAATAGGTCAGCGCCCATACCAGCTACGTCACCGACGTTATCGCCCACGTTGTCGGCGATAACGGCGGGGTTACGGGGATCGTCTTCAGGAATGCCCTGTTCCACTTTACCGACGAGGTCAGCGCCAACGTCAGCGGCCTTAGTGAAGATACCGCCGCCAACTCGCGCGAACAGCGCGATAGTTGAGCCGCCTAATCCAAAGCCCGCAATCACTTCCATGAGGATGTGGTTGTTTTCAGGACCTAGGTCAGACATCAGGGCAGACATCACCACGTAAATGACAACCAGACCCAGAGTCGCGAGACCTACCAGAGCGAAGCCCATCACCGCGCCCGAATTAATCGCTACGTCGAAGGCTCCGGAGATGCTCTTCTTCGCACTAACGGTAGTTCGCGCGTTACCCTGTGTTGCCACCTTCATACCGATGTAACCTGAGGCTACAGAGATCAGGCCGCCGAACAGGAAGGCCACCATCGTGTAGATACCTTCGTGGTACTGAGGTGTGTGGGCATCATCAATAGCGACGGCAATAAGCAAGCCGAAGGCAATCATGAAGATGGTGAGGAATTTGTATTCCTGCTTGAGGAATGCCATCGCACCGTCTGCAATTGCAGAGTGGATGAACTTGAGGCGATCAGACTGCTCAGCCTCTAGCCCCATATCGACGGGAATATCGGTGACGCGCTTCATATAGAAGACGGCAATCGCCAGTCCCAGCACTGAAAGCGCTACTGTTAACCCAATTGTACTTATCACTTAAAAATCCCCCTAGCAGGACTGTGTTATTTAAAGGCGCGGACTTTAGCACAAAGCCCCTTGCGATCAAAGCGATGAGGCGCTTCTAGGCACCTCGAAATGGCACCCTGACGCTCCCTAGAAGCTTCCTCGCGCGCTGAGCTACGCGCTCGCTTATCTATCGACCAAAATCACGCTAGCGTGAAGAGCAGGTGACAGCCCTCACGAAAGTCGTAACAATGCACCTGCGGAAAATTCAGCGAAACGAGCAGGCGAGCATGCAGCGACACAGGCCCAATGGTAGCCGCCGCGACCTCTTGAAGAGAGTCGCAATGGGTTCGCTTGCGCTCGGCTTGGTGGGCGTGATCTCCGCAGCACTGCTAATCGCCCTTGCACTGGACTGGCAGCGGCCTAATCTTCCGCGTAGAGACTTGCCGCCACAGGCAAGCCTTGGAGAAATACTGGCTACTGGCCTGGTTAGCCAAGAGGGCGGAGAGCAGCGTCTCACCTTGAGCGCCGCTGAAATCAATGCGGCTCTAGCCGCCACCCTGCGCTTAGCGGGTCTGCCGGAGAGCTGGCGAAGCAGCGCCGATCTTGACCGCGATAGGCTGACATTTACTGCCACAGGGCCGCTGTTCGGGGAATCCGCACCCTATCTCAGGCTCTCCTTCTCGGCAGAGGCCAGTAGCGAGGCCTTGCCCATGCCGTCATCGATACAGATTGGGTCTATCTCACTACCACGCTCGCTTGCAAGGTGGCTCGGAGCAGGCCTTGTAAGGCAGACGCCACGCCTGCAACGAGAATCGTGGCCCGAGGCCCTGCAGGAAGTCACAGCCGCTTTCCGCAGTCTCGAGGTGCAGCCCAGCTACGCCAGCGCCGCCTTTGAATGGGATCGCGCTGCATTGGACCGTCTTAGCTGGGACCTGCAGCGCGGCGTCGTGTCCCCTGCCGCGCTCGCAGCAAGCAGTTGCTACAGCGCCGCGCTGCGCAACATCCTAAGCAGCCTGCCCAGCACACAGCGGGCGCTTGCGCTTAGCGACCTTCTGCCGGGGCTCGCTCGCCTGGCCCATGAGCAAACTCAGGCGGGGAGCGACCCGGTGCTGGAAAATACCGCCCTTCTCTATGCTCTCTCTGCCCACCTAGCCGGACGCGAGGGGTTGGCCAACGACCCAGAGATCCGCCTGCGACGCCGGCAAGACCTTGCCCAGCACGTCGTAAATTCCGCAGCCATAACCGCCGTCGCGGGCGCTGAGGTGGCGGAGATCATCTCTACCGGCAAGGAGGCGTTCGATGCCCGCTACCGCTCTGGCTTCAGCTTCTCGGACCTGACCGCCAATCGCGTTGGTATCCGGCTCGCAATGCTCGCCACTGACACTCAGGCCTCCGCCCGCGAGTTCCAGCGCCGCCTCTTAACGCTTAAAGGAGACGCTCAGCTGATCCCGGGGGTTGGCGACAGCCGCGACGGCCTCAGTCAGAGTGAATTCGAAGCTCAGTATCGCAGCCGCAGTAGCAGCGAGTATCAGAAGAGGCTGGACGCAATCGACAGCGAGCTATCCCAACTGGCGCTATTTCGCGACTAGCCCGGCTACTCTCAAGACACCAAGGCCTCGTGTATACTTGCGCCTCCTCATTTTATAGATTCCGCAAGAGACCGATGGGCATGGGCAGCAAAGGCTTCACAACGACCAACCTTCACTCCGACCGCCGTGACAAGCCGGAACACGGGGTGTTGCACAAGGCAATACACCCTTCGGTCGCCTATGGCTACGACGATGCTCGGGACCTGGCCGCGGTATTCCAAGGCAAGCAACCTGGCTACAACTACGGGCGCCAGCTCAATCCCACCGTCACGGCACTGCAGAACCGAATAACCGCAATGGAAGACGGTATCGCCACTGCGGCCTTCGCGACCGGCATGGCCGCTATCGCCTCGACGATGATCGCTCTGCTGCGCAGCGGTGATCACATCGTCTCCAGCGCGTTCCTGTTTGGCAACACCAACAGCTTTTTTAGCACGCTACAAAATATGGGCATCCAGGTGAGCTTCGTCGATGCGACAAGTGCTGACAACGTCGAAAGCGCGTTGCAGAGCAACACCAAACTGGTGTTCGTCGAGACCATCGCCAACCCAGCAACCCAGATCGCAGATCTCGCGCGCATTGGCGAGCTTTGCGCACATCGGGGCCTGATTTACTGCGTCGACAATACAATGACCTCGCCACACCTGTTTAAGCCAAAAACGGTCGGCGCAACGCTCGTTGTTAACTCGTTGACCAAGTACATCGGCGGCCACGGCAATGCGCTCGGCGGCGCAATCACCGACACCGGCCTCTTTGACTGGTCTCAATTTCCGCATATTTACGACGCTTATAAAGGCAGCGACACCGCGCTGTGGGGCATTACTCAAATTAAGAAAAAAGGACTCAGAGACATGGGGGCCTCGCTGGGGCCAGAAGCAGCACATCACCTTGCTGTAGGCTCCGAGACCCTGCCCCTACGCATGGACAAGGCCTGCGCCAATGCCTTGGCCATCGCCGAGCTATGCGAAGCCCATCCTGCGGTCCGGCGCGTCTTTTATCCTGGCCTTGAGAGTCATGCGCAGCACAGCCGAGCCGCGGACTTATTCCGCAACTTCGGGTCGATTATGAGTATTGATCTTATCCCCGGCGTCGACTGTTTCGAAGTGCTCAATGCCCTGCAGACCGTGGTTTCGTCGAGCAACCTGGGCGACACACGAACCCTCGCGATACCGGTTGCTCATACGATCTTCTACGAAATGGGAGCCGAACGTCGCGCAAGCATGGGCATTTCTGATTCCATGATCCGTTTCTCGGTGGGCATAGAAGATCAAGAAGATCTGCTTACGGATTTCACCCAGGCGCTGAATAAGGCGCAGGCGGTCTAGGCTATGCTGATTCCATTATTTCGCACACACGAGCTGCAAGACGACGCAGCAAAGGGCATCGAGGTACAGGGCAAACAGTTGTTCGCCGTTCGCAAGAAGGGAGAAATTTTCCTCTACTGGAACCGCTGCCCGCACATCGGCACGCCGCTGGAGTGGGAAAAAGACAAGTTTCTCGATACCGACAAGGCGCTGATTCAATGCGCAACTCACGGCGCGCTATTCGAGATCGGCAGCGGCCGCTGCCTTGTGGGACCTTGCCGCGGCAAACACTTAAAGCCTGTCCCCTTCGAGCTCGCAGACGGCACGGTATCGGTCGCCGAGGCTGAGCTGCTGCGCGGCTAAAGCGCGAATGGCAGCCGTTGGTTCAGCGCCATGCGCTGCTCTTCCGGCGCAATATCCACCCCATAGGCAAGAACCTCTACTCCCGCCGCCACGGCTTGTTCAAGCAGCTGCGCGTAGCTAGCGTCGATATCCCGCGCCACGCTAACTCGGTTTACGCCCGTGTGCTGCACACAAAAAACCAGCGCGGCTCTAGCCCCTTGGGCGCGCATCGCCATCAACTCTTCAAGGTGTTTTTGCCCGCGCGTGGTTACCGCATCGGGAAACACGCCAAGTCCGCCCGGCAAGCCGAGGGTGAGACTCTTGACTTCGACATAGCAGTCTTGGTCGCTCTCGCCCGTGCGCGCAAAACTCAAGAGAAAATCGATGCGGCTATTCTGGTCGCCGTACGCTACCTCGCTGCGCAGCGAGGTATGGCCCGCGAATTCAGCCAGCCGCCCTTCTCTGAGCGCTTCATGTACCAGCGTATTCGCAAGAGCAGAGTTAATGCCGATGAAATCGCCAGCCTCATTCTGAGCGATCTGCCAGGTGCAAGGGTATTTACGTTTGGGGTTGCCCGAGTCGCTGTACCACACTGGCCAGCCTTCGCCTTGGCAGCGCGTCATGGCACCGGTGTTTGGGCAGTGCAGAGTTGTTTCACTGCCATCGGCAAGAATAACGTCGGCTAGGAAGCGCTTGTACCGCTTAATGAGCCTCGCCTTTTGCAGAGGCGGCTCGAAGATCATCTCAGCGCCTCGCGCAGTCGCGAGACTGCAAGCTCTAACTGCGCCTGCGAAGTCGTGAAGGACAGGCGCACCGACTGCTGCGCGCTTGCTTCACCAAAGTCTGTGCCAGGCGTCATCGCCACTCCGTGTTCCTCCAGCAACTGGCGACAAAAGGCTTCGCTGTCATCGGTAAAGGCAGAGCAGCCGGCGTAGACATAGAACGCCCCGGCTATTTCTTTCGGCAGCACGAAACCGAGTGTTTCTAGCTCGCGCACGAGATAGTCGCGGCGGGCACGGAACTCATCCCGACGCTGAGCGAGAATGCGGTCGGTGTCCGGCTCGAATGCGGCTAGGGCCGCGTACTGCGCTACAGCCGACGCCGAGATGTACATATTTTGTGCCAGCGTGGTTGCGGTCTCGACGAACGCGTCGGGTACAACAATCCATCCGAGCCGCCATCCTGTCATGCCAAAGTATTTAGAAAAACTATTCACAACAAAGGCGCTGTCATCGACCTCAAGCACGCTGGGCAGCCCGCCTACATAATCCAAGCCGTGATAGATCTCGTCGACTAAGAGATGCAGCCCCTCACTACGTGCAAATGCAGATATTTCCTGCAGCGCGGCGCGGTCGAGCACGGTGCCAGTTGGATTATTAGGCGACGCGAGCCAGATCCCACAGCTGCTCGATGTGCGGCGCTCAATAAGCTGAGTAACGCTGGGCTGATAGTTATTTTCGCGCTGAACCGGCACGAGCTGCGCCTGCGCATCGCGTAGCCGAATGAAATTGCGCACGCAGGGATAGGCGGGATCCGGAATCAATACGCCTTCGTCGCGGCCAACTAACAGGTGCGCTAGCAGGAGCAAACCGCCGCTTGCACCGGGAGTGACTAGAATGCGTTTAGGGTCGACATCAATACCGTGGAGACTTTTATAGCGCTTGCTGATTTTTTCCCGCAGGGCGGTAAGACCTGTCGCTGCCGTGTATTGAGTCAGCCCTGCATCTAGCGCAGCCTTGCCTGCGTCGACAATCGGCTGCGCAGTGGAGAAATCCGGCTCGCCAACTTCGAGATGCACAATGCTACGCCCCTCAGCCTCCAACTCTGCTGCCCGCTGCATGACACTCATCACTCGGAAAGGGGTGACCTCGCCTAAGCCTTCACGAGGCTGTGTATGAACGGCTTTAATCGATGCTGTCATGGGGATGCTCCTCGTATGAATCTGAGTCGGCTGATAAGAATGGGGCGGATTGTAACCGCTGAGCGATAAGTTACTAGCGTCACAAAGCTGTCATCGCCCCACACTAAGGTACGCCGACTGAGAGGCATTGATAATTCGTGCATACAGGGGTCGAATCTGCTAGTTTACCGTCCCCTTAAATCTGCTCCCTAACCGGAGTGGGGTCGCGGCGCAAGGTGCGCCGATGATCTATACTAGCTACTACCGCCATTTATAGCGCTGTGATGTCTGGAGCTGAGTTCACAAGTACTCTCCCAGAGCCGCGCGCGAAAATGCGTAGAGAAGATGCTCGATCGACTCCTGCAAGCTGTGAGGGCTTGCAAAAAAACGGTGGCGCTGTGATACCTTAATCGCAGAAGGCTATATTACTTGAGCTAGGCTTTTAAGCCTGTAGGGGCATAAAGAAACATGTCTAAGACCGCACTTTCTGATTCACAACCGGTTCTCAAAAACTTCGTTCCGTATAAGCCGAAGCGCGGCGAAGAATACATGAGCGAAAAGCAGCGCGAACATTTCAAGCAAATTCTGCTGCAATGGCGCAATCAGCTTATGCAAGAAGTCGACCGTACCGTGAATCACATGCAGGACGACGCGGCCAACTATCCTGATCCAGCCGACCGCGCCACTCAGGAAGAAGAATTCAGTCTCGAGCTGCGCACCCGCGATCGCGAGCGCAAGCTCATCAAGAAGATAGACAGCACCATCGAACTGATTGCTCAGGACGACTACGGCTTCTGCGATTCCTGCGGCATTGAAATTGGTATCCGCCGTTTAGAGGCTCGCCCAACGGCAAATAAGTGCATCGACTGCAAGACGCTAGACGAAATTAAAGAGAAGCAGTTAGGCAGCCTCTAGGCTGGCTAACCGCTCGGTGCCCATGACGAACTTGCCCACCATCGGCCGGTTCGCCCCCTCCCCCTCCGGTCCGCTGCATTTCGGCTCGCTCCTCGCCGGCGTCGCAAGTTACTGCGACGCCAAAGCTCAGGGTGGGCGCTGGCTCGTGCGTATCGAAGATCTTGACCCGCCTCGCGAACCCGCCGGCACCGCCGCAATCATTCTCGATCAGCTGCTCGCCTTCGGCCTGCAGTGGGACGGGGATGTGCTATACCAAAGCGAGCGCCTTGAAGCCTATGCCGCAGCGCTGACTCAGCTGGCGAACGAAGGGCTGTGTTTTCGCTGCGAATGCACGCGCGCAGACCTGCGGGCGCAGGGTAATGTCTATTCAGGTCGCTGTCGCGCACAGGGCGTCAGCGCACGCGATCTACAATATGGTGACGCCCATGGCGGCCGCGCAGAAGCCGCGCTGAGGGTTCGCGTCGGCGATGAACGCATCGCTATAGTTGACCGGGTGCAGGGGCACTTCGAACAGGCTCTCAAAGAGGATGTCGGCGACTTCGTCGTTCGACGTAAAGATGGGCTGTTCGCCTATCAACTGGCCGTTGTCATTGACGATGCTTATCAGGGGGTTACCGATATTGTCCGCGGGATTGACCTGCTCGATTCGACGCCGCGTCAGCGCTGCCTGCAGGACTACCTTGGCCTTCCCGAGCCCCGCTACGCCCACTTGCCGGTAGTTGTGGATGCCGCTGGCAACAAACTCAGCAAACAGAGCTTCGCACAGGCTATAGACCCCGCACAGGCCTCGATGCTGCTAACTCGCTGCCTAGCTTTTTTAGGGCAAGAGCCGAGCTCCACGTTAGCCGACGCAAATCCACAGGAAATACTCAACTGGGCGGTGAGCCACTGGGATATGCAGCGGGTTCCCAAATTGGCTACACTGCCGAATGCCTAGTTACATTCAACTAATCCAGTAAGGCACTATGCGACGATTCTTCAAAGCGCCCGCGCAGCCGCGACACGACACCGCACACCGAGGCGAGTAATACCATGTACATCCCCCGCTCTATGCTGATGCTGCTGGTCATCATCTATCTGCTCTTTTTGCTTTCGGTAGACTGGATCAACGCCGCCGGCGAGCTATGGTATCGCCCCTTTATCGTGGGCCTGCTCGTGGTTTTAGTCGCCGCTTGGGCACACCGTGATCAAGAAT
>JAYOBL010000005.1:5354-8078 GCA_038104835.1 Gammaproteobacteria bacterium | reverse complement strand
CCTGACATGAAAGGCCGGTCGCTATGAATTTCGAACTCACCACGCTTGTTGGGCTCGGCAGCGCCTACCTCTGCCTCCTTTTCGGCATCGCCTACCTCACCGAGCAGGGTTGGATTCCCCAGCGCTTAGTGCGCCACCCCGTAGTTTATGTTCTATCGCTTGGCGTGTTTGCTAGCGTTTGGGCCTATTACACCGCCGTAGGCAATGCTCAGCGCGAGGGCTACGGGTATCTCGCCAACTCGATCGGCATCTCTCTTGCCTTTATGCTGTCGCCGCTGCTCTTGCGCCCTTTAATGGAGCTCACCCGCACCTATCAGTTAAGTTCCCTCGCCGACCTACTCGCTTTCCGTTACCGCTCGCCGTGGGTTGGCACCGCGACAACGCTGGTGATTCTCGTCGGGGTGACTCCGCTCATCGCACTGCAGATTCGCGCGGTCGCAGATACCGCCGACATCCTTACCCCTGCGGCTTCCCACGGCTCGATCGCGATTGGCTTTTGCGTCTTGATCACACTGTTCGCCATTTTGTTTGGCACCTCTCGCAGACCAGGGCGCACGCAACATGACGGACTCGTGATGGCGATCGCTTTTGAATCGCTCATTAAGCTGGTGGCCTTCTTACTCGTCGGCCTGTTTGCAGTGCGCAGCGGCTTCGGCGGCTTAGAGGCCATGCGGACTTGGCTGCTGACTCAGCCTACCCTGCTTGAGAGCCTTCAGAATACGAACTACTTCAGTTCTTTTCATGTGATGGCCCTGCTTTTCTTCTCCGCAGCAGTAGCCATGCCGCATATGTTCTATGTCACCTTCAATGAAAGCGGCAGCCGTGGGGCTCTCTCCTTCGCGAGCTGGGGCCTGCCTCTCTACTTTTTACTCATCAGCCTCCCAGTGCTGCCCATACTGTGGGCGGGGCTCTACTCGGGCACTGAGGTGCAAGTTGAATACTTTCCCGTCGCTATTGGCGCAGCATTCGGCGCGCCATGGATCAGCTTGCTCGCTTATCTTGGCGGCTTGTCAGCGGCAAGCGGGCTAATCATCGTCATCACGCTCGCCCTGTCGAATATGTGTCTCAATCACTTAATCTTGCCACTGCAGCAACCGGCGGCTAGCAAAGACATTTATCGCTGGCTGATGCAGCGTCGACGCGTGCTCATCACCGCACTTATCTGGGCTGGATTCGCTTTCCACTACCTGCCCAGTGATCGAATCTCCCTGCAGGTCATCGGGACCGTGGCCTTCGTCGCCTGCCTGCAGTTTCTGCCGGGCATCGTCGCAATCCTATACTGGCCGCAGGGCAATAAACGCGGCTTTTTAGGCGGGCTCGCAGCGGGCATTCTGATTTGGTTTGTACTCCTCATGCTGCCCCTGCTGAGCGAGGCCAACAGCTTTAGCGACATCGTCATTAACTGGCGTGAAATCGCGGCGCTGTCGCTTATCATTAACTGTGTGATTTTCGTCGCAGCCTCACTCTATTTTGGCAGCAGCGACGAGGAGCGCAGCTCCGCCGATCTCTGCACCCACGACACCATAAAGCGACGCAAGCGCAGCGGCCTGGTTGCCAAGTCTTCGGCGGACTTCATCAAGAGCCTAAGCAAGCCGCTAGGCGAGCGCACTGCAAGCCGAGAAGTAGGACAAGCTCTGCTGGATCTTGGCCTGAAGAAAGACGATCGCAGGCCTTATGCCATGCGCCTTCTGCGCGGCCGACTCGAGGCCAACCTCTCTGGCCTTTTAGGGCCGTCTATCGCGCGCGAGATTATTGATAGCTACCTGCCCTACAGCATCGTGTCGCAGCACGGCAGCTCCGACGTCAACGTGATCGAAAATAGGATCGAGGCTTACCGCAGCAATCTTTCGGGAATGGCAGCCGACCTCGACAATCTGCGCCGCTACCATCGCCAAATTCTGCTGGATCTGCCTCTGGGGGTTTTCTCGCTCAGCTCGGATCGCGAGATCATCATGTGGAACAAGGCGCTGGAGGAATTCACCGAGATTAGCTCGGCGGACGTCGTTGGCTCTCAGCTCAGCGATCTGCCTGCGCCCTGGGCGTCTCTGCTCGAAGAGTTCGTTGGCGAGGATATTGACCACTCTTATAAAAAGAGCTTCGAGCTGGCGAACAACAAGCGCACGGTAAATCTACACAAGGCGCTTATCGAAGAGAGCGGCGAAACCGGTGACAGCGTTCAAGAGGGTCTCATTATTCTCATGGAGGATATGACCGAAACAGAGATTCTCGAGGCAGGGCTGACCCACAGTGAGCGTCTGGCCTCTATTGGCCGCCTCGCCGCAGGGGTGGCGCACGAGATCGGCAACCCGATAACTGGCATCGCTTGTCTTGCACAGATAATTCGCGATGAATATCAAGACGGCGAACTCAACGACCTCGCCCAGCAAATCATCGAGCAAACCGACCGCACCTCGAAGATTCTTCAGTCCCTTGTTAATTTCGCCCATGCAGGGACGAACAAATTAAACCATCAAAACGAGCGGGTGGTTATTTCGGAATGCATTGCCCAGGCGCAAACGCTTATCTCTTTGGATAAGAAAAACGCCGATATGACGCTCGAAGTCGACTGTGAAGATCAGGCAGTGATCTTGGGGGATTCTCAGCGTCTTCTGCAGGTTCTTATCAACCTTATCAGCAATGCCCGCGACGCATCTCCGCCGGGCTCTACCATCGTCCTCTCAGCGAAGCTAGCAAACTCGAGCGTGCGTATTAGCGTGGCAGACC
>JAYOBL010000005.1:3022-5344 GCA_038104835.1 Gammaproteobacteria bacterium | reverse complement strand
ACCCAGGCGTAGGTATTCCGAACGCCATAAAAAGCCGTATATTCGATCCCTTCTTCACCACGAAGGAGGCAGGCGAAGGCACGGGACTAGGCCTGTCTTTGGTCTTCAGCATCGTGGAAGATCTCGGCGGAAATATTGATATAATCAGTCCGATAGACAGGGAAAGAGGCACGGGGACACAGGTATTACTCACATTTCCCTGTTATGATGAAACCCAGTAATTAACAGAGCGCTGCGGCGATTTTCAGCAACACGAGTTAGAGCAAACGCATGACAGAAGGGCCTCACATCCTCGTCGTCGAAGACGAAGCAATCATCCGTAGTTCGCTGAGGCGCCTGCTCGAGCGAAACGACTATCGAGTGAGCGAAGCGGGCAGCGTGAAAGAGGCTATCGAGTGCGAGCTCGACTCCTTCGACGTGATTCTCAGCGACCTTCGCCTCCCCGGTGGAGCGGGCACAGAACTCATAGCTGCCACCTCCCGCCCCGTCCTAATCATGACTAGCTATTCCAGCATAAGCTCGGCAATTGAGGCCATGAAACTCGGTGCAGTTGACTACATAACTAAGCCTTTCGAACACTCGCAGCTCATCGAGTCGGTAGGCAAAGTCATTCTTGAACACGGCCGCAAGCCGAGCGAAGAAGCCGAGGAAGAAGACAGCTTCGAGCCACCGGTGCACGGCATGATAGGCAGCTGTCCGCAGATGATGGAGCTCTTCCGCCGCATCCGCAAAGTGGCGTTGACCGACTCCACCGTCCTAATCAATGGCGAATCGGGCACCGGCAAGGAGCTCGTAGCGCGCGCGCTGCACAAGCTTAGCAGCCGCTGCGACAAAGAAATGATTTCGGTTAACTGCGCGGCAATCCCCGAAAACCTCATCGAATCCGAGCTTTTCGGCCACGAAAAAGGCGCCTTCACAGGCGCGACCGCCACCCGCACCGGACTGGTTGAAGCGGCCCATGAGAGCACCCTCTTCCTCGACGAAATCGGCGAGCTACCCCTTGAAGCTCAAGCTCGACTACTGCGAGTTCTTCAGGAGAACGAGATCCGCAAGGTCGGCTCAGTGCAATCGACAAAGGTCGATGTCAGGCTCGTAGTCGCCACTCACCGCGACCTCAAGCAGCTCGTTGCAGACGGCCTATTCCGCGAAGATCTGTACTACCGCATCAACGTGATGACGCTGCTTATTCCACCGCTGCGAGAGCGCGGCCCTGACATCGTTGAACTCGCCCATGCCATTTTGCTGAGGACCTGCAAGCGCCTCAAGACAGCGGTCCTGACCTTCGACGACGAAGCCCTCGACACCATCGCCAAATACCCTTGGCCAGGCAATGTCAGAGAGCTCGAAAACGCTGTCGAACGCGCCGTCGTCCTGGCCGAAGATAAAGTCATCGGCAAAGACCTGCTGGCCATAGAACCTCAGCCAAGCAGAGTCACAGCCGCGAGCACAGGCGCAGAAGAGCCGGCAGCCGCGCAAATGGAAGACCTTTCCCTAGAGGACTATTTCCAGCGATTCGTGGTTGAGCATGAGGACACGATGAATGAAACCCAGCTTGCGAAAAAGCTGGGAATAAGCCGCAAATGCCTGTGGGAACGCCGCCAGCGCTTCGGCATTCCCCGCAAGAAAAAGCAAGACGCTCAACAGGCTTAGCCCCTACGCGCAGACCAGCGAAGTGCTACCCATCTACTCAGTTTATTTTTTTGTTACCACCCTTTCGTAACAGTCGTTTAAGAAGTCCTACTTTTCTTGCAGTCTGAATTTATCAAACTATTGATATTACTGAATATTTGATTTGTGGCACAGTAAATGCTTTATCTACGTCACAATAACAATAAATAATAAAAACAAGAGTCAAAAATAATAAAAATGGCACGCGCTTCTAAAAATTGAGCGAAACTAGGTTGGTGCACTACAAAATTTTCAATAAAAACAATATAGATTGCCGATCAGACACCCATAAATAATGCAGGGGCGAGAGACGCAAACGTCTGAAGACTAGCCAAAGAGCCTGTCAAGGACACACTAGAGGGATGCACTGCATCCCTTTTTCATTTCTGGGCTTTTCACCTCTGGGCTTTTCACTTAAGGGCTTTCCACTTCAGGGTCAGTTGTTTTTGGTTCAGATGTTTCTAGGCCACTTGTTTCTGTGCCATTTGTTTCCGAGCCCTTCACCCTCGAGCTAGTCATTCCTGATACCCCTTTCCCTGCATGCAATGTCATTTCAGACCATTGCCGGCTTGCACCCCCCTACACCCCTGCCCCCCCAAGCGCCGCTCCGGCTGGCGGTGCTTTTGGAGGTGTCTGTGGCTGTTGCGGTGTCGG
>JAYOBL010000005.1:0-3012 GCA_038104835.1 Gammaproteobacteria bacterium | reverse complement strand
CCCCAAAGCTCCTCTCAAGCTCGCTTTGATTTTCGATAATTCAGTGTATTATGCGCTTTCCATCGTGACCGAGATCAGTGCGCCTCGGCGCCCTAAGCGCCAAAAGATTGAGTCGCTGCCGATAAGACATTTTTAACAAGCTCGGTTTACAACTCCAAGTCGTCCGCCCAGTGAACACCCCCCTGACAGCGAGCTATGCCTAGAACCGAACTACCACCCGGCCTTGAGAAGGCCACCGTAATCCCCCGCGACGACCACACGGTCTCGCGCAGACACATCTCCGACAACGCGCTGAGTGTCCTGCGAAAATTGGAAGACGCAGGCTTTCAAGGCTATCTCGTGGGCGGCGGCGTCCGCGACCTGCTGCTGGGCAAGCGCCCCAAAGACTTCGATATCGCCACCGATGCGACCCCCGAGGAGCTGCGCGGCTTGTTCCGCAATTCGAGAATTATTGGCCGTCGTTTTAAAATTGTGCACCTGCGCTACGGACGGGAGATTATCGAGGCCACTACGTTCAGAGCGCCCCACGACGTAGCAGTCGAGATCGGCGAGGGAGGCTCGCGCAAGGGCATTCGCAACCTAGATTCGGCCCACTCCTCCACTGGCATGATCCTGCGCGACAATGTTTACGGCAATGTCGACGAAGACGCGCTGCGCCGAGACTTTACGGTTAATGCGCTGTATTACACCACCACAGACTTCTCGATTCTCGATTTCAGCACCGGCATGCAGGATCTTAAGGATCGTAAGATTCGCATGATCGGCGATCCCGCAGCGCGCTACAAAGAAGACCCTGTGCGGCTCCTGCGCGCTATTCGCTTTAGCGCTAAACTCGATTTCGACATCGAAGAGGCCACTGCAGCGCCGATTAACGAACTCGCCTATTTATTAGAGTCCATCTCACCGGCGCGACTTTTTGACGAGACCATCAAACTGCTAGCAAGCGGTCAGGCGGAAGCGACCTGGGCGCTACTGCGCCACTATCAGCCCGGAAACTACCTTTTCGCCCCTACTTTACGTGCACTGCTAACCCCATTTCGCGGCCGCGATCAGGCTGGCGAATTGCTGCAGCTTGCGCTCCGCAATACTGACACGCGCCTAGCCGAGGGCAAGTCGGTCACACCAGCCTTCCTTTACGCGGCGCTGCTCTGGCCCGTGGTGCAGATGAAACTCGCCTTGCACCCAGCGGAAAAAATGAATCCTACACAGCAATTTGCCATGGCCACCAGCAGCGCAATCGCAGAGCAGCTGAGCTACACCTCAATCCCCAAACGTTTCACTCAGGTCACCAAAGAAATTTGGGAGCTCCAGTCTCGGCTCGAGCAACGCAACCGCCGCGCAGCCGAGAGCGTCTTCGACCACCCCCGCTTCCGCGCTGCCTACGACTTCTTATTGCTGCGTGAAGAAGGTGGTGAAAACCTCGGCGGCATTGGTGCCTGGTGGACCGAATTTCAAGCCGCCGATACGGTTGAGCGTGAGCATTTGCTAGAACAGCTACCTCGGGAATCGCGCCCGCGCCGCAGGCCGCGACGCCGCAAACCGCAGGCATCCCACTCCTAAAAGGGCTACAATCCGCGCCATGAGCACTCAAACCAAAACTAAGAACGTCACCCTCACCACGTTGCAGCGCCTGAAGGCGAATGGTGAGAAATTCGCCTGCCTGACCGCCTACGACGCCTGCTTTGCGGGCATCGCGAGCGCAGCGGGTGTCGAGGTACTGCTTGTGGGCGACTCCCTAGGCATGGTTTTACAGGGCCACGACAGCACGCTACCGGTCACCATGGACGATATGGTGTACCACATGCAGTGCGTTAAGCGCGGCAATCAGGGTGCGCTGCTCATAGCTGACCTGCCCTTTATGAGCTACGCCTCGGAAACACAGACGCTCGAGAACTCTGCGGCGCTTATGCGTGCGGGCGCTCACATGGTAAAGCTCGAAGGCGGCGCATGGATCGAGAATACTACTCGGCTACTCGCTGAACGCGGCATTCCGGTGTGCGCCCACATGGGGCTAACCCCGCAGTCGGTTAATCGAATAGGCGGATTTCACGTTCAGGGCCGCGACACGGCGCAGGCGCAGGCAATCTTGGAAGAAGCCAAGCTCCTAGAAGCCGCGGGCGCTAGCGTTCTCCTGCTTGAATGCGTGCCTCGCGAGCTCGCCAAACTCGTTACCGAGAGCCTAAGCATTCCCGTGATCGGTATTGGCGCCGGCCCAGACACCACGGGTCAGATCATGGTGCTGCACGACGTGCTCGGCGTGTCGCCCATTACACCGAAGTTCGTCAAAAACTTCCTAACGGAATCCGAAGACGGCATACCCGGGGCGCTGCGCAACTACGTTAGGGACGTAAAAGCCCAAGCATTCCCGGCGCCGCAGCACTGCTTCGACTAAACCCCTGTGCGTGAATTTTCCACTATAGAGCAGCTTCGCAGCGCCCTCGGCGCTCGCGGTTCTGCCACCCTAGGCTTCGTGCCGACCATGGGGAATTTACACGCCGGCCATCTCGCCCTCGTTCAAGCCGCCCGCAAGAACAACGACATTAGCTGCGCGAGTATCTTCGTCAATCCGCTGCAATTTGGGGCCAATGAAGACCTCGATGCCTACCCCCGAACGCTAGACGAGGATCGCCGCGCACTCGCAGCCGCAGGCTGCGATATCCTGTTCCTGCCCTCGGCGCAGGAACTCTACGGCGCCGATATGGCGACCAGCACTCGCGTTCATGTCCCCAATTTAGGCGAGAGCTTTTGCGGATCGAGCCGCCCAGGGCACTTTGACGGCGTATCAACGATCGTCACTAAACTATTTAATATTGTCCAGCCAACGGACGCTTACTTCGGCCTCAAAGACTTCCAGCAGTACGCGATCATTCGCAAAATGACTGCAGATCTCGCCCTGCCGATCACTGTCCACGGCTTAGAGACAATTCGTGCACCTGACGGTCTCGCGCTGAGCTCACGCAATGGCTATCTATCTGCGGAACAACGAGCTATCGCGCCGGCGCTCTTCCGCAT
>JAYOBL010000126.1:0-4073 GCA_038104835.1 Gammaproteobacteria bacterium | reverse complement strand
GCGATATTGTCTACCACGGCTATCAAGAGATTGGCGTCGCAGTGTCCTCTCCGCGGGGTTTGGTTGTGCCTGTTCTGCGCGATGCTGACAACATGGGACTCGCTCAGGTTGAAAAGCAGATACGCGACTTCGGCGAAAAGGCCCGTGACGGCAAGCTTGCGATCGAAGATATGACTGGTGGAACTTTCACCATCTCTAACGGAGGTGTATTCGGCTCTTTATTATCCACTCCGATTCTCAACCCACCACAGACGGCAATCCTTGGCATGCACAAAATCCAAGAAAGGCCCATGGCGGTTGACGGTCAAGTGGTCGTGTTGCCCATGATGTATCTGGCTCTTTCCTACGACCATCGCATGATTGATGGCAAAGAAGCGGTGCAGTTCTTAGTCACGATCAAAGAGTTGCTCGAAGATCCAACTCGACTTCTTCTCGAGATCTAAATTCACATTTTCTTAAGGAAGATAAAATGGCGAACAACTACGACGTAGTGGTCATCGGCTCTGGCCCGGCAGGCTATGTGGCAGCGATTCGTGCCGCTCAGCTCGGTTTCAATACGGCCTGTGTAGAGAAGTGGCTGAATAAAGAAGGTACGACAGTCTACGGAGGCACCTGTCTCAATGTGGGTTGTATCCCTTCAAAGGCACTTCTCGACTCTTCGCACAAATACCTCGAGGCCAAAGAACACTTCGACCTTCATGGCATCACTACGGGTAAGGTAGGTGTGGACGTGCCTGCGATGATCGCGCGTAAAGACAAGGTTGTCTCGCAGCTGACCGGCGGTGTTAGCGGTTTGTTCGCTGGCAACAAGGTCACCGGAATAGGCGGCACTGCCAAAGTCACGGGAGCGAACAGTGTTACCGTGGTAGGCCATGACGGCGCCGAGCAGGTTTTGGAAGCAAAACATATCATAATCGCTGCCGGCTCAGTCCCCATCGAGATCCCGCCTACGCCTGTAGATCAGGACGTGATCGTAGATTCCACCGGCGCGCTAGAATTTGACGCTGTGCCAAAAAGGCTGGGCGTTATTGGCGGCGGTGTCATTGGGCTAGAGCTAGGCAGTGTTTGGGCGCGCTTGGGCTCTGAGGTGACTGTGCTCGAGGCTATGGACGACTTTCTTCCTCTCGCCGACAAGCAGATAGCGAAGGAAGCGAAGAAGTTATTCGTCAAACAAGGCTTGGACATTAAGCTTGGCGCTCGTGTAACCGGCAGCAAGGTGAGTGGCAAAGGCGCGAAGAAAACCGTTAGCGTCACTTTCACTGACAGCGAAGGTGAGAAGAGCCAAACCTTCGACAAGCTTATTGTTGCAGTTGGTCGCCGGCCATTCACGCAGGGCTTAGTGGATGAGTCCTTAGGACTCGAGATCGACGACCGCGGTTTCGTTAAGGTTAACGAGCAGTGCGCCACCTCGATACCTTCGATTTTTGCTGTTGGCGACGCCGTTCGCGGTCCGATGCTAGCGCACAAGGGCAGCGAAGAGGGAGTAATGGTCGTTGAGCGCCTGGCCGGTAAGGCCACTCAGGTGAACTACGACCTCGTGCCTTCGGTAATTTACACCCATCCGGAGATCGCCTGGGTAGGCAAGAATGAAGAAGAACTCAAGGCCGAGGGTGTTGAATACAATGTGGGCGTATTCCCCTTCTTGGCTAGCGGTCGCGCTCTTGCAGCTAACGATGCCGACGGTATGGTGAAACTGATCGCAGATAAAACTAGTGACCGCATTCTGGGCTGCCACATCATTGGCGCCAGTGCAGCGGATTTGCTGCAGCAGATAGTTATTGCGATGGAGTTTAGTGCAAGCGCTGAGGACATCGGTCTCACCATGTTCTCTCACCCGGCGCTTTCAGAAGCAGTACACGAGGCCGCGCTCGCAGCCAATGGCCATGCTATTCATATTGCGAATCGCAAGCGTCGCTAATTCAGTTTTTTTAAAAAGGAAATGGTTACTCAATGAATCTTCACGAATATCAAGCTAAACAGCTGTTCGCCGAGTACGGGCTGCCTGTATCGACCGGCATCGCCGTTGACAGTGGGCCAGATGCAAAAGCGGCTGCCGAGAAAATTGGCGGTGACAAATGGGTCGTTAAAGCGCAGGTGCATGCCGGTGGTCGCGGCAAGGCAGGCGGTGTGCGTTTGGTCGACAGCCCAGCAGAGGCACAGGCCTTCGCCGAGGAGTGGCTAGGTAAGAATCTAGTTACCTACCAGACCGATGCTAATGGTCAGCCAGTAAGCAAGATACTTGTCGAGTCGTGCACAGATATCGCTCAAGAGCTCTACCTCGGTGCCGTTGTCGACCGCGCCACGCGTCGCGTAGTTTTCATGGCTTCTACTGAAGGTGGTGTTGAAATCGAAAAGGTCGCTGAGGAAACCCCAGAGAAAATTCTGAAAGCAGCTATTGACCCTTTGACTGGAGCTCAGCCTTACCAAGGTCGTGATCTCGCTTTCCAATTGGGACTCAACCCCGCTCAAGTAAAGCAGTTCACGCACTTGTTTCTTGGTCTAGCCAAACTTTTCGAGGACTTCGATCTCGCGCTTTTAGAGATCAACCCGCTCGTTATTACAGATGAAGGCAACCTCCACTGCTTGGACGGCAAGATCAATATTGATAGCAACGCACTTTACCGCCAGCCTAAACTGCGCGATATGCACGATCCTTCGCAGGAAGATGCTCGTGAAGCACACGCCGCCGAGTGGGAGCTTAACTACGTGGCGTTAGATGGCAACATCGGCTGCATGGTAAACGGCGCGGGCCTGGCTATGGGAACGATGGACATAGTCCAGCTTCACGGCGGTAGCCCGGCTAATTTCCTAGATGTTGGTGGCGGTGCGACTAAAGAGCGCGTTACCGAGGCGTTCAAAATCATCCTTTCAGATACCAACGTTAAGGCTGTGTTAGTCAATATCTTTGGCGGTATTGTTCGCTGCGACCTCATTGCCGAAGGCATCATCGGCGCGGTCGACGAAGTAGGCGTCGAGGTTCCAGTGGTTGTGCGTCTTGAAGGGAATAACGCCGAGCTGGGTCGTCAGGTATTAGGCGATAGCGGTTTCAATATCATTGCAGCGACTAGCTTGACCGACGCTGCCGAAAAGGTTGTAGCCGCAGCGGGAGGTGCATAATGAGTATTTTGATCGATAAGAACACAAAGGTAATTTGCCAAGGATTCACCGGCTCGCAAGGTAGTTTTCACTCCGAACAGGCAATTGCGTACGGAACGCAAATGGTAGGTGGTGTCACACCTGGTAAGGGTGGGCAAACTCATCTCGGACTGCCAGTGTTCAATACTGTTGCGGAGGCTTATGCCGCCACTGAGGCCGATGCGAGCGTTATCTATGTTCCGGCTGCATTTTGTAAGGACTCAATACTTGAGGCAGCTGAAGCAGGTATTAAACTGATCGTCTGTATTACAGAAGGGATTCCAACTCTGGATATGCTTGTCGCCAAAGAGCGCTGCAATCAACTGGGCGTGCGACTCATTGGCCCTAACTGCCCAGGTGTGATTACTCCCGGAGAGTGCAAAATTGGCATCATGCCAGGACATATCCATTTGCCCGGTAAGGTAGGAATCGTCTCTCGTTCGGGTACCCTGACCTACGAGGCGGTGAAGCAAACGACTGATTTTGGCTTCGGTCAGTCTTCCTGCGTCGGCATTGGCGGTGACCCAATCCCGGGATCGAACTTCATTGATATTCTCGAAATGTTCCAAGCGGATCCTCAGACCGAAGCGATTGTGATGATCGGAGAGATTGGTGGCACTGCAGAGGAAGAGGCAGCGGCTTACATTAAGGCCAATGTGACTAAACCTGTTGTTGCATACATAGCGGGCGTGACGGCGCCCCCTGGTAAGCGCATGGGTCATGCCGGCGCGATCATTTCAGGAGGTAAGGGAACGGCTGACGATAAGTTTGCCGCGCTGCAGGATGCGGGCGTTAAGACGGTACGCAGTCTGGCCGAAATTGGCAACGGCCTAAAAGAGCTCACTGGTTGGTAGCGTAAAAGCGCCAAGTAAAAAATGAAGCATAAAAAGGGGGCTGCGGCTCCCTTTTTTTGTCTTTGAAAAGGTTCTAAATCGAAA
>JAYOBL010000034.1:18182-21270 GCA_038104835.1 Gammaproteobacteria bacterium | reverse complement strand
ACTGAAGCCTCAGCGGCTAAAGAAGCACCCGCTAAGCCCGAGGCTCCGAAAGTCTCATTCGACACCTTCGATCTTCAAAAGCCTCTTCGCAAGGCGATCGACAAGCTCGGCTTCGAGCACTGCACGCCAATTCAAGCGCAAAGCCTAGTTCATACGCTGCAGGGTCACGACGTAACGGGCAAGGCGCAAACCGGCACTGGAAAAACCGCCGCGTTCCTCATAACCATTATCAACGACCTGCTCAGCAATCCGATCAAAGAGAAGCGTTATTTAGCAGAGCCGCGCGCTTTGGTCGTGGCGCCTACCCGCGAGCTCGCTATCCAGATTGCCAGTGACGCCGACCTGCTAAATAAGTACAGCGGCTTGCACACGGTGACCCTTGTTGGTGGTGAAGACTATCAGAAGCAAACTCGGGCGCTTGATGCTAAGCCCGTAGACATCGTTGTCGCCACACCAGGTCGCCTGCTCGATTTTGTCAGTAACGGCAATCTGCATCTGGGCATGATTGAGCTCATGGTGCTAGACGAAGCCGACCGCATGCTCGATATGGGCTTTATCCCGCAGGTGCGCCAAATAGTGGCGCGCACGCCGCGCAAAGACTGTCGTCAGACTCTGCTGTTTAGTGCGACCTATACGCCCGAGATTGTCGAGCTGTCAGACCGCTGGGCAATGAATCCAATCATGGTCGAGGTAGCGCCGGAACGTGTCGCCGCCGACGCGGTCGATCAGATCGTGTATCTGGTAACCACCGCGGACAAGTACAACCTTCTCTATAATCTTATCAATGAGCCGAGCGCAGAACGCATCATGGTGTTTAGTAATCGCCGCGATCAGGTCCGCAAGCTTGCCGATAATCTGCACCGCAACGGCATAAGTGTCGGCATGCTGTCGGGCGAAGTGGCTCAGAATCAACGCATACGTACTTTGGACAATTTCAAAGACGGCAAGCTGCGCGTGCTCGTCGCCACTGACGTGGCGGGTCGCGGACTGCACATCGACGACGTGACTCACGTAATCAATTACACGCTGCCGGAAGAGCCCGAGGACTATGTGCATCGCATCGGGCGCACTGGCCGCGCGGGCGCTGTCGGGACCTCTATTAGCTTTGCCTGCGAAGAAGACTCTTTCCTCCTGCCGGATATCGAAGAACAGCTAGGCATGAAGCTGGAGTGCACGCATCCTGATGAGCGTTTGCTAGAGCGATCGCCTAAGTTCGAGCGCGAGAGTAAGTTCAAATCTAAAGAAGCACCTCGCAGCGGCGGTCGTTCCGGCGGCGGTGGTGGAAGAGGCGGGCCGAATCGCCGCTAACTCAGTCTTTCAAAAAAACGCCGGCCGTTACGCCGGCGTTTTTTTTTGGCTGTTAAACCAGGAGGCTCAGCTAGAGGGGCGCAGCTAAGGTTCGTAGCAGCATGACGCGGGGACAACAGAGAAGCAACAGAGGCGCGGCTAAGCCGGCTTGCCTAGCGAGAGTTTGGCAACCGCGCCATTGGCGATAAGCGCAGCGGCATAGTCCCCCGAGCGGCGATGACCTGCAACATGGTCGAGGAAGGTCGAGCCGTTGGCGAGTGATGCATTGATGTCCCGGCCTGCGTTTACAAACAGTGGCAGGAAGCGCGCGAACAGCTCGGCGGTCATGCCGCGATACGCGCGCAGCAAGCAGTTGTAATCGGCGGGTATGTCATCCGGTGGCAGAATGTCTAGAAATCCAGCGAGTCGCTCGTCGGACCAGTCCTCGTCGCGCACCGCCTTCTGTGTGCGCTCCGCTCCGCGTTTTTTTTCGGCAACGGGAGCGTTCGTATTGGTGCTGCTCATAGTTTGCTTCGCAGGAGTTCATTGATTTGCGCCGGGTTAGCCTTACCCTGAGAAAGCTTCATACACTGGCCGACTAAGAAGCCGATCACCTGCACCTTGCCGTCGCGATACTGCTGGGCTTGATCGGGGTTCTCCGCAATCACCTGATCAACCAGGCTTTCAAGGGCGCCAGTGTCGGTCACCTGTTTTAGCCCTTTGGCTTCGATTATCGCGTCTACGCTCGCTGGGTCTTCGATCATCGCCTCGAATACGGTCTTTGCTATCTTGCCGGAGATCGTATTGTCCTTGATGCGGGCAATGAGGTCTGCGAGGCGTTCGGCCTGAATAGGCGAGTCGCTCAGCTCCCAGCTGTGCTTGTTGAGCAGGGCCTGCAGATCTTGGCTTACCCAGTTGGCTGCGAGTTTGGCATCACCACTGCGCGTGGCAACCAGTTCGAAATACTCTGCCATCTCGCGGCTTGCCACCAGTACCCCAGCGTCGTATTCGCTCAGGCCAAAATCGGCGCAAAAGCGCGCGGCGCGCGCATCCGGGAGCTCTGGGAGTTGGGCACGTATCGCCTCGATAAACGCGTCATCGATAACGATGGGTAGCAGGTCTGGCTCTGGAAAGTAGCGATAGTCGTTTGCAACTTCTTTACTACGCATAGAGCGAGTTTCGTCTTTGTCAGCGTCGTACAGGCGGGTCTCTTGTACCACCCGCCCGCCGTCTTCGATTAACTCCTGTTGCCGGCGCACCTCGTAGTTGATCGCTTTCTCAACGAACTTGAACGAGTTGATGTTTTTAATCTCGGTTCGTGTACCGAATTCCTCTTGCCCTACGGGGCGTATCGATACGTTGGCGTCGCAGCGGAAAGAGCCCTGCGCCATAATGGCGTCGGAAATATCCAGCGTGCGAACGATCGAGTGCAGTTTCTTTAGATAGGCGACGGCTTCCTTCGCGCTGCGCAGGTCGGGTTCGGAGACGATCTCTAGCAGGGGCGTGCCAGCGCGGTTGAGGTCGATGCCGCTCATGCCCTGATAATCTTCGTGTAATGACTTGCCTGCATCTTCTTCCATGTGCGCGCGGGTCACGCCAATGACTTTCTCACTGCCGTCTTCCAGGGTGATGCTGAGGCTGCCTTTGCCCACTGTCGGGTAGTCGAGCTGGCTAACCTGATAGCCCTTAGGAAGGTCGGGATAGAAATAGTTTTTCCGATCGAATACCGAGTGCTTGCCGATCTCCGCGCCAATGGCTAGGCCAAATTTCACGGCCATTGCCACGGCCTGCTTGTTCAGTA
>JAYOBL010000034.1:13036-18172 GCA_038104835.1 Gammaproteobacteria bacterium | reverse complement strand
GCAGGGCGAGGTCAAAAATACTCGCCTGCGTGTTGGGCTCGGCGCCGAAGGCGATTGAGCTTCCGGAAAATAGTTTCGACTGCGTAGAGAGCTGGCAGTGAACCTCAAGGCCGATGACTGTTTCGTATTGCATGCTAGGCCTCCTTGCTCTGTGTGGGCTTGCGGCTATGCCAGTCGCTGACCTGCTGATATTGATGTGCCACGTTCAACAGCTTGGCTTCCGCGAAGTCAGTGGCGATGATTTGCATGCCGACGGGCAGGCCCTCAACAAAGCCCGCTGGAACCGAAATGCCCGGCAGGCCGGCGAGGTTTAGCGCGATCGTGTAGATGTCCTCGAGGTACATTGTGACCGAGTCTTTGATCGAGTCGAGGCCAAAGGCCGGGCTCGGCGTTGTGGGTCCAATAATGACGTCGACGTCTGCGAAAGCCTGAGCGAAGTCTTCCTTTACAAGGCGGCGAATCTTCTGCGCCTTGCGATAATAGGCATCGTAATAGCCAGCCGACAGTGCGTAGGTTCCTATCATGATGCGGCGCTTGACCTCTTCACCGAAACCTTCGCTGCGGCTGCGCTTATAAAGATCTTCTAGGTCCTCGGGGTTTTCGCAGCGATAGCCGTAGCGCACGCCGTCGAAGCGCGAGAGGTTGGTGGAGGCTTCAGCCGGAGCGATAACATAGTAGGCCGAAAGCGCGAGTTCGCTGTTGGGGAGTTCGATCTCCTTCACGACGGCGCCGAGTTTTTCCATCTCGCCCACCGCTGTGCGAATTGCATCGGCGATTGCAGGATTGAGCTGCTCGGTGAAGTATTGCTTTGGCAAGCCGATGCGCAGCCCCGTGAGTGGCGCATTGAGATCGCGGGTGAAATCTTCTTTTGGCATCGTAAGGCTGGTGGAGTCTTTGTCGTCGGCGCCGGCCATTACGTTTAGCAGCAGCGCTGCGTCCTCGGCGCTCTTGGTGATTGGCCCTGCCTGGTCGAGGCTAGAGGCATAGGCAATCATGCCCCAGCGTGACACGCGGCCATAGCTCGGTTTGATGCCCGTGACGCCACAAAATGCGGCCGGCTGGCGGATGGATCCGCCGGTGTCGGTGCCGGTGGCCATTGCGCATAAATCCGCCGCGACCGCTGCCGCTGAGCCGCCCGATGAGCCGCCGGGCACCTTGTTCGTGTCCCAGGGATTGCGCGCCGCTCCGTAATAGCTCGACTCGTTCGAGGAGCCCATGGCGAATTCGTCCATGTTGGTCTTGCCGAGCATCACAGCGCCCGCTTCGCGCAGGCGTTCTACTACCGTGGCGTCGTAAGGTGAGACGAAGTTGTGGAGAATTTTCGAGCCGCTAGTGGTTAGCACGCCTTCAGTGCAGAAGAGGTCCTTATGCGCAATAGGGATGCCCAGCAGTGGCGCTGTCGAACCCGCGGCGCGCTGCGCGTCGGCTTCTCTCGCCTGCGCAATAGCGCTGTCCTCGCACACCGTTATGTAGGCATTGAGCTCGCCGTTTAATGCGGCAATTCTGTCGAGGTAGGCGCGAGTGAGCTCTTCGCTCGTGGTTTCGCCTGCTGCGAGTGCTTTAAGCAGTTCGCTGACTGTCTTTTCTATCATTGCTGGATCCTGAGGGATATTGCTGGTGGGGCGGTGCCCTTTTAGGGCTGGTTTCCCGGGCTAATCCGCGAGCTACTCTATAACCTTGGGCACTAAGTAGAGGCCGTCTTGGCTGCTCGGGGCGAGGGTTTGTAGCTCATCGCGGCGATTCGTCTCGGTAACCTCATCTTCACGCAATTTTTGAACTGCGTCGAAGGGGTGGGAAAGGGGGGCAATGCCGTCGGTATCGATCGCCTGCATTTTATCGATCAGCCCCAGTATGTCACTGACGCTGGAAGCTACGGCCTCTGACTCGGATGAGCTGAGCTCGAGCCTGGCCAGATGGGCGATTTTTTCAACATCTGACTGCGTGATTGCCATGGTCTTCTCCTGTCGATTGTTCGGGGTGTCGCCAGCGAGGCGGTTAGTATGATACCGCTGGCGCTTGGGCGAGCAGCAATTATTTCACTGAGGTTGAGTTTACGAGCACCCGCCATTGTCGCGCCTAAATTCTGGCTTTGGACGAGCCAAATTCTGCGAAAATTCTGAGGATTTGGATGCTGCGATCATTCCACTTGCTCTCGCCCCAAGCCGTTGCTATTGTTCTTTCGTTCAGCTCATGAGAGCGTCTAAATTGCTCAAGTACCCACCAAGTTATGGCGTGCAAGTGTACAAGAGTTAATCTGCTTATTACAGGGAATGTCTCTCGCGTGACCCTCGCCTGACGCGGGTTCCAAGGAAATGCGAACACGAACGAGCGGTTGCGCTCTCCAGGATTTACTCCACACCAAGGACCTACTCCACGCATGTTTAAAAGAATCCGGGGCTTGTTCTCCAATGATCTTTCTATCGACCTCGGCACAGCAAACACACTGATCTATGTTCGTGATCAGGGAATCGTCCTAAACGAGCCTTCGGTGGTCGCTATTCGCACCCACAACGGCCAAAAGAGCGTCGCCGCTGTTGGCTCTGATGCGAAGCGCATGCTCGGTCGAACGCCGGGCAACATTATGGCCATCCGGCCGCTTAAAGATGGCGTGATCGCCGATTTTCAGGTCACCGAGAAGATGCTTCAGCACTTCATCAACAAGGTGCACGAAAACAGTTTCTTCCCACCCAGTCCCCGAGTGCTGGTCTGCGTGCCCTGCAAGTCGACTCAGGTTGAGCGCCGTGCGATTCGTGAGTCGGTCGCCAGTGCGGGTGCTCGCGACGTGCGTCTCATCGAAGAGCCTATGGCCGCGGCTATTGGAGCAGGACTGCCGGTTGAGCAGGCCAGCGGCTCGATGGTTGTCGACATTGGTGGCGGGACGACGGAAATCGCGATTATCTCGCTCAATGGAGTTGTATACTCTGAGTCGGTACGAGTAGGCGGAGATCGCTTCGATGAGGCGATTATCACGCATGTTAGGCGTAATTACGGAAGTTTGATCGGCGATGCGACAGCCGAGCGCGTAAAGAAAGAAATCGGCTGTGCCTACCCTAGCGAGAACGGAGAGGAACGTGAGATCGACGTGCGCGGTCGCAATCTCGCTGAAGGTGTGCCTCGCAGCTTCACCCTAAGCTGCGAAGAGATTCTCGAGGCGTTGCAAGAACCTCTTTCGGCTATCGTCCAAGGCGTGAAGAGCGCGCTTGAGCAGTCGCCACCCGAGCTCGCCTCTGATATCGCCGAGAGCGGCATGGTTCTCACCGGCGGCGGCGCATTGCTCAGGGATTTAGACAAGCTGTTAAGCCGCGAGACGGGGCTGCCGGTTATCGTCGCTGAGGATCCTCTGTCCTGCGTAGCACGCGGGGGCGGCAAGGCGATGGAGCTTATGGATGCCCATGATATCGACCTTCTCTCCATCGACTAAACCTCCATTGATGAGCTACTCATTGGGGTAAACGCGCTCTTAAGTTGCGGACACCCCACCCAGCGGCTTGGCGTTAGGCCAAGCCGCTGAGATACCTACCTAAAACAGCTCTCTTGCTATATTATCTCAACCGTAAAGCCGGCGTTCCAAATAGGTGCTATGCCTGTCGGTGCCCGCCCTGCGGTGCCGCCGCTTGCAGCCGGACTACAGTGTTTTCGCATACGTATTTGCGTTTTTAAGCGTGCGATAGCTAGGGAGGTTGTCATCGATAAGGCCTTGTTTACAAAGACTGTTGCGCTGGAGTATCGAGCTCTGGCTCTCGGGCTACTTTCTATATGCCTGATGTTCGCCGACAACCGCTTCGATTACCTCGGTCCCATCCGCTATGCCCTCGCCTATACTGCGCTGCCTGTCTACTGGGTTGCTGATTTGCCGGCTCGCACGTCCAGCGTTGTCGACGATGTGCTGATTTCCAAGACAGAGCTTGTGGAGGAGAACGCAAGGCTACGTGACGAGCTGCTTTTGGCTCAGCGTGAGCTCCAAGTAATGGAGAGCCTCACGAGTGAAAACAGTCGGCTGCTTGCCTTGGACGAAGCAGCCAAAACCCTCGACGGCGAAGTCATCGCGGCAGAGGTGATCAACCAATCCCCCAATCCAGCGAGCAAGCGCGTGCTCATTAATCGTGGTGCTGCTCAGGGCGTGTTTGTGGGGCAAGCTCTGCTCGCCGCCGAGGGGCTCATGGGGCAGGTTGTAGAGGTCATGCCTACAACGAGCTGGGTGCTGCTGCTATCCGATCCTCTTCACGTGACACCTGTCGAGGTGAATCGCAATGGTGAACGCGCGCTGGCTAGAGGCGTGCGCGGCGCGAGCGACGAGGTGGAGCTCGAGTTCTTTACTCAAACTCAAGATATCGAGGAAGGGGACCTCCTCATAAGTTCGGGTATGGGGCAGGTATTCCCGAAAAACTATCCGGTTGCAGATGTGATCGCCATAGCGAGGGATCCCGGTCAGGATTTCGCGACAGTAAGAGCAAGGTTGCGCGTTGCTGTGAACTCAACGCGCAATGTCATGCTGATCAATCCGGTCGCAGAAACTGTCGCGCAGCCCGCTGCTTCGGATTTAGAGGCCAGTGTCGACACTGTCGCGAGCAGTCAGGCGTTGACTGAGCAGGTTCAACAATGAAGTCTCGCGCATACACCTACTGGGTTGTCGTGCTCAGTTTATTTTTCGCCTATCTTTTTGCCATCGTTCCGCTGCCGGAATGGTCGTTGAATTGGCGTCCGGAATGGGTGCTCCTTTTCGTGTTCTATTGGACTATGGCTCTGCCGTATCGCATCGGTCTGGGGTTCGCTTGGCTCGCAGGCTTATTGCTCGATGTCCTTGAAGGCGGCATGTTGGGGCTCAACGCGCTAACTCTTATGCTAGTGGCCTATATCGCCCTCAGTTTGCATCAGCGCCTGCGCATGTACACGCCAATACAACAGAGCGGCGTGGTACTCATTGTGTCTTTGCTCGCATTGCTGCTGGCGCATTGGCTCCAAGTAGTTACGGGACAAATCGTCGCGACCGATTCGGCTTATTTATTTGCCGCCCTGAGCAGCGCGGCGATCTGGCCAGTCTTGTTTTCGCTGCTGCGCAGTTTACGACGCGGATTTATCAATTCTTGAAGCAGACCTTGGGGCATGAGATGCGTATCGACAAGCGGAGGGTAAAGG
>JAYOBL010000034.1:0-13026 GCA_038104835.1 Gammaproteobacteria bacterium | reverse complement strand
GGGTAAAGGCATGTGCGCGATGACGCTGATGCTCGCCTCCGCGTCGCCAAGACGTAAGCAGCTCCTCGCTCAGCTGGGCCTGAGCTGCGAAGTAAAACCGCAGGACATCGACGAGTCGCGCCGCGATGGCGAATCCCCTTGCGTTTATGTGCGGCGCCTCGCCCTCGAGAAAGCGCAGGCAGCGACAGCAGAGCGCTTCGATGCTCCGCGACTCATTCTTGCTGCAGACACTGTTGTAGCCCTTGAAGATCAGGTTTTCGATAAGCCGAGCGATGAAGAATCGGCGGTTGCTGCGCTAATGCAGCTCGCCGGCACCACTCACTCGGTGCGAACTGCGGTGTGTTTGCTTCGTCAATCTGCCGTCAGCGATAGCGAAGAGATTGGCCTTAGCGAGTCTCACACGCGCGTACGCTTTTCCAATTTTAGCGAGGCGTCGGCGCGGCAATACTGGCGCAGTGGTGAGCCGCTGGGCAAAGCTGGCGGATACGCGATACAGGGACTAGGCGCCTCGTTTATCGAGCTAATCGACGGTAGCTACAGCGGCGTGATGGGTCTGCCTCTTTTTGAAAGCGCAGAGCTCTTGCGGCTAGCCGGTATCGATGTGCTGACCCTAGCCGAGTGTTCGACATGACAGAAATACTCGTTAGCGCAAAGCAAGCCATTACGCGAATAGCTCTGGTTGAAGACGGCGTTCTGCGTGAGGTAATGATAGAGCAGGCGCAGGCGCGCAGCCGCGTGGGCGATATTTACCTAGGAAAGGTTTCGCGCGTTATGCCAGGTATGGACGCGGCCTTTGTCGATCTAGGCACCGAGCGCGCTGGTTTTATCCATGCGTCAGACATTAGCGCAATCGATTCTGAGGGTCTCGAAGTCCGCCAAGAGGGTCTCCCCATAGGCGACTTAGTGCGAGAGGGTCAGTATCTGCTCGTGCAGATCGTGAAAGACGAGATATCTGGCAAGGGCGCGAGACTGAGCAATCACTTGACGCTGCCGGGCCGTCACCTCGTGCTGCTCCCGCGCAGCACACACGTTGGCGTCTCACAGAAGATTGTCGACGAAGCCGAACGCGCGCGACTTCAGCAGCTGTTAGATGAGTCTTTGAGCTGCAGCGACTGGCAGGGGCATGACGTGGGCTTTATCGTTCGCACTGCAGCCGCGGGCGCCGAGCTTGGCGATTTCGAGGAAGATCTCGGTCATCTTTATCGTCTTTGGAAGAAACTCACACAGCGGCTGCAGCGCCCTGCCAGCGTTCGCTGTATCTATTCCGAGGAACCCATTGTGGTTCGCGCGACCCGCGATTTAATCAATCCGAGCGTGAGCAAGATCCGAGTCGATGACGAGGATGTGTTCAGTCAGCTATGCGCGTTCTTCGAAGACACAATTCCCCATGCTGTTGCGCTGACACAACTAGTGTCAGCTGATGAGGGATTATTTTCCGCGAGTGCGGGTCCAAAGGGTTCTATTGACCAGCAGATTGCTGCAGCTCTGCGAAAAACCGTCGATCTGCCCAGCGGCGGTAACGTAGTTATCGAACAAACGGAATCCATGGTAACCATTGATGTGAATACTGGGTCCTACCTTGGCTCCCGAGATCAGGCGGCGACGATTCTGACTACGAATATCGAGGCTGCGGTCGCGGTCGCCCAGCAGCTGCGGCTACGTAATCTTGGCGGTCTGATTGTGATCGACTTTATAGATATGGCGCAGACTAGTCATCAAGAAGAAGTTCGACAGGCTCTGCTAAATGAGCTCAGCCAGGATCCTGCGCGCACGGCCGTAGGTCGGTTTTCAGAGTTCGGCCTTGTAGAGATGACCCGCAAGCGCAGTCGGGAGAGTTTACAGCGCTTGCTGCAGACCGAGTGTGAGCACTGCCAAGGGGCAGGTGTAATTAGCTCGTCGGAATTTGCGCCATGTTAGTGCGTCTGCTGTATAACCTAGTTAGGACGCTGCGCCGGATAGCAATCGTCGGCCTAGTCCTTTTAGCGAGCTATGTCAGCCTTGGGCGTCAGTTCATGCCCGCGGTGAGCGACTACACCGAATTCTTCGAATCACAGCTTCTCACTCGTGCAGGACTCACGGTCAAAATTGCTTCGCTTACCGGCTCTTTTCAAGGCTTCAATCCCACACTCGAAATAAGCGGTCTGAACCTGCTGCTGGAAACCGCGGCGGGATCGGAATCCGATGCAGACGGTTTGGTCTTCGAAAGCGCGACGATTACCTTGGATGTGCCGGCAAGCCTCTGGCAACAGCGCTGGGTGTTCCAAGAATTTGAGGTCGCTGGTTTGTCGATAGCCTTGGAACAACAGGAGAGTGGCCGCTGGCTTTTGCGAGGCATGCAGGACTCAGCGCCAAGGCGAGTGGAGCTTGAAGCAATTAATTCTGCGTTCCTCGGCCTCGAATATGTAAAGCTGAGCCAAGTCGATATCGCCTTAGAGCCTACGTTCGGCGAGCCCCTCACTGTGGACGTAAGTGACGCGCGCATTCAAAACCGTAATGGTGAACACTTGCTGCTAGTCGATGCTCAGCTTCCTGGCATTGAGCAATCACTGCAGTTCACCTACGAGGGAACGGGTGAGTCGCTAAGCAGCGCAGCTGGCTTTGCCTACGCTAACGTTCCCGCTGGAGAATACCTGACTAGCTTGGGCTCTCTATTGCCCGCCGAATTTTTGACGGCTGCGAGCGATGTAGTGACGCTGCGGTCGGGTGGAGAGGTTTGGCTTGAGCTCGAAGCCGGTGAGCTTGTTGAGGCGACTGTCACCCTAGCGCTCGATACGCTGGAACTGCGTCAGGCGGGTGCACAGCGCAGAAGCACGACCCGCCTTGATGATTTTCGCGCCGTTGCAACTCTGCGCCGGTCAAGAGTCAATGCCTTGGCAGGCGGCTCGCGTCCACAGCTCGAATTCGTTGTGCAGGCGACGCAGGGCAGTTGGGACGGGGAACGCTGGGAGCCATTCAGCGCAGGTTTCGTGTTAAGGCAAAACGAGGCGTTGGAGCTGCGAGCAGATTCTTTGGACCTTGGCAGGATTTTGGGCCTGGCGCGGCAGCTTGCCGAGGTGGGTTATTTGCCGATCAGTGAGAATGCGCTCGACTCGCTAACAACGCTGGCGCCACGGGGCAGGCTGCGCAACCTCAGTTTGCGACTTGAAGGCCGTGATGGCTTCGTAAGCCCGGTAGACGCGCTCAATGCGCCGTTGGAGAGCTTGAGCCTGCGCGCGAATGCCGATGCGGTGTCGATACAGTCTCTTGGATCTGTCCCGATGCTCGACGGCGTGACCGGCTATCTCGAAGCGGAGTACCAAGGCGCAACGGCTACGGCGCGCGGTTTTGCCGAGGTAGAGAGCAATGCGCTTCGTATACTTCTGCCCAGTGTGTTTACCCGTGAGTGGGATTATAACTACGTGAACGGCCGAATCGATTTCCTCGCGCGCCTGCAAGAGGGATTCAGTCTCAAACTCAAGAGCAATGCTGTTTCCGCAGTGTCTGAGAACACCGACGCCACAGTGCAATTCTTCACCCAGCTTGAGCGCCCGCTCGAAGGAGAGCCCGAGTCCGTGCTCGAGCTACTCATCGGCGTAAACTCAATGGATGCGGCTGATCGCTTTCTGTATCTGCCGGACGGCCCGCGAATTTCCCCCTCTTTGCAGGCGACCATGGAGTGGGTTGGAGGCGCGGTGCGTGAAGGAACGTTCACCAATAGCGGCGCTATATTCCGAGGCTCGACAGTGCGGGGCTCGCGACCCGAAGAAAAGACTTTCCAAAGTTTCTACCGCATCAGCGAGGGACGCCTGCGCTATGCGCAGGGGTGGGCGGAGGTGGACGATGCGCAGGCCTTTGTAGAGACCGCTGATTCGCTTATCGATGTCGAACTGTTCGCTGGGGTAAGCGACGGCCTTGTATTGAGCGGCGCCAAAGGCACGGTGCGACCTGTGTTGACGCCTGCGGGCGAGAGGCGCAACCAGCTCATCGTAACCGGCAGCGCCAGCGGCGCGACTGATGATGCTTTACATTTTCTCGCCGACTCACCGCTGCCAACAGGGCTGACTAGCACGCTGTCCTCCTGGCAAGCAAAAGGCGACATGGACGTAGAACTCGAAGTCGACCTGCTGTTAGGCGGTGAAATGTCTGTCGATGTGCGCGCCGAAATGGCGATGCAGGCGAATCGAATCGACTTCAGCGACTACGACCTCGTCGTGGAGGATCTTGGTGGCGAAATAGTCTTCGATACTCGCCAGGGGCTAAACAGTCGTGATTTACAGGGTCAGCTATTTTCTTATCCGGTCACACTCGCCCTTGGCTCCGAGGCGGACGAGGCCGGGGAAATCGCGAAGATTAGCGCAAGCGCCAAGGGTTCTGCGACCGCAGAGTCGATTGCCGCATTAGCATCGACCGGCTTAGCCGTTGATTCCATGCTCGCGCAAAGCGAAGGGGTTTTCGACTTCGAGGCAATGCTGCAAGTGGAGCAGAATAGCGATTCCATCTTTCCTACTACCTTGCGCATAGAGAGTGGTTTGCAAGGCCTTGAAATTGCCGCCCCTGCACCGTTCGGAAAGTCTGCAAACGAGGCGCGCCAATTAGATTTGCTGGCAAGCTTTGGCGGGGAGAAACAAAACTACCGCGGACAATTTGGCGAGGACATTGAGTTTGACCTCAGCTTTGCCGAGGCGCAATTAGACCAGGGCTTAGTTTATCTCGGCGAGTCTCCCACCGCGCTCGACTCGCTAACTCAGACGCCGTACGCAGGTCTCGTGGTGCTCGGTGACATGGCCGCATTAGATTTTCAGCAGTGGTCTGACTTTGTCGCCGCATTGTCTTTAAGTGCGAATGAGATTGCCGGAACGGCGAATGCCGGTGGCGCAGCAGCTGTGGCTGAGGAGCTGGGTTTCGTGGATATTGAACTCGGCAAGCTCAGCCTTTTCGACCAGGATTTCGCGGATCTCTCGCTGCGGCTGCGCGCTGATTTAGAGGCAGAACACTGGCTGGTCGATTTAGCCGGTCCCGAGCTCGAAGGGCATGTTGAAGCGCCCTTCGGAGAGGGGGCTCTGCTCGTCGCGCTGCAAAGGCTGCGCTTGGCCGGCGACGAAGACAGTCTCATGGGGCCTAAGCAGTTAGTCGAGATCAACGAAAATTCCGAAGAGATCGATTCCCTAGCTTCGCTCGATCCCCGCGCCTTCCCAGAGATGCGCTTTAGTACTCGATCGCTCATGATAGGCGACCGTCCCTATGGCAGCTGGCGGTTTCATTTGCAGCCCGATGCCGAAGGCGCACTGTTCGATGATCTCGCTTTTAATCTTCGCGGATTGAAGCTCGCGCCGCAGTTTCTTGAGCCAGAGCTGATTGGCGACTGGTCCGGCGCTAATCAGGCGACGTTAACTGCGCAGCCCAACGTCCCGCGGTCTTTCTACTGGCGTTATGACGGGCTAAATCATCACAGTGAATTCGAGGGCGTGCTCGAAATTGGCGATCTTGGCGAGGTGCTCAGCGGAAACGGTTACGCGCCGAGTTTGGTAAGCAGGCAAGGCGAGTTCAACACAAAACTCTCTTGGCCCGGGACGCCTGCGTTCTTCAGTGCCGAAACCCTCAGCGGCAAGGCGCAGTTCACAATAGACGAAGGGCGCTTCCTGCAGGGTGCGGGGGGCGCGGGCGCGCTTAAGCTCATTAGCATCCTAAATTTCGATGCGATCATGCGCAGGCTCAGATTCAGCGACGATCTTCTGCGCAGCGGCTTAGCCTTCGATCAGATTTCAGGTGACCTTCTGCTTGAGGCAGGGCAGGTCGCGATTCAGGATCAGCTGGTGATCAGCGGACCATCGAGTCTTTATCAAATTACCGGCGATGTGAATCTTGTCGATGAGACAATCTTAGGCGAGATGTATGTCACACTGCCGGTGAGTAATAATATTCCGTGGTTGGGCCTGCTGTCGGCCAATCTGCCGATCGCGGTTGGGGCCTATTTGTTCGACCAAATATTTGGCGATCAGGTAGACAGCCTAACCAGCGCCGTTTACACATTGGACGGTCCGTGGGAAGGCTTGGAGCCGGAGTTCAAACAGGCATTCGGTTCGCCAGAGTCGCGACCCAATGTTGTACCAGCAGCGCCACAGTAGTTTTCGAAAACTAGGTAAGAGCAAAGCTAATGACTGAAACCCGTGAAGCACCACTACCCGAAACGACTAGCAGGGCAAACCTGCGTCCCGTGCGCTCGCTGAATCTCCTGTCGTTTCGTGAAATTCAAAGCCTCATGTCTGCGAATGCCCAGGTGCGAGAATTGTTTCGACTGTGTGCTCTGGCGGTGCTCAACAGTGGTAACGAAGCGGACGACGTATCTAGCCTTATTCGCTCCTATCCCGATTTCGAGATCGAGGTAAAACCGCAGTCCCGTGGCCCGATCATGGAAGTAAAGAATGCGCCGACCAGCGCCTTCGTAGACGGAAACATGATTCGCGGCATTCAGGAACATTTGTTCTCGGTGCTGCGCGATGTGGTTTATGTCAATCACGCCCTTTCTGTAGGCTACGATCTCGAAAGTCGGCGCGGCATCACTGAAGCGGTCTTCGATATTCTGCGTAACGCGCACATTGTTAGGCCCAACTTAAAGCCCGACTTAGTCGTGTGTTGGGGAGGGCATTCCATTGGCCGCAATGAGTACGACTTTAGCAAGGAGGTTGGCTATCAGCTTGGCCTACGCAAACTGAACATTGGCACAGGCTGCGGTCCGGGAGCGATGAAAGGCCCTATGAAGGGAGCGGCGATTGGCCATGCGAAGCAGCAGTTGGAGCTGCGCCGCTACATTGGTATTACCGAACCGGGTATTATCGCTGCCGAAGCCCCGAATGCGATCGTCAACGAACTCGTTATCCTGCCGGATATCGAAAAGCGCCTGGAGGCGTTTGTCCGTCTCGCCCACTGCATTATCGTATTCCCCGGTGGTGCAGGCACGGCAGAGGAGCTGCTCTACTTACTAAGCATCCTAATGCACGAGCGCAATGCGGGTCATCCCTACGGTTTGATCTTAGCTTCTCCGGAATCGAGCGCCAGCTACTTCGAAGAGATCGACACCTTCGTGCGCGCGACCCTGGGTGACGAGGCGGCTTCTTACTACGAGATTATCGTGGGCGACGCGGTAAGCATCGCTCAACGCGCGAAAGCTCATGTTGACGAGCAGCGCCGCCATCGCCTCGCAAACGGTGCGTCTTACGGATTTAATTGGGAGCTTTATATTCCCTCAGAGCTGCAGACTCCTTTTGAGCCGACCCACGAAAAAATGGCGGCTCTGAAGATTGATCCCAGCATTCCCGCACAGGAGCTTGCGGCAACTTTGTGTAAAGCCTTCTCTGGAATCGTTGCCGGCAATGTCAAAGCGCAGGGCGTTGCGCAAATCAAAGAACACGGTCCCTTTCAGATTCGTGGCGATGCCAAGATCATGGGGTATATGGAGTCACTATTGGCCTCGTTCGTTGAGCAGAAACGGATGAAGATCGACTATGCCAACTACACGCCCTGTTGGGAGGTGATAAGCGGTGAGTAAACGACTTCTGACTTTCAGTTCCCTGTGGTTGGCAGGGTTAACGGCCTGTGCGCCTACCGCGCCAGTCGAACGCGAACTTACCGTGCTCTACACCAACGACGAGCATGGTTGGATGGAGGGCATGGGCGAGGATAATGGCGCGGCAAACCTCATGCAGCTGTGGCGTGATAGGGAAGGCTACGAGCCAACTGCTGAGCACTTTATCCTGCTCAGCGGCGGCGACAATTGGACGGGCCCGGCGATCTCAACCTGGAATCAAGGTGAGAGCATGGTGGAGCTCATGAACACCATGGGCTATGAGGCGTCAGCGGTCGGCAATCACGAATTTGATTTTGGTTTGGACGCGATTCGCCAACGTAGCGCCGAGGCGGACTATGCCTATCTTAGTGCCAACACCGCTTGGCGTGATTCGGGGCGCTTGCCAAGTGATTTAGGTTTGGCGGCCTACGAAATAGTTGAAACCGCAGGACTCAAACTTGCGGTTATCGGTTTAACGACTCGCCAGACTTCAACATCAACCAATCCCGCTACGGTTGGAGAGCTAGAATTCCGCGACTACGAAGCCTCGCTACGGGCGCTAATGCCCGAGGTGGCGAGCCACAGCGCGGATCTCACCTTCGTCATCTCCCACGTTTGCCTCGACGAGTTAGAGCCGCTTATTGCGCAGACTGCAGACTTAGGTATCGATCTTTTTGGTGCAGGACATTGCAACGAACTCGTGGCTAAGCGCATTGGCGAGACAGTGCTGCTTGGCGGCGGTTTTCATTTTTCGAGCTACGCGCGGGCGCAATTCCGCGTCGCGGAGGACGGCTCTTGGCTTGCCGAGTACTCCACGCATGAGAATAGCGGTGCGTCGGCCGAACCAGAGATTCAAGCGGTCGTGCAGCGTTGGCTTGATAGGTCTTCCGCGGCGCTGTCTGAGGTGCTCGCCTATGTTGACGGCGGCGTCGCCCGAGGGCCGCTTCTCGATCAGCTGGTTGTTGATTCTTGGCTGCATGCTGATCCGACCGCAGACATCGCAATCACTAACGCCGGCGGTATACGCGCAGCTCTGCCAGGAGGCGAGGTCACTTTGGGAGACACGGTGGCTATTCTGCCCTTCGATAACACGATTGTTGCCGTACAAATGAGCGGTGAAGAGATCGCTGCGGTGCTGGCTGAAGGTGCGCGGCCGCGCACTGCTGGACTGCAGCGCGTGAATGATGAATGGCTTTTGAGTCAAACTAGCTCACCGTTGCAAGCGCAGGAGCAGTATCGTGTTTTGGTGAATAGTTTTATGTACGCCGGCGGCGATGGCTACGAACGCCTCGCCCAAAGTGATCCAGAGGGCTACGATACTGGGACTCAGTATGGCGAACCTTTTAGGCAGTGGCTACGCTCACTGCAGTCGAGTCCTGAGAAGGCTATTCGATTGGATCAGAATCTGTAATCCCGAAAAATGCTCAGGCAGGCGAGAAGAATGAAGAAGAGTAAGCAAGAGTGAAGAAGAATAGAAAGGAGACGTGATTTGTCCAAACTACTGATTAAGAATAGAAGAAAAATTGTTCCATGCTTCGTGGCGGTAGTCTCGCGACCACAGTTTCTTGCACTCTCTAAGGCTGTATCAATGATGCTTTCTGTAGCGCTTTGCCTAATGAGTGTGGCGCCCGCACAGGCTCAGTCTTTAGATGAAGAGGCAGTGGCTTGGCTACAGGAATTTATTCAGATCGATACGGTGAATCCGCCGGGCAATGAAACGCGGGCTGTAGAATTTTATCGCAGAATTTTTGACGCGGAAGGCATCGCGTATGACTGGGTGGAGAGCGCGCCTGGGCGCGGCAACATCTGGGCGCGTCTAGAAGGTGGTGACGAGCCCGGGCTCATGATGCTGCAGCATACCGATGTTGTGCCAGCGGATGAAGAATTCTGGACCACCGATCCGCTGTCTGGGGAGATTCGTGACGGCTATCTTCTTGGGCGCGGCGCAAGAGACATGAAAGGCACCGGTATTGCGCATTTAGCTGCCTTTCTTGATCTTCATCGCAGTGGTATTCCGCTTAACCGCGACGTCGTTTTTCTTGCTACCGCAGACGAAGAGGCGGGAGGCTTTTTCGGCGCCGGTTGGCTGATCGAGAACCGCCCGGAAATCTTCGACGGTATTGGGCTGCTTATCAACGAGGGCGGCGCCGGGAGTATAAGCGGCGACGATATCGTGTTCGGCGTCGAAGTCACGCAGAAGGTTCCGGTTTGGCTGCGGCTCGAGGCGATCGATACGCCGGGGCATGGCTCTTCGCCGCGGCCGACGACTTCTGTGCTGCGTATTGTCGAAGCGCTTAACCGAATCAAAGAAAACCCTTTCCCGGCGCGAATCATCCCTGCCGTTGACGCCTACTTCTCGGGCCTCGCGGTTAATATGGAAGATGAGTGGGCGCCGGCCTATGCGGACATGGCGCGGGCGATTACTGACCCGGAATTTCTCCCCGCGTTTCAAGCTTTCCGGCCGGGCCATCACGCGCTCACTCGCGACATCTGCTCGATCACACGCATGGGCGGATCGAGTAAGATCAACACTATTCCCCCTGTAGCCTGGGCCGAACTCGACTGCCGCATGCTGCCTGATCGTCCAGCTAGCGAGTTGATTGCCGACGTGGAGGCGCTTCTCGAGGGCACCGGTGTCGATATCGAAACCATCATGGCATTCACGCCTGCGATCTCGTCGACTAATTCGAAGCTGTTTGAGTCAATAGTCAACGTCACCGGTGAGCTGTACCCCGGCTCGCAGGTGTTGTCGGCCGTAAGTACGGGGTTCACCGACAGCCACTTCACGCGCGACCTTGGCATTGTGAGCTACGGCTTTAGCCCTGTGATTACCCGCGCCGGCGAGGCCAGTGGCGTGCATGGCAATGATGAGCGAATTCCTGTGGATGCGTTCCGCCAGGGTGTGCTCGATCTGCGTGCAATCGTGCGCAACCTTGTAAACTAGCTTGGCGAGGTAGTCAGCATGCGCATCGCCGCGTTACAGATGGTCAGCACGCCCGCTATTGCGAGCAACCTTGCTGCCGCTGAACATCTCATTGCCCAGGCCTCGGAGCAGGGCGCCGAGCTCGTCCTGCTCCCGGAGGTGTTTGCGACCTTAGAGGGGCTAAGCGAGCTTAGTCAGGTGGCAGAGTTAGACTGCGGCCTCCAACAAGAGTCGCCGCGACCGCTGCAGGACTTTCTTAGCCGCTGCGCTAAAACCTATGGGCTTGTCATCGTCGGTGGCACAATCCCGCTCGTCTCCCGACCCGACGGCATGCTGATCGACGAGGGTCGGGTGCGGGCTAGCTGTCTCGTGTTCGATGCCCAAGGCTCACGCCTTGCGCGCTACGATAAAGTTCACCTGTTCGACGTCAAGGTTAATGATGAGCAAACGGAGTATTCGGAGTCGCGCAGCTACGAGCCGGGTGAGACGCTCTGCTGTGTGGAAGCGGGCGCGCTTCGCCTCGGGCTTAGCGTTTGCTACGACCTGCGTTTCCCTGAGCTATACACCGAGCTCAGTCGCCGCGGGGCGAATCTGATTACAGTGCCTGCGGCGTTTACGGCGGTGACCGGTGCTGCACATTGGGAGCCTCTGCTGCGAGCGCGAGCCATTGAAACGCAATGTTTTGTCTTGGCTGCAGGACAAGGTGGTAGGCATAGCGAGACCCGTGAGACCTGGGGGCATTCAATGATTATTAGCCCATGGGGTGAAGTTCTAGCCTGTATTGAAAAAGGCGAGGGCATCGCGGTTGCCGATATCGATCTCGACTCGCTTGTTCAGTTGAGACAAGCGATGCCTATTGCCGAGCACCGCCGGCTCTAGGATCTCCTAAAAAATTCACACTTTTCTCAATATGCCCTAGCGGCGAAACGACCCGAAGGTTCAAACTAATGACTATTGATAAAAGCCTACTTAGCAACGCGGCAGCGGCGGCGGTAATCGCTGCCGGTTACCTACTGCCTGGAACAGCCGGTGAGCTTCTATTAAGCACGGGCTTGTTCGCCCTGTCCGGCGCCGTAACCAATTGGCTTGCCATCCATATGCTGTTTGAGCGCGTCCCGGGGCTCTATGGATCCGGAATCATTCCTCTTCGCTTCGAGGAATTTAAGTCTGGCATCCGCGAACTAATCATGGAGCAGTTCTTTGATCGCGTTGAATTAGAGGAAGTTCTGGGCTCCCAAGGAGCAGATTCAGCAGGCGGGCTAGATAAAAAGGTCGCTGCTCAGGTGCAGGAAGCTATCGACGAGGTTGATCTTGATCAAGCCTTCGAGCGCCTACTCGATGTAATTCTCGCTTCGTCTTTTGGTGGAATGCTCGGGATGTTGGGTGGGCGGGACGCGCTAGCGGGGCTTCGCGAGCCCTTCGCTCAAGAGATGCGCGACTACCTTGCTGGGGCATTCACAGCTGAGGACATCGAGCGCCGTGTTCAGGCGCTGTTTTCCCAAGGTGGCGCGGATGATTCTCTACGTCAGCGCATAGAAAATCTTATAGACGGGCGTCTGAATGAAATGACGCCGCAGGTCGTGAAAGAAGTCGTGCAAAAGATGATCAAGGCTCACCTGGGCTGGCTGGTGGTTTGGGGAGCGGTGTTCGGTGGCGGAATTGGCTTAATAGTCAGCCTTATTGCGCTATAGTTTTGTATCATCGGGTATCAACTATTGCTCTTGTCACATCCTGCACCAAGAGCGTGCGTCGAATTGCTTAGTCGATAATAGACTGCCTGTTCTAAACAAATGCTGTGACTCGGCTCAGAATAGAAAGCGGCATAATTAGCAACGATTTGTAATTTCCCCGATAAATCCAACAAACATCGTGATTTCGTGGGCCGCCTCTCTGTAATTACCACAATCGGTGTACTACAATGCGCTCCGCTTTAAACAGCGTAAGCGGCGTCAATGGATGTGCGTCGCAATTTTCCATATAGAGTTAAGTAGAGAAGTAAACTATGGCCCGCCCAGTTGAATTTGATGAACAGAAAGTCCTGACCAACGCGATGGAGCAGTTTTGGAAGGAAGGCTACGAAGCTAGCTCGGTACAAAAGCTGCTCGACTGCACGGGTATTAACCGTGGCACTCTCTATAATTCCTTCGGCGACAAAGAAACGTTCTTCAGATCCTGTGTCGATCACTACAACAAACTGACGGCGAAGCAGATAGAAGAAACGCTTGGCGATGAGTCTCTCAAGCCCTGGGATGCCATTTCAGCCTATTTCGATGCAACCCTCGTTAGTGTGAGCAATAAGCATCGCGGTCTAGGCTGTCTGCTAGTCAACTCGCTGTGTGAAAGCATCAATTATGACAAAGAGATGAAGAAGGTAGTGCGTAGCGCTCAGGCTGCCGTGCGCAAAGCACTACTCGCCCGAGTGAAGCAGGCGCACAAGGCGGGCAAGGTTAAAAAGGGCCAGAGCGCCGAGTTCGCAACAGACGTCCTTCTAAATGCGCTTTTCGGTGCTCGTGTTAACTCACGCGATGGTAAAAATGCACGTCAATTGAAAGACTTACTC
>JAYOBL010000004.1:30952-77584 GCA_038104835.1 Gammaproteobacteria bacterium | reverse complement strand
CAATAACACCACGATTTATCGATTGACTGATAGAGTTTCTGGAGCAAACGCTTCAATTTTTAATTTCAGCATGACCGGTGACGCGTCCAATTTGGTGACCTCTAGCGGACTCACTTTAACAGACAACAGCGACCCCACCGTCAGCGGCCTGCCTTCAGCGCTTACTTTTACCGAGGATACTAAGGACAACATAGACCTGTCCGCCGCCGTGCTCGCAGACTCAGACGGTGACGATCTAACCGTCACGATCACCGCCTCGGCAGGCGTGTTTGACACCCCCGCCGATGGCTCAGCAGGAGGCGTCACAGAGACTCTAGTTTCCTCTACGGTCGTGACTCTCGCGGGTAGCCCGGCTGCAATAAACAGCTACTTAGATACGGCGGCAAATCTTCAGTACACCCCCGCCGCCGAAGTGAGCGGTACGGCAGCGGCTACGCTGACCCTGCAGGCGAATGACGGAACGTCCACCGCCGCGCTTGGCACAGTAAACATAAACATCACCGCGGTGGACGATCCGGTGACGCTCAGCGGCGTGCCGACATCACAAACCTTTACCGAAGACACGACCGAAGCTATCGCGTTGTCTGACATTACCGCAGGCGAGGTAGACGGCGATACCTTAACGATGCTGCTTACGCTGTCGGCTGGCGAGTTTGGCATACCGGCGGACGGCGCTAGTGTGAGCGTCACCGAGACTCGTGTGTCGTCAAGCCAAGTGCGACTAGTTGGCAGCGCGAGCGCGATCAACGCTTACCTCGATATCACCGACGCGGTTGACTATGTACCGGTCGCCGATGCCTTCGGCACTGCGGCGGCAACGCTCAGCATGAGCCTAACCGATTCGGTTGCCTCGACGGTGACCGGCAGCATCACCTTCGACATTACTGGCACGAACGAGGCACCGGTGCTACGCACGGGCGACGTAAGGGACGACCGTTTCGTGACGGCTGGTGACGACGACGGCGACGGCACAGACGGCGACGACGATGCGACAGACAATGCTAACAATCAGGGGCTAACGGTCGCTGAGCTTCTCACGCTTCTGGACTATAGCGACGCCGACGGCGCGGCCGATGCGAAAGGCATTGCCATCTATCGTGTCAGAAATCCTAGTTCGCCCTATCTAGGAACTATCGAATACTCGACCGACAATGGAGGAAGTTGGACCGAGGTCACGGCAACGAGAGGCATAGTGTACCTCAATACGAACGCTCTTTTGCTCGACGGCGGCTCGACCGGGGCCAGCACTCACCGGGTTCGGTTCAACGCTAAGGGAAGAGGCCTCACCGGCGAATTACTCGCCTATGCTTGGGACAAGACCCAAGGCACTGCAGGTGAAACCGCAGACGCGTCTATAGTCGGCGGCGCAACAGCGTTTTCCTCGGGATGGATGTCTGTCACATTTAGCGCGCGCGCGACAACGGCACCCGTCATCTCAAATCTCAATCGTGACTTCGCAAACTATGCGATTGGCGCCGGTCCTGTCGCGTTCGACGTTGGCGCGGATGCGGCCGTTTCACACATCGGCGGTGGAACTTTCACTAGCGGCACCCTAGACTTCTCCTTCGGTGGTTTTAGCGGGCAGGACTCGATTCGCTTCGCGACCTCCCTTGGAGTCGCGGTGACGTCTGAGAGTTCAGGCGGCATCGTGAGTGTTGGTGGAGTAGACGTTGGGACATTCGCGGGAATAAGCGACTTTGTGACCCGTGTCAGAGTCACGCTCAACTCAGATGCCACTCTTAGTCGCATCAATACACTAATCCGCTCCTTGGTTTACGATAACTCCTCGTCGACGCCAGCAACGCACGTGAGAGAACTGCTGACGGCGCTTACTTTCGATAGTGCGCTCTGGACAACCGAGAGCTATGTGCGTTTAGTGAGCAACGATCTCGACGCCACCCTTACCGCCGGTACCGGTGTCACCGAACCCGTGGCTTTGCCCACAACCGCCGACACCGTGGGCGAGGCTCTCGACCTGTTGGACTTCACCCTCACAGACGGCGGCACCGCCGACGCGCTGGCACTCGGCGTGTCGCAGGTGGTGCTCAATGTCTCGGGCACCGCGACCGACGCTCAGCGCGGCCAGATCACCTGGCGTCTAAACGGCCCGGATGCCAGCGATGTGGCCGGCACGTATTCTGCCGGTGCGGATACGATCACGTTTTCCGGCCTATCTATTTCTGTGGCCGACGGCGCGAGCGAGACCTATACCGTCAACGCGTATTTCAATGACAGCGCCAATATGACCGACAACGCGACGATCATCCTGTCGGTAGACGGCGACACCGATCTCACCACGTCCGGCACTGGCATGGGTACGACCACCGCGGTGACAAACAGCAGCGGCACGCTCACCACGGTAGCGGCGACGAAGCTGGCCTATGCGACCGAACCCGCAGGTTCGGCATCGGGCGTGGCATTTACAACCCAGCCGGTGGTGCATGCCCTCGATGCCGTCAATAATCTCGATTTGGATTTCACCGAGACGATTACCCTGAGCGCGAGCGGCGGCGGTTCGCTGAGCGGCGACGTGGATATAGCCGCCACCGCAGGCGTGGCAACCTTTGCCGGAGTCGCCTATGCTGCAAGCGCCGACAAGGAGTCCTTCACAGTCAGTGCGGACGACGAGGCTTCGGGCGGTGATCTTGTCGCCATCACCTCTGGCAGTTTAAGCAGCGAGGTCACCGCGACGCGACTGGTGTTCCAAGTTCAACCAACCCCGCGCTCAGCGTTCACCGGTGACACGTTGACCTTCGCGCCGGCACTCACGGTGGCGGCGGTCGATAGCGCCGGCGTAGTGGACAGCGACTACACAACAAGCGTGAGCGTGTCAGAAACCGGCGGCGCGGGCAGCGTCGTGTTTGCTTTCGCCGGCGACACCGATGCCGACGAAGCAACAGTGACAATGAACGCCGTTGCGGGGCTCGCGAGTTTCAGTGGCTTAACGTCGCGCTACGCCGCGGCCACCGGGTCTGACGAGACTTACACGCTCGCCGCCAACTCCAGCAGCTTCGCGCAGGTGTTAAGCCTTGCGCTAACCAGCTCGCCAGTCCCGCCTCCGCCAGATCCTACGATACGCGGCAAGGTTGATCGAACGGGCACGACATCCACCGATCCCGAAGTGGGAGAAGAGGGCGAGCTCACCGGCGGCGAAGTCTGTGGTGACGCGAAGAGCGAAGGCAAGATTACCGACGTGACGCTGTGCGGCGGCGCGACAATCACCGGAGGAGAGGTAGGCGGCGACATCAGTGGCGACCCCGATGATCCTGCGACGTTAAGCGGCGTGACGGTGTTGCCGGGATCGCGATTGTCCAACGTCAACGTTGGGGCAGACGTGATTCTGCTTAAGGGCGTGATCATTGGCGACAACGTTGGCTTCGCCTCTTTCCTGAACATGCCCAGCGGTGTTGCGCTAACAAATACGCTCGAATTTATTCCCGTGCCGGGCCGCGAGGGACAAACTGCGCTAGACCTAAGGGGCGAGGCGATCGCTGGCGCGGCGACCGAACCGCGCACGAGCTATCTGGAACTGGTCGCCGACGTGCCAGAGTTCGACGAGCCAGGCGCGGCAATCAGGCAGCAGCCCCAGGGCGAGATTGAGATGGAGTTTCCAGACTCTGAATCGCGCATGGTCCCCATACGGGTAGCCAAAACCGACACTCCGACAGCGGACGAGACGGGCTTTCGCTATGACGAAGACGGTAATCTGAGTATCCGCCTGCCGTCGTCGCTGGAGGTCATTATGTACCCGATGTTCACCGACGACGACGCACTGCTCGCGGCGATCGAAAAAGAGGACTCCGCGTATGGACTTAAGTACGGAGTGGACTCCTATTTTGAGATCACCAAAGACACTGAAACAGGCTTAGCTGCGACGCTGCCGCGCTACGTGGGCCGGCCGGGTCTATCGGCGGTAAAACTCGCAGCTGGCACCGAGCGCGAGCTGGGCTTCTTCACCTACCCATCGCCGTTTCTCGCTAACGTCGACGCGGTGTCGCTTATCACGCGTAGCGAAGATGGCACGCTAATGGAGCAGGAGATGGTGCCGACGCCAAGAGACTGGCTGCAGTTCAAGGCGCGGGTTGGGCAAGAGAAACGTTCTAGCCGTGTGAGTATTAACCCGCGGGGATTGATTACGGTAAGAGAGGCTGGCGGGAAGGAGTTTCATGCGCTAGCCGACTACGAAGTCACGCCCAACGCGGCGTTTGCCAAAGAAGGTAGGCCAATAGTCTTTATCAACGTAGGGGACTTAAACGGCGACGGCGAACCCGACTACCACAGCTACTACGCTAACGGCGACAGGCAGACGATCTACGTACTGCCTGCCCCGTAAGAGCCGCGATCGCCCGCGTCCGGCAACCAAAGCTGGGCGAGGTTAACTAAACTCAGTTTAGATAGTCGTCTATTTTCTCTGCAGCCTTGCGGCCTTCATCGATCGCGCGTACCACCAAAGACTGCCCGCGGCGGCAGTCGCCCGCAGCGAAGACCTTGGGGCTCGAAGTGGCAAACTCTTCGTATTCGGCCTTGTAATTGGAACGCCCGTCTAATTCTAAACCTAGCGCTTCGCTCACATAGTGCTCTGGCCCAAGGAAGCCCATAGACAGGAGAATAAGATCTGCTTCCCAGAATTCGATGGTGCCAGGGATTTCCTTAAAGTTGCTGTCTACCTTCACCGTATTAATGCCGAGCAGCTTGCCGTCTTCGTCGCGTACGAATTCCTTGCCAGAGATGGAATAGACACGGGGGTCTTCGCCGAACTTCTTCGCCGCTTCTTCGTGGCCGTAGTCTACGCGATAGATTTTTGGCCACAGAGGCCAGGGGTTGTCGTCGGCTCGTTCGATAGGCGGCTTGGGCATGATCTCGAAGTTAACTAGCGACTCGCAGCCATGACGCAGCGACGTGCCTATGCAATCGGTGCCGGTGTCGCCGCCACCAATAACGATGACTTTCTTGCCCTTGGCGCTAATGTAGTCGCCGTTCTCGAGCTGCGAATCGAGCAGGCTAGATGTGTTCTTCTTTAGGAACTCCATGGCGAAGTGGATGCCATCGCCTTCGCGGTTGGGAATCGGCAGGTCTCGCGGTGTTGTCGCGCCTGTAGCGAGCAGGACCGCGTCGTTGTCGGCGACCAACTTGTCGATGCCAATGCCGTTTTCGCCGGCGCCACCGATATCGGCGCCCGTGACGAACTCGATGCCTTCTTCGCGCAGGATGTTAACGCGTCGGTCAACGATGTCCTTCTCGAGCTTCATATTAGGAATGCCGTACATGAGCAGGCCACCGATGCGGTTGTCACGCTCGTACACGGTCACGTTATGGCCTGATTTGTTCAGCTGCGCCGCCGCTGCGAGACCCGCGGGGCCTGAGCCAACCACGGCGACTGTTTTACCGCTGCGAGACTCGGGAGGCTGCGGCTTAACCCAGCCGTTCTCGAAGCCCTTGTCGATGATGGCGTTTTCTATGTTCTTAATGGTAACCGGCGGCTCGGTAGAACCCAGTACGCAGGATCCTTCGCAGGGCGCAGGGCAGACGCGGCCGGTGAATTCCGGGAAGTTGTTTGTCTTGTGCAGACGCTCTAGCGCTTCTTCCCAGCGGCCGTTGTACACGAGGTCGTTCCACTCGGGTATAAGATTGTAAACGGGGCAGCCGTTTTCCGACTGACAAAAAGGCACGCCGCAGTCCATGCAGCGCGCACCCTGAGTCTGCAGCGCGGCGTCTTCCGGCGCGGTGTAGATTTCTTTGTAGTCGATCAATCGGTCCATCGCGTTGCGATAGGGCACAGTCTGACGCGTAAACTCTTTAAATCCGGTTGGCTTTCCCATGGTCTCTTCCTGCGTGGCACTCGGCCTTCTCTGGTGAATCGAGCCCTGCCCGCTCACAAGTGGATCACTAGCCAGAGCCCTAAGGACTCTGGCCGTTCAATGCAGCGGCGGTGATTAGGCCGCTGTCACTGCGCGCTCGGCTAGAACGCGTTTATAGTCTGTAGGCATTACCTTCACGAACTGCGTGAGGGCAAGATCCCAATCGTCCATTAGGCGCTTGGCCACGTCGGACTCGGTGTAGAGATAATGCTTCTTCACGAGAGCATGCAGCTCCTCGATATCGTTGGCGTCCGCAACACCCTCGAGTTCGAAGGTCTCGCCGTTACACTGCTTGGGGAACGCGCCTTCCGGGTCCCAAACATAGGCAATGCCGCCGCTCATGCCGGCGCCGAAGTTGCGTCCTGTTTTACCAAGAATCACTACGCGCCCGCCTGTCATGTATTCGCAGCCGTGATCGCCTATACCTTCGACAACCGCACTGGCGCCGCTGTTACGCACTGCGAAGCGCTCGGCGACTATGCCGCGGATAAAGGCTTCGCCGCCGGTGGCTCCGTAAAGATTAACGTTGCCTGCGATAATATTTTCTTCCGACTTGAAGCTGCTTTGCTTCGGCGGATAGAGAACGATCCTACCGCCCGACAGGCCCTTGCCGACGAAGTCGTTGGCGTCGCCTTCAACGGTTAGCGTAACGCCCTTAGCGAGCCACGCACCGAGGCTCTGTCCCGCCGAGCCGTTGAGCTTAATATTGATCGTGTCGTCGGGGAGCATGTCGGCGCCCCAGCGCTTGGCGACCTCGTTCGACAGCATCGTGCCGACAACGCGGTTGATGTTCACTACGTCGTGTTCGATGTGAACGACCTTGCCGTCTTCGATGCCTTCGCGGGCCATCTTAATCAGTTCGTTATCCAGAGCCTTTTCTAGCCCGTGATCTTGCTCCTGCATCTTGTAGAAGCCGGTGTTCTCGAACACGACCTTGGCAGGAGTCAGGATAGACGTGAGGTCGATTCCGCTGGCTTTCCAGTGGTCGATCGCGTCGTTCATGTTGAGCAGGTCAGCGCGGCCGACCATCTCATTGACCGAGCGAATGCCGAGGCTAGCCATGATCTCGCGCATTTCCTCGGCCACCATGAAGAGGTAGTTGGTTACGTGCTCTGGCTTGCCTTTGAACTTTTTACGTAGCTCAGGGTCCTGCGTGGCAATGCCGACAGGACAGGTGTTCAGGTGACACTTGCGCATCATAATGCAGCCCAGCGTGATGAGCGGGGCTGTGGCAAAACCGAATTCTTCGGCGCCAAGTAGCGCGGCAATCGCGATATCGCGGCCGGTCTTGAGCTGACCGTCGGTTTGCAGCGTGACGCGCGAGCGCAAATTGTTCATCACCAGAGTCTGGTGAGTCTCGGCCAGACCGAGCTCCCAAGGCAGACCCGCGTGCTTAATCGAGGTGAGCGGAGACGCGCCCGTACCGCCGTCGTGGCCAGCAATAACCAGATGGTCGGTCTTCGCTTTGGTAACACCCGCTGCGATCGTACCGACGCCAATTTCGGCGACTAGCTTGACGCTTATGCGCGCTGCGCGGTTGGCGTTTTTTAGATCGTGAATCAGCTGCGCGATGTCTTCAATAGAGTAGATATCGTGATGCGGCGGCGGGCTAATGAGGCCCACTCCCGGTGTCGAGTGGCGAATGCTGGCAATGTAATCGTCTACCTTGCCGCCCGGCAGTTCGCCGCCTTCGCCTGGCTTCGCGCCTTGCGCGATCTTGATTTGTAGTTCGTCGGCGTTGGTGAGATACCACGCGGTGACGCCGAAGCGTCCCGAGGCAACCTGCTTAATGGCCGAGCGCTTGGAGTCGCCGTTCTCCAGCGGTTCAAATCTGTAGGGGTCTTCGCCGCCTTCGCCGGTGTTGGACTTACCGCCAATGCGATTCATCGCAACCGCTAGCGACTCGTGGCTCTCTTGTGAGATTGAACCCAGGCTCATGGCGCCGGTGGCGAATCGCTTTACGATCTCGCTCGCAGGCTCAACTTCGTCTAATGGAATAGCCGAGTCGATAGTAGTGTTGAACTTCAGCAGGCCGCGGAAGGTGCAGCGACGCGTACTCTCTTCGTTAGTGTGCTTGGCGAACGCGGCGTAGGCGTTCACGTTGTTATTGCGTGCAGCGAGCTGCAGATTAAATATGGAATCAGGGTTCCACATATGCGCGTCGCCGCCGGAGCGCCAGTGGAAATCACCAGGATTGCTGAGCGCCGGAATGCGCTGACTTTCACGCTGCGGGAATCCTAGCGCATGGCGTCGGCGAGTCTCTTCAATGAGTACGGGGAATTTAACGCCCTGCACTCGGCTAGCAGTGCCGACGAAGCAGCGCTGGACGATTTCATCTGCCAGACCAACTGCCTCAAAAATTTGCGCGCCCTTGTAAGACTGCAACGTTGAGATGCCCATCTTGGCCATCACTTTAAGCATGCCTTTGGCGACGCTCTTCTTATAGCCCTTAACCAGCGACTCCTCGTCTTCGGCGTTCTTGCTAATCAGGCCGTCTTTGCTCGCCTGCCACAGTGACTCGAAGGCGAGGTAAGGGTTGACCGCGTCGGCGCCGTAACCGGTGAGCAGGCAGAAGTGATGAACCTCGCGTGCCTCGCCTGTTTCGATGACGATTCCAATCTGCGTGCGCTTCTGCGCCGCGACCAAATGATGATGCACTGCGCCACAGGCGATCAGCGCGCTAATTGCGATGCGCGACGCACTCATTGCGCGGTCAGACAGCACAACAAAGGCGTAGCCGTCGACGATGGCCTGCTCGGCATCGGCGCAGAGTCGATCTAGCGCCTCTAAATAGCCTTCGGCCGAGTCAGCAGCGAATGTCATATCCAGAGTCTTCGAGCGCATGCCGTGGCTGTCGAGGTCGCGGATATCGGCGAGCTCTTTGTTCGACAGAATGGGGTGGCTGAGACTCAGGCGGTGCGCCTGCTCGGCCGCCGTGTCGAGCATATTACCCTCGGGACCGATAAAGCACTCGAGCGACATGACCACTTCTTCGCGAATCGAGTCGATCGGCGGGTTGGTGACCTGAGCAAATAGCTGCTTGAAGTAGTCGTAGATCATGCGCGGTTTGTCAGACAAACAGGCCAGCGCCGAATCGTTACCCATGGAGCCCAGCGGATCGCGCGCCTCTGTGACCAGAGGAATGAGCATGAACTGCATGGTCTCGGTGGTGTAGCCGAAGGCTTGCATGCGGCGTAAGAGGGCGTCTTCGCCTTCTTCGTTTGCTAATGACAATACATTGTCGGGCTTGGCGATGTCTGCGAGCGTAACCTTCTGCTCGGCAAGCCACTGACCGTAGGGGCGCTTGCCGCTGATAGTGTCTTTGAGCTCTTCGTCGGGAATGAGGCGACCCTGCTCGAAGTCGATCAGGAACATCTTGCCTGGCTGCAGGCGGCCTTTGAGCAGAACATTGGCGGGGTCTACGTGCACCACGCCGACCTCAGACGCCATGATGACCTTGTCGTCTTTGGTGACGTAGTAGCGGCTCGGACGCAGACCGTTCCTGTCCAGCACCGCTCCAATGTACTGGCCGTCGGAGAATACGATAGACGCGGGGCCGTCCCACGGCTCCATAATCGCGGAGTTGAATTCATAGAAGTCGCGCTTCTGCTGATCCATATTGGCGTCTGACTGCCACGCCTCTGGGATCATCATCATGACTGACTCTTGCAGCGAGCGACCCGACATCAGCATGAATTCGAGCACCGAGTCGAAGCTGCCGGAATCAGAGCAGTCGGCTTCGATAATTGGGAATAATGAGTCGAGCTTGTCGCCGAAGGTGTCGGTCTTCGCCATACCTTGGCGGGCAACCATCGCGTTGGCGTTACCGCGCAGTGTATTGATCTCGCCGTTGTGGCTCATAAAGCGATTCGGCTGCGCGCGATCCCACGAAGGGAAGGTGTTGGTGCTGAAGCGCGAGTGCACCATCGCCAGATGGGTCTCGAAATTCGGGCTCATGAGATCCTTATAAAAAGGAAACAGCTGGCCCGGCGTCAACATACCTTTATAGACAATAACCTTGGTCGACAGGCTGCAGGCGTAAACCTGCTTCGCCTCGGCTAGAGAGGCATCGTTACGCAGGCGATGAGTGAAGCGCTTGCGGATAACATAGAGCTTGCGCTCGAACTCGTCTTGGCTCAGCCCCTCGCTGGCGCCAATAAACAGCTGCTCGATGCGTGGCTGGGCGGCGAGCGCTGCAGGTCCGACGTCGGCAGAGGCCGCGTCGGTGGGTACGTCACGCCATCCGATCAGTTTCTGACCTTCGTCGGCGACTACCTGATCAATGACCTCGCGGCATAGGGCGCGCTCGGCGTCGTCCTGCGGCAGGAAGATGTTACCCACGGCGTATTGGCCGGCCTCGGGAAGGCTTACACCGAAGGCTTTGTCGGCGATCTTGCCGAAGAAAGTATGGGGCAGCGCCATGAGGATGCCAGCGCCATCACCGGTGTTTGCCTCGAAGCCGCAGCCGCCACGGTGGTCCATGCGTGAATTCAGATGGTACGCATCGAGCATAATCTGATGACTAGGTTTGCCTTTTATATTGGCAACAAAGCCTACGCCGCAGGAGTCTTTCTCTTGCGCGGGGTCATAGAGGCCCTGCTTCGGCGGGAAACCAAACTTCAATGGGATGCGATTATCGTTGTTCATGTGCTGCTCTCTCAGTCGAGGCCCGGAGACGCCGGGCTACTCGGTAATGGGTCTTCAACTGCATCTAACTGCGTCGTGCGCAGCCCGTCTGCCGTAGGCTGCTGGCCCCGCTGCTGCCTATTTATTAAAGGCAGGAGGGTCGCGGCGCTATCCTAAGCGGCGCTATGCAAGGCGACGCTATGAAAGGCCGCGCTATGCAAACACTGTGTTTGTCGCGTCGTTAACCGAGCCTCCGGCAAACGAGGGTTGTCGGATTCAGGTAGGCTCGATGCAAAGCGTTGGTCGGCTCTTAGCGGAAACTGGGCGTTGAGCTTCGCCTTTGTGGGGTACAAGCTGCTTAGTACACGCCGGCCAGTTTCGAGCCAAATAATCACTTGGGTGCAGCTAAGGCTCGCTGCCCAAGATTCCCACTGACACTGAAAATCGCGTACTGTGCGATGCGCAAGCGGCCGCCAACAATACCACTGCACTTAACATTGTCAAGAAATTGGCCGCGCTTCGCGGGCGTGTTTCGCGAAAATGACAAGGGTTTGTCGTAAGGCGTAGAAAGCATAAAATTTAATGACAGAATTCTGACAAACTCGGTCAATAAAACGGGCAAATTTGTCACAGAATGTAACTCGCCACGCGACCAGAAATGAGCCCCCTCAATAACTACGACTAGCCACGTAGCTGCTTGATTTCACGGGGTCTGTGGATTACTCTCTGACGGTGTTATGACCCGTGGGCCGCGCTGCGCCGCGATTATCTAATCGCTGCAGTGATCTCGCGATGCCGAGCTTCGTAATGATTTCTGTGTAGCAGGTTTGCGCAGCGTCTGAAGTTCGCTAAACCGGCTCGGTCACCCACTATTCCACCGCAACGGAATTCCTTTTTAACGGAGGCGAATGTAACCCGTGAATTTAAACCTTACCCGAAGACGCTTTATCAAAGGCGTAATTGCATCAGGCGCAGCGGCAACCACGACCGGTGTCTGGGTCGCAGCGAACGGCGCTTCGCGTCCCGCTGGTGCTGTCGAGCGAATGATTCGCATCAACGTCAATGGTCAGTCTCGCACAGTAGATGTGGCGCCTCAGGAAACTTTGGCCTCTACGCTGCGCTACAAGCTCGGCCTTACCGGCACGAAGCTCGGATGCAACCGCGGTGAATGCGGCGCCTGCACTGTGCTAGTCGATGACACCTCAACCTATGCCTGCTCTGTTCTAACCCACTCGGTTAAAAATGCGCGGGTAGAGACAGTCGAAGGTCTTGAATCCGCTGACGGCACTCTGCATCCCGTGCAGCAGGCGTTCGTTGAAGAGCTGTCGCCTCAGTGCGGTTACTGCACGCCGGGACAAATCATGGCAGCGGTCGGCCTACTCCGCGAGAACCCAAACCCAACGCGCCAAGAAGCGCGCATGGGCTTGTCCGGCAACATCTGCCGCTGCGGTTCTTATGACTCTTACCTCGATGGCGTAATGCGCGCCGCGCAAATAGGATAATTCTCATGGCTTATATGCACATTGGTAAAGACTTCGTGCCACCCGATGTAAACGGTAAAGTGACCGGCCGCATCAAGTACGCCGAAGATTACACGCGCGAAGGCATGGTCTATGCGCGTCTACTCACTAGCCCAATCCCACACGCCCGCGTCGTTAACATCGACGCGAGCGAAGCGCTTGCGATGGACGGCGTGTTTGGCCTGCTAACTGCAGACGACGTTTATCCAGACGGTGAGCCGCAGAGCACTGGCCTCAAAGTGCTCACCAACGAGCCAACTTTGGTCGGCGAGCCTATCCTAGCGCTCGCCGCGATCGACGAGCAGACGGCTGAAACAGCCATCTCAAAGATCTCTGTGACTTTCGAGCGCCTGCCTTTCGTCCTCGATCCCTTAGACAGCCTCACCGAAGGCGGACCAGACGCCTACAACGGCGGCAATACCTACGTCTTCCGTCAGGGCTTCGCAACAGAAAAATGGAGCGCCGATCAGGTGGCGAGCTTCCGCGCGGGCAACGAGCCAACGGCTGAGCCTCAGCAGACGTTCTCCTACGGCGATCTCGACGCGGCACTTGCCGATTCGGCCTTCGTCTATGAAAGCGGCTTCACCACTGCGGGCTATCCGCACCAGTCGATGGAACCGCGCAGTGCGATGGCCTACTGGGAAAACGGTAAGCTGTATCTGCATGGCACTTCGCAGTCGCTGTCGGCTCTAGCCGACGGCATGGCGAGCATCGTAGGTGTGCCACAGGAAGACTTCGTCTTTATTAACGAAGCGACAGGCGGCGGCTTCGGTCAGCGCGCCCGCGCGAACAGCATTCCAAGCATGGCGATCCCTGCGAAGATGTCGCAGAAGATCAACCGCCCTGTAATGATGCGCGTGACACGCGACGAAGAAACAGCCATCGGCGGTGCACGCCAAGGCTTCCAAGGCTGGATTAAGTGTGGCTTCAAGGCCGACGGCACCATGGCCGCAGCTGACCTCTACATTATCTCCGACAACGGCGGTAAGGGCGGAGGCGCCGATGCCTACTCGGCAGCGGACTGCATCTCTATCCTCTACCAAACCGAAGCCGTGCGTTTCCGTGGCACCTCTATTGGTTCTAACACGGGCCACCGTGGCGCTCAGCGTGGGCCGGGCCAGAATCAGATTGCAGCGATCATTTCGCCTATTCTCGACAAGGCGGCGGAAGAACTCGGTATCGATCGTTTGAAGATTCGCGAAATCAACACGCCGCAGACTGGCGACGTGGGCGGTGCGCGACGCACGCCATTCACCAGTGCGTACATGCCCGAAGCGCTGAAGATGGGCGCAGAGAAGTTTAACCTGCAGGAGCGCATGGCTCGTTCGCGTCAGCGCAACGGCAGCAAGGTCACGGGCATCGGCATCGGCCAGGGCTACCACAACGCGGGTCGCAGCGGCATGGACGGTATTGTGCTTCTCACCGCCGACGGCCGCCTTAAGGTCCACAACGGCGTGGGTAACCTAGGTACCTACTCCTTCGCGTCGACCTCTCGCGCCGCAGCAGAAGTACTGCAGATGCCTTGGGAACGCGTAGACATCGTTACGGGTCGTACTGATCGCAACCTGCCTATCACATCGCCGCAGGACGGCAGTAACTCGATCTTCACTAACACGCGCACCAACTACGGTGCCGCTCAGGACCTGCTCGCTAAGATGAAAGAGATCGCAGCGCTAGAGCTTGGCGGTGACGCAGCGGATTATGATTTCGCTGACGAGCGCGTGTTCAAGAGTGCAGACGCAAGCGTCGGTATGAGCTTTGCGGAAATCGCACAAAAAGGCATTGAGCTGGGTGGCAAGTTCACCGGCGAATCGGATCTGCCAGAAGAGCTGAACGACTTCACTAAGATCTCGGTTTCGCGCCTCGCGGGTCAGTCGCTAATGGGTATCTATCACGACAATCCCCACAGCAACAATCCCCCTGGCTTTACGGTTACCTTCACCGAAATCGAGATGGACACCGAGACTGGCAAGTACGAAATTGTCGACATGGTGACTATTGGTGATTGCGGAACGGTCGTTCACCCACAGGGTTTGAAAAACCAGCTGGTGGGCGGCGCAGTGTGGGGCATAGGCCTCGCAGGGTACGAGCGCCACCTTTACGATCCGCAGAACGGACTCCCCGCGAGCACGGGCTACTGGCAAAGCAAGATCCCAACCATGATGGACACACCAGCCAAGATCCAAACCGGCTGGGTGGATCTGCCGGACCCAGAAAATCCCGTAGGCGCGCGCGGTATCGGCGAGCCGGCGATGGGTGCGGTTGCCGCATCCCTCGCTTCAGCGATCAGCGATTCACTCAACGGGCACCTCTTTAATTCAGCGCCCGTCACCGCTGACATGATCATTAACCACGTAGCAGGGGTGACGTCTGACGCCGTTCCTCTGGCTCAAAATAACTTCCGAGGTTGATATGGTAGCCACATCACATGACGTAATGCTCGACATCGAGCTTTATCAGCCCACCGATGAGGCCAACGCGCTCGCGCTAGCTGGCAGTCTCGGTAAGGACGGCTGGCTACTTGGCGGCGGTCAGGACACCTACGGGTGGCTGAAAGACCGCAACAAGTCAGCCAGCGCGATGATCGAGCTGACTCAGGTAGACGCCTGGAAAGGGATTAAAGAGACGAGCGATGGCATCGAGATTGGCGCCGTCACTACGCTCACCGAAATCTCCAAGAACCCGATCATTAAGGAGAAGTTCTCACTCCTCGCGCAGGCCGCAGGTATCGTGGCTAGCCCACAGATCCGCAACGTAGGCACACTGGCGGGTAACCTGGTTCAGGATACACGCTGCTGGTACTACCGCCGTGGTTTGGACTGCTACCGTGCCGGCGGCAATCTTTGCTACGCCGATTCACCTGAAGGTCTGAACCGCGAGCACGCAATCTTCGGTGCGAGCCGCTGCGTGGCGGTAAGCCCTTCGGACACGGCTCCGAGCCTAGTGGCGCTAGACGCAACTATGGTTGTCATGAGCGAGAAGGGCCAACGCCTCATTCCCGCCCAAGACTTCTTCGTAGGCCCGGCGATCGATATCACCAGCATGACAGCGCTACGCGAAGGCGAGATCCTCACCGCGGTGCGTATCCCCAACACTTGGGCTAACGCTGAGTTCTACTTTGAAAAAGTAGCCGATCGCAACGTTTGGGACTTCGCGCTGGTCAGCATTGCGGCCGCCATGAAGGTCTCTAACGGCGTAATCACCGACTCACGAATCGCCTGCGGCGCGGTTGAATGCGTTCCGCGCCGACTCGATCAAGTCGAAACCGCGCTCAAAGGCCAGCAGCGCTCAGAGGCGCTGGCTGATCAGGTAGCGGCAATCGCCTCACAGGGTGCTGAGCCTCTTAACTACAACCACTTCAAGATACCTCTGGTTGAGAATCTGGTTAAGCGCGCGGTTCGCGGCTAAGCAACACGCTCGAAGCGCGTTAACGGAACTCATATGCCGTTAACGCGCCGTTTTATTTCTAGGGAAAAAGAAGGAATGCGGAGCGCGGCGGATGCAGCGCACGACAGTCCTCGATGAGTTCGCTGGCAGTACCGACACCAACATCAGTCGGGACAATTCTTAGGTCGCGGAGCACGGGTATAGAACCGCGGCTAACCAAGAAGAACAATTAGGAGAGGTGCAAGGTGGGAGAAATAGTCCGCTATAAACGCGATGTCTGGGGTGAGGAAGTCATTCTAGGCGTGTCATGGGATCTACTTTGGGTGGTTGCCGTCGCTGTGCTGGTGCTACTAGCTGCGCACGCAATCGTCATGGCTGTATTAGCCAACAAGAAAATCGAGAAACCTTCGACCGAAGGCAAGCGCGTTGTTCGCCACGAAGCGATCGACCGCTGGTTCCACTGGGTGATGGCGGGTTCAATCTTCGCGCTTATTATTACCGGCATTGCGCCTATTGTTGGCCTGCGTTTCGCGTGGCTTAACTGGCACTGGATGGCGGGACTGCTGCTCAGCTTTATTACGGTAGTGCACATTGTGCGCTCGCTGTTTTGGCAGGATTTCAAGTCTATGGTGCTTGGCCCCCGGGACTTCGCTGAGCCTTTCGACTCTACGCGTATGCCAGGCAAGTATTCCTTCGAGCAAAAGGGCATGCACTGGGCGGTAACGGTTGTTGTTCTAACCGTGATTGCAACGGGCCTGTTGATGTTTCTGCAGATCGACTCGCCGTTTTGGGAGCGCACAAACAGCATGCCGGAGAGCCAGTTAGGTTTGGTTTTCCTTCTTCACGGGCTTTCAACGCTAGCGCTTGTTGCGCTTGCGGCGACGCATATCTACTTCGCGATTCGTCCGGAGAAGCTGTTCTACACGCGTTCAATGATCAAAGGCTGGCTCACGGAAGACGAGCTTAAAGCTAACCACGATCCTAAGCTGTGGACGCCAAAGCAGGCCGACTAATACCGGCGAACACCAAGCCTCGCCAGGCATGAATGGTTCGCGAGGCTCAGCTCAGTAGGGCTGAATGAATAAGACAAACGGGGGTCAGCTCCTAGCGCAAAGACGCTGAGGTGCTGGCCCTTTTTTCGCAGAGACGCTCGGGCCGAATAGGGCGACTCTGAAACCACTTTTACGAAACAAGAGAGAAGATCTGTGAGCGATACAGCAAAAATTGAAAGCGCAATCGAGACAATTGAATCCGGCTACGAATTTTTACTCGCCTATGCGGCGCAGGGTCGGCCGGCAGGACAAGAGACAGGCCCAGGCCCCCATGCGCAGCCGACTATTAAGGGCATGTCCGAGGCAATGGACTCTCTCATCTCGACCTTCGCGCAGAGCGATGACGCATTCGAGAAATTGATCAGCGAAGACTGCGCTAAGGCTAATGCGGCGCTGAGTTTTATTCTTAAGCAAAACAAGATCGGTTCGGAGATGGTCGACAATCTCAACGCCTCAATTCATTTGCGCGCGGTGCTCACCGATTTGTTTCTCTATAGCGAAGCTCTAAAGCCGAGCAGCGCCGAAGACCTCGCGCCCGCCGGTGCCGTACAAACCTACGACGCCTCGAAGTAGGGTGGTTCGGAAAAATCTAGGAATGAAACCTATGGGAATTCAACGGGCTAACTCGGCTCAGCTGACGCACTCGGCCCACTCGAGGCCGCAGGCATTATGCGCGTAGTTAACTATCCCGACAGGCTCAAGCTCGCCGATCTGCCGACGCCACTAACGAAGTTAGAGCGCCTGTCGGCAACACTCAGCGGCGTCAATGTGTGGGTTAAGCACGACGAGATGACCGGTCTCGAAGTGTCTGGGAATAAGCTGCGTAAGCTCGAATTTTGCATCGCCGAAGCGCAGCGCCAAGGCTGTGACACGATAATTACCTGTGGCGGTATACAGTCTAACCACTGCCGCGCCACGGCGATTATGGGCGCGCGGCTCGGGATTAAAGTGCAGCTTATTCTGCGCGGTGAAGAGCCCGAGGTTGCCAGTGGCAATCTGCTGATGGACCAACTGGCCGGCGCACAGATTAGCTATCTTCCTGCGCAAGGCTGGGCTGAGGCCCATCCACGCTACGCCGAACAGCTCCAGGCCGAGGCGGAAGTGGCTGGCTCTAAGGCGTATTTTATTCCTACAGGGGCAAGCGACGAAGTTGGTCTGTGGGGCTACATCGCCGCGAGCGAAGAAATGGCGCAGGACTTCGCCACCCATGACTTAAAACCCGATGCGATTGCTTGCGCTACTGGCTCTGGTGGCACTCAAGCCGGGCTGATTGCTGGCAATGCGCTCTTCGGCTTGGCGAAACAGGTGGTGGCGTTCAACGTGAGCGATAGTGCGGTGTACTTCGAGCAGCGCGCACGGGAAGACATCGGAAACTGGCAGCGGCGCTATGCCGAACTGCTAGAAGGCACAAAGGCCGCGGGTTTGGACTTTGACTCGCTGGAAGTGCTTACACAAGAAGGCTATCTAGGCCCTGGCTACGGCGTGGCGTATCGCGAAGTGTTCGACACGATCAAACTCGTCGCCGCCACCGAAGGGCTGTTCTTAGATCCGGTTTACACCGGCAAGGCGTTCTTCGGAATGTTAAACGAGATTCGTAAGGGCGCTGACGGCTGCTTCGCCGGCGCCAAAGACATAGTTTTTGTTCACACCGGCGGCTTGTTCGGAGTGTTCCCGCAGGCGGATCAATTCATTTTCGACACCTAGGCATTCACTAGGCAGGGAGAAGTGCAGCTATGATTCCTAAAATACAATCACCCGTCACAGCGCGATGCGAAAACGCCGCCCGGGACAGTAGCCCCCGCTTTGACCGCTTTGGCCGCTTTGAAAAGGGCCTGCGGTATGCAGGCGCTGCGCTCATCGCATCGGTCCTAGCGGCCTGTTCGCCAGACACCAACGACACAGGCTCCGCAGAATCTGCAGGCTATTCGCAAGACATGGCTTCGAGCTACGGCGACGGCACTGCTGCCGCAACCAGCTGGGTTGCGGAAGAAGCTAGCCCCTATGCCGATGTGCAGAACGAAGCGGTACTGCTTAGTAACACGCGACAGCTGATCAACGACTCGCTGCGTTCGGGCGAGGGCTACTTCAGCGCCGACGGCACCCAGCTCATCTACCAGAGCGAACAGCCTGGAGATAATCCGTTCTATCAAATTTTTGTGCTCGACCTCGCAAGCGGCGAGAGTAGGCTCGTTTCCCCCGGTGTGGGCCTGACCACCTGCGCGTGGATTCATCCAACGCAAGACCTCGTGATGTTCTCCTCTACGCACGAAGATCCGAACGCGTTGGCTAAGCAGGCGGAGGAAATCGCCATTCGTGAAAGCGGCATCGAGCGCGCCTATGGCTGGGATTACGATCGTAATTACGACATCTATGTGGCCAACGGCGACGGGTCGAATTTGATTAATCTGAGCAATGCCGACGGCTACGACGCCGAAGGATCTTACTCCGCCGACGGCACTAAGATTCTCTTCGCCTCTAATCGCCAAGCCTACTCGCGTACGCTAAGCCAAGCCGAGCAGGCGCTATTCGAAGACGACAGCTCCTACTTTATGGACCTTTACATCATGAATGCCGACGGCAGTGATGTCACTCAGCTAACGCGTTCGCCAGGGTACGACGGTGGGCCTTTCTACAGCCCAGACGGCAGCAAGATCACTTGGCGGCGATTTAATCCCGATGGCAATAGCGCCGAAATTTGGACAATGGACGCCGACGGCAGCAATCAGCGTCAGCTCACTGCCGATGGCATGGTCGCTTGGGCACCGTACTACCACCCTAGTGGTGAGTACCTGATCTATTCGAGTAACCAGCTAGGGCATGCGAACTTCGAGCTGTTTATTGTCGATACCGAAGGAGCGCGCGCGCCGGTGAGAGTGACCAATACCGACGGCACCGATATCCTGCCGGTGTTCTCCCCCGCGGGCGACCAGCTGGCCTGGAGTACCACTCGCACAGCAGACGGGACTTCGCAGTTGCACATCGCCGACTGGAACCATGAGCAGGCGCTGTCACTTTTAGCCGAGGCGCGCTAAGGGCCAAACCATGGTTTCATTCGCCCAGATAGTGTTGAGTGCGCGCGGCTTTGTTCGTGCGGCATCTAGCTGTCTTGGATTTTCGTTTCTGCTTACGGCTGGCGCGGCTTTGGCGCAGAGCGCTGCGAGTGATACGCAGCCGCAGGCATTCCAGCCCGTGCATCATCAGCTGCGGGTAATTTTAGACCCCGCCAATAATTTTATCTCCGTAGAAGACAGCGTAACGCTGCCCGAGAGTGCGGCAAGGGGCGAGATTGCCTTTACGCTTAATAGCGAGCTGGCAATCAATAACCGCCCTCGCGGGCTTCGTGAGCTTGGCGCTATGCAGACGACGCGGGCGCAGGGCATCAATGAAACCGGCGGTCTGGGTGCGCCAAAAACGCGCTATTCAGTTGACCTGCCGCGGCGCCGGGGACAAGCGTTAGAGCTTAGCTATTCCGGCATGCTATTCGACCCTACACGGCAGACTAGCGCCGAGTATTCGCAGAGCTTTTCCGAAACCTCGGGCATCATCGACTCCCGCGGTGTTTATCTCAATCGCGGCAGCGCCTGGGTGCCAGAGTTTGGCGATGGCCTAGTGACGTTCGAGCTAAGTGTCGAGTTCGCCGACTCGGCCGCCGACTGGCTGAGTGTTAGTCAGGGACAGCGCCTGGCTGAAAACACTTGGCGCAGCGACAAGCCGATGGAGGAGATCTATCTCATTGCTGCGGCGTTCACGCAGTACACAGCGCGCTACGACTCTGTGCTCGATGCATCAGGCGACTCAGCGGTTGATGGAGAGCCCAGCGTTGAGAGTGAACCACAGCCGCGCAGTATAGAGATGCTTGCCCTGCTAAGAACGCCCGACCCGAATCTCGCAGCCAAATACCTCGACGCTACCGCACGAGCGCTTGCGCTTTATGAACCCCTGCTCGGCGCCTACCCCTACAGCAAATTCGCCTTGGTCGAGAATTTCTGGGAAACCGGCTACGGCATGCCTTCGTTTACCCTGCTCGGTGAACAGATCATCCGTTTCCCTTTCATCATTACCTCTTCCTACCCCCATGAAATTCTGCACAACTGGTGGGGCAACGGCGTGTATCCCGACTACGCGACTGGTAACTGGAGCGAAGGGCTTACGGCTTATCTTGCGGATCACCTCTTCCAAGAGGTGGAAGGCCGAGGCGCCGAGTACCGCAAAGAGATGCTCGCGCGGTACAAAAATTACGTGGGCGAGGGCAGTGATTTTCCGCTAAGCGAATTCACTTCGCGTAACTCGGCGGCCAGCCAAGCTGTCGGGTACGGCAAGACTCTTATGCTGTGGCATATGCTGCGGATCGAATTGGGCGATGAGCTTTTCCTCGAGGGACTTAAAAGCTTCTATACCCGCTATCGATTTACTCGCGCCTCTTTTGCCACGCTCGCCGAACATTTCTCCAAATTAGCCGAGCGGGATCTGACCGGCTTTTTCGAGCAGTGGGTACAGCGTACTGGGGCTCCAGAGCTTGCGCTGTCGGTCACCGAAGAGCGGGACGACAGAGCGCGCCTCAACTTCGCTCAGATACAAGACGCGGCTCCCTATGAATTCACTCTGCCGGTTGCTCTGCACTACAGCGGAGAGTCAGAGCCGCAGATTGTCGAGCTTACCTTGAACCAGCGCGCACAGGGTTTCGTCGCTGAGAATTATGCTTCGCTCGAAGCGGTGGTCGCGGATCCTTACTTCGATGTTTTCCGCACGCTCGACCGCAGTGAAACGCCGCCAACTATCGGTGAGCTTTTCGGCGCGGAGGCAATCACCTTTGTTATTCCTGCGGGCGCCAGCGCAGCGCTTGCAGCGAGCGATTGGTCGACACTCGCGGAGGCATTCGCCGAGGGTGTGGATGCCAACGTCGTGAGTGATAGCGAGATAGAAGCGCTGCCCAGCAATCGCAGCGTGTGGGTGCTCGGCCGCGGCAACCGGTTTGCTCAGGCAGCATTGACCGCTGCGGGAGTTCAGCTCGACGAGTCCGGCGCACAGTTTAGTTTTGCAGAGTCGCAGGTGAAGTTTACCCAACGCAGTACGGTATTCGTTGGTCGCCATCCCGAGTCCGACGACTTAGCCCTTGGCTTCATCGACATCGATCAAGCGGTTGCGGTTTCCGGCATGATTGAGAAGCTGCCGCACTACGGCAAGTATTCCTATTTGAGCTTCACAGGCGACGCACCGACTAACGATGTGAAAGGGGTATGGCAGAGCAGCGACTCACCGCTGCGATGGCTTAACCCGGAATTAGACGCCGCTCCCACGCTTGCGGCGCTCCCACCCGTTGCGCCGCTCGCAACCCTACCGCCTAAGTATCTCGCCAGCAGTCTAGAGCCTCACGTCTCTGCGCTAACCGCAGAGGCGATGCACGGCCGTGCGATTGATAGCCTGCCGGGAGAGACGAGCAAAGGGATAGACGCGGCGGCAAACTACATAGAAAGCGCGTTTCGCTCGGTGGGCCTACTCGCCCCGGGGGGCAGCTATAAGCAACCGTGGCAAGGCGAATTAGCAGACGGGCGCCGACAGACTCTGAGCAATGTAGTCGGCCTGCTTCCCGGCAGCGATCCTGCGCTGAGTAATGAACCTGTTGTACTCGGCGCACACTACGACCATCTAGGCTACGACGCTCAGGGCAAGCTCATGGCGGGCGCCGATGACAACGCCTCTGGTGTTGCTGTGCTTATAGAAGTCGCGCGCAAACTACGGCGCAGCTTCACGCCCGCAAGGCCGATTCTATTCGTTGCCTTCACTGCAGAAGAGCAGGGGCTGATGGGGTCCGAGCATTTCGTGCAATCCGCGGTAAACGGTTTGGGCAAGATGGACTACTACGCCATGGTAAACCTCGATGCGGTTGGCCGACTTGAGGGCCGCAAACTGCAGGTATTTGGTAGCGATAGCGCCTACGAATTTCCGTTTATGGCACAGGGCATCGGCTTCACCATTGGCGTTGAGTCTGAGTTTCCCGCGCAGACTATTGCTAGCAGCGACCACGTGAGTTTTCTTAACGCCGGTGTGCCGGCGCTGCATCTTTTCTCAGGCCTGCATGGCGACTATCACCGTGCGAGCGACAGCGCCGACAAGCTCGACTACGGTGGTCTTTCAGACGTGGCGTCTTGGGTTGAAGAAGCGTTGATTTACCTCGCCGACAACCGCGATCCGCTGCGAGTCACGCTTGCGAATGCGCAGGTAGCCGTGGCGCCCCAGGGCACGACAGCAAGGCAGGCGAGTCTCGGCACGCTGCCCGACTTTTCCTATCAGGGCGCAGGAATACGCGTAAGCGGCATTACGCCCAATAGCGCAGCTGAGGCTGCTGGGCTGAAGGCCGGGGATATTCTATTGAGCTTCGCCGGACAGCGGCTCGATGACCTGCAAGGCTATTCGAATCTATTGAGGGCGCAGGAGGTTGGCAGCCAAGTGCAGCTCACCGTTCTGCGCGATGGGGTGGAACTGCAACTGAGTGCGACACTGACGTCGCGAAATTAGCGCAAGCCGATGCCCGTTTTGGGCACTAATAACGAGAGAAATAATGAGAAACTCCCGCAAATTCGCGTCGACGTTATGCGTAGCACTTTTGCTAGTGCTACCCACGCAGTCGATCGCTCAGGAATTGCTAGCGCCAACCTTGCCGCGAATCACTCGTGTCGACCAAGACGCCGCCAACATCACCGTTGACGGTTTTATTGATGAAGAAATCTGGAAAGATCTACCGGTCATCGACGGCATGAAGGTGACTGATCCCGACACGCTGGCTGATGCGCCCTATGAAACCCACGTGCGCTTCTTCTACACCGAGCGCGGCATCTACCTCAGCGCAATGAATTTTCAGCCAAAAGAAACGCTGATGGCGCGTATGACCTCGCGCGACACGCGTTTAGAACGCGACGGTTTTGTCGTTGCTATCGACGCGTCCGGAGAGGGGCTTTACGGTTTCCTCATGCGCATTAACCTCGGTAATTCCCTTACAGACGCCACTCTTCTTCCCGAGCGTATTCTTAACATTCAATGGGACGGGCCATGGCTTGCACGCACCCAGGCGTTAGAGAATGGGTGGAGTGCGGAGTACTTTATTCCCTGGTCGATGATGCCACTGCCCCAGGTCGAGGGAGCGCGTAAACTCGGATTCTATTTCGAGCGTCAAGTAGGCCACCTGCAGGGCGAAACCTGGTCGAACCCTCCGCTGCCGCGCACCGTGAATGAGTATTTGTCGGCGTTCGAGCTTTATGAGCTGACTGACATCGAGCCGCGCACGCAGATTACCTACTATCCCTTTGCTTCAGGCATCTATGACGGGGTGAGAGGAGAGTCGACATACAAAGTGGGCACCGAGCTGTTCTGGCGACCGACGTCAAACTCGCTACTGTCTGCGAGTCTCAACCCAGACTTCGGCAATGTCGAGTCCGACGACGTGGTGGTAAACCTCACCGCGTTCGAAGTGTTCTTCCCCGAGAGGCGTGTCTTCTTTCTCGAGGGCCAGGACGTGTTTAATACTTCGCCGCGAACCTCAGGTCGCGGCGGCCCCGGCGGCCCTATCTCGCTGCTCAATACGCGCAGGATCGGTAGCGCAGCGCTATACGATATTCCCGATGACGTTGATGTTGTCGCCACCGATCGCAGTCAGCCCTCGGAGCTACTCGGTGCGGCTAAGTTCACAGGGCAAGCCGGAAACTGGCGCTACGGGACGCTGGTCGCTCGCGAGAATGACTCGCAGATTCGCGGCACCACAGACGATGGTACGCCGGTGACCCTAAGCGCCGAGGGCCGCGACTTTACCGTGGGCCGATTACTGTACGAGGACACTAGCCGCGGTGGGCGCCGTGCGATCGGATGGATGGGCACTAACCTCTCGCACCCGACAGTGGATGCGACCGTGAACGCGGTAGATGCGCACTATTTCTCTGCGGACAACCGTTTCGTGGTGGATACTCAAATTATGCACAGCGACGTTAACGGCGTTACCGGTTCGGGTTTCTTAGGAGACGTTGTGTTTAGGCCGCGGCGAGGTCTGCAGCACACGGTGCGGGGTACCTATATTGACGATACGCTAGATATTAACGAGCTAGGCTTTTTGACGCGCAATGACCAGATGAACTTGGACTATAACGTGTTCAATGTTGAATCCGACGTGCCGGGTCTGCGCCAGCGTACGACAAGCGTATTCATAACAAACCAGTGGAATACCGATGGCAAACCGGTACGACTCGGTGGATTCTTGAACCGCTCTTACAACACCCTCGACAACAACACTTATGACATTAGCCTTCGGTATTTTCCTGAGCGAATAGACGATAGGCTGGGACGCGGCACCGGTGACTTCCGCATAGAAGGTCGTGGCGGGATTAATTTGGGTTACCGCACCAACCCGGCAGAGAAATGGGCGTTTAATGTGAGTTTAAACCTAGGCCAAGACGAGCTTGGACCGGCGAACACCCGAGCCGACGGCGGCGTAACGTGGCGCCCGAATGACCGCTTCTCTACCGATCTGCGTCTGAGTTATACCGACAGAGAAGCGCTACTAGTGCACCAGGGTGACGGGGCCTACACTAGCTTCGAGTCGCACCAATGGGCGCCGCGTTTTGAGATGAACTATTTTCTATCGGCTTGGCAGCAGCTACGCTTCACAATGCAGTGGACGGCGCTAAAGGCATTCGAAGACCGTTTCTGGCAATCAGACAGCGAGAACTTAGACTTCCTCCAGCCCGTGGCGAAGCCTGACGAGGACAGCGACGACTTCGTGATTAGCCGGCTGACTTTTCAGGCGCGCTATCGCTGGGAGATAGCCCCGCTTTCGGATCTTTTTGTGGTCTACACCCGGGGCAGCAATCTGCCGCGCGATAATTTTAATTCGTTTCAAGACCTGCTTGAGCAGTCATGGACCGACACTGTGGTCGACACGCTTGCAATAAAACTGCGCTACCGCTTCGGCTCCTAGCGCGAAAAGAGTCGAGTAATCAGACTGTCATGGGATTTTGCTAGCGTAGGCCGATGTCAGTTACAGCGTTAGGAAATAAAAAGGGATTCGAACTATGCTTACCTCAATGAAACACAGCGCCTCACTTTCCGCTCGGCTTATTGGAGGAATCCTCATGCTTAGTTCGCTCTCCGCAGAAGTGTTCGCCCAGAAAGTTGTCGTCGCCCACCGCGGTGCCAGTGGCTATCTGCCAGAGCATACACTCGAAGCCAAAGCGATGGCCTACGCAATGGGCGCCGACTATATCGAACAGGATGTGGTGATGACAAAGGACGACGAGCTCATCGTGATCCACGACATCACCTTAGACAGAACCACCGACGTCGCCGAGAAATTTCCTGGCCGCGCCCGCGCCGACGGTCGTCACTACGCGATCGACTTTACCCTTGCAGAGATTCGCACGCTCGCGCTCAGCGAAGGCGCCTACATGGTTAATGGAGAGCGCCAGCAGGGCTATAAATCACGCTTCCCCATGGGCAAGTCGAACTTCCGCATTGCGACCCTCGCTGAGGAGCTTGAGTTAATTCAGGGGCTGAATGTGTCCACTGGAAAAGACATCGGCATCTATCCAGAGATCAAGTCGCCGGAGTTCCACCTTGCCGAGGGTAAGGACCTTGGCCGCGCCGTGGTCGCGACACTCAAGGCTTACGGCTACACGGGCAAGCAGGACAAAGTGTTTCTGCAGACGTTTAGCTGGGACGAGGTCAAGCGCCTGCGCGACGAGCTGCTTCCAGAGGCGGGAATCGATCTAAAGCTTGTTATGTTGGTTGGAGACGATGAAGAATACCAATGGATGTTTAATGCCGAGGGTATGGCCGAAGTGGCGCGCTACGCCGATGGGTTTGGTCCCGAAAAGGGACAGCTAATAAATCCTGAATCCAAGCCCGGCACGCTCGAGCTTAGCGAGCTCGTTGAACTCGCCCATGCCAACGGCATGCAGGTCCACCCCTACACTTTCCGCGCGGATGAAGGTCAGGTGCCAGACTGGGCAGACAGCTTCGAAGCTATGCTCGAGGCCTTCCTCTTCGAGGCGGATATCGACGGCGTCTTCACCGACTTCCCCGACCGCGCGGTTGAGTTCCTGCGCGGGCGTTAAAAGTTCAGCCTTAGCCCCAAAAACGCTGCACGCGGCTGGCCTGCGCCCAGAAACCTCGGAATTGTCATATCCGAAATCAGCGGCACATCCACCTCGCCTGGTTCTTCACCCAGCAGTCCAAACGTTTCGTAGTCACGATCCAATAGGTTATCCACTCGTGCGTACAGCTCGAAGTCATCGCTCAGCGCGTAGCGCGTTCGCAAATTAAATACTGCGTAGCCGGCTGTCGGGGCGAGCTGATTCGACTCGTCGCCGCGCAGCGTTTGTTCGCTGTTGGCGAGAACGTCCAGTCCTAGCTGCCAGCGCGGGGTGAGCGCATAGTCTGCGACTAGCTTGAGCTGCCGCTCGGGAATGCCCGGTATGCTGTCGCCTTTCGACACCGTAATCTCACCGTCGTCGTCGGCGAAGTCATGATTCGGGCTTAGCGCCTTGAAGTCGGTCTCAAAGGTTGCCTCGAGGTGGCTGTAGGCGATCATCCAATCGAGCGCGCCGGCGTTGCCTATCAGCTTGCCCTCGAATCCTCGGCGCTGCGTCTCGTCGACGTTGGCGAACAGGCCGGTTGAACGGCCGGTGGTCTGGAAGAGGATGTCGTCGCGGTTGGAGGTATTAAACAGGCCCACCTCGTACTGTAGCTCGCCGAGCGCGCTCAGCGGCGCGTTGAAAGTTCCGCGCGCGCCTAGCTCGATGTTCTTCGCGACAACCTGCTCGAGCGGGGGATCGGCGAGGAAGGCGTTGGGCAGACGGCACTCGAAATCGACGTCGTCGGGATCGTCGCCGCGCTCCAGAGCGAAGCGCTGGGCAACTTCAAAAACGCCCTCGTTGCAGGCAAGTTCGATTGGCGTAGGTGCGCGGGAGGATTCGCTGTACGAGGCGTAGACCAGAGTCTCGGCGCTCGCCTGCCAGGTGAGTCCGGCCGCCGGATTGATGCGGGTGAAACGGTGCTCGCCATTGAGTTCGGGGCGCACGCCGCTCAGGTCTTGCAGAGTGACATCGGTGTCATTGGCGCGGGCGGAAAGCGTGAGGGCCACTGAGTCACTTAGGCTAAACGTATTGGTGAAGTAGAGGCTAACGGAGCGGGTGAGCGTCTCCACGGACGTCGCCTCGGCATCGACGAAGGTTCCGGTGCCCAGGCCGGTGGTTACACGCGTAATGGGGTCTAGCTCCGCGAGCTCTAGCACCGAGTTGAAGGTGGAGTCGCCGCGGAAATAGGCGGCGCCGGCGACGAAGCTGTTGCTTCTATTCGCTAGTGGCGAGTCGCTGCGCCACTGCAGGTCGAAACCGCGGCTACGCTGCTTACGCCTGCTGATGTTATTAATAGCCTCGTCGCTGAGCACGCCGGTGCCCGAGAGGTCGTCGCTGAAATCTTCGAGGTTAAACTCGTCGTCTGAATCGAAGCTGTTCAGGTAGTCTTCGAGCGCGTCTGCGTTAGCGAACTGATCGTCACAGAGATCGTCGTCGTCGAGTCCGATTTCTTCCAGATCGTCGTCTTCTAGCTCTTCAATTAGCGTAGGGACTCCGCTAAAACTGCACACGCCAAATTCGGAGCCGTCGCCATTGAAGGCGTCGGTGGTGTTGCGCCGGTTAAAGGCGCTTCCGCTGAGCTTGCCTGCACCTAAGTCCCATGAGAAATCTGCGCTAACCATAAATAAATCGTTCTCGGTTATATCCGGCGCGGTAAACACCGCGGCGCGGTTGAGCGCTAACAGCTCCACCGGCGCCGCACCGTTGCCGCGCAGATTCGAGTCGCCCTGCTGCAGGTCGATCGACGCCTCCCCGCGGCTTCCGCGCCAGCCAAAGCTGGCATAGGCGTTGAGTGCCTCGGAGGCCGACTGGTCGCGCCAGCCGTCTTCGTCGAAGGATTCGAGATTAAGGTAGTAGGCGAAACCGTTGGCGTTGCCGCCGGTTTCGATATGCGCGGTCGTGCGTCCGAATGAGCCTGAGCGCAGACCGATCTGGGTGCCGGTAAAATCGAAGCCGTTCTTCATTTCGATGTTAAGCGCGCCGCCAAGGCTGTTGAGGCCAAACAGGGGGTTGGCGCCGCCGAGAAGGGTGAGGCCGGCAATGGCCGACTGCGGCATGAGATCCCAATTCACAGCATCGCCCAGCGGTTCGTTAACCCGCGCGCCGTTTTGGTAAACGCTCAGGCCCTGAGCGAGTCCCAGGAGCGGTGAGGCGGTGAAGCCGCGGTACTGAAGATCGGGCTGCAGCGGATTGTTCTGGGCATCGTTGAGCGAGACGCTGGCGAAGCCGCGGCGCAGGAAATCGGCAACGCTGGCATTGTTGGCCTTCGCAAGCTCGGCGGCGCCTGCCTGCTGGACGGGGTAGGGGACTAGGCGCGCGTCGAGCGCGGTGCCACTGGGTAGCACGCCAACCACAGTGATCTCCTCTGGAGGAGACGACTGCTGTGCTAGCGCCGAGGCGGAGCTGATTGCAAAGCCGAGAACAAGAGTTTTTGTTAGCGTAAACGCGGGGGTTCTATTGTTCTGCTGTGCGTGCAGCATTGCCTCTCCCAAACATCGAGTATTTTCGGCCATTCGGCACCGAATCGCTTTTCTTATTAAGGTACTATTAGGACTTTAAGTATAGCAGTAAGTCCCAGAGACTGAGGAGAGAGCGTGGCTACCTACTTTATAACCGGTTGCAACAGAGGCTTAGGCCTAGAGATGGCCCAGCAGCTAGTGCAGCGCGGTGAACGTGTCATTGCTACCTGCCGAGACATCGCGACCGCGAGCGATCTCACCGAGCTCGCCCTGCGCAGTCAGGGCCTGTCGCTGATTGAAATGGACATGGCGAGCCTTGAATCGATGACCGAGGCGGTGGCGCTGCTAAACGAGGAGCCCATCGATGTGTTTATCAACAACGCCGGCATCTATGGCCCGCGGGACGCAAACTTTGGCAACGTTGCCGGCGACGACATGGCGCTGGTTCTCCATGTAAATGCCATCGCGCCGCTGCAGCTTACACAACTGCTTATCCCCAGGCTGCGTACTGGAAAGGGCAAGAAGCTCGCCTTCGTTAGTTCTAAGATGGGGTCTATTGCCGACAACGGCCGCGGCGGCTCCTACATTTATCGCTGCTCCAAGACCGCTCTAAACTCGGTAGTAAAGACGCTCGCGGTGGATCTGGCCGAGGAAGGCTTTATTGCCGCGGCGCTGCATCCAGGCTGGGTGCGAACCGACATGGGCGGCCCGAATGGACTTATCGACGCAGAAGAGAGTGTGCGCGGCATGCTGCAAGTCATCGACGCGCTAACTCCGGCTACTACCGGCGAGTTTATCAATTACAACGGCGCTGCAATCCCTTGGTAATCCAAGGCCACTAAACTAGCTGCTCGCATCTGTGGGCGCTGAACTGAAAAGAGAGAAGTTCTTGAATCGATTTATCGCCTTACCCACAGTCTTTGTGCGCAGTGTTGCGGCCAGTCTGGCTATCGCTCTAATGTTAAGCACGGCGCCTAATTCCGCCTTGGCGCACGGCGGCGTCGCCTTCGAGGACGACGTGTGTTTAATCAGCATCAATTTCCTGCAGGCTCACTTTACGGTGTTCCAGCCAGAGCAGAGCGAGGCCGATGAGTTTTGCGAAGATATTCCCGAGGTATCGCGCTCGGTCTTCGTCATGGAGTATCTGCACGACCTCCTTCCGGAGATGCTTATCGACCTGCGGATTATTAAGGATCTCGACAAGCTCGGCCGTTACGCCGCGTGGTCAGATATCGAAGCGATAGACGACCTCGACGCGGTGACCGTGTTCTATGAAGAGCCGCGCATCGAAGACGGCGGTTACTACAGCACGGAATACAGCTTCGAAGAAAAAGGCTCTTATATCGGGATCGTCACCGCGCGGCACCCAGTGGACGGACGCGACTACAACGCCGTGTTCTATTTTCAGGTGGGGGGCGCCGACTGGGGCACACTGCCTCTGTTCGCGCTCATGCTGCTAGGCGTACATGGCCTCTACTGGCTCAGCAGCGGCGGCCCCGAGCGCCGCAGGCAGCGCAAGCTAGAGAAAGCCGCAGTCAGCGGGTAAGCTCAAGGCTTACGCACAAGGCGCCGATAAAAAGAATAGAATCGGCGCTTAGCCAATTCATAGATAGGATAGATTGAAAAGACAAAACAGGCAGAACAGATAGGGAAGTCGTTGCAAACCACGCGGTATCGATCGAAGTCTAACTTAGTGAGGCGAATGGTTCGGTGTGAATGCGAAAATCTTACGATTAAACAAAGCCGGCGTGCCGGTAAGCTGGTTGACTCGCGAAGAGACGGCCACGCTGCTGGTTAAAGATCAGGTCATTTGGTCTTTGGGCGAGACTGTCTTCGAGATGCGCGGCGGCCACAATCGCTGCGGCATTCAGTCGGTGCTCAAGCTGCCCAGCATCGTCGCCTGCGACGGCAAGGTGCACGACGAGTTCGCCGATCCTCCCCTAGAAAACAAATTCCTCTTCCGCCGCGACCGCAATCTTTGTCTCTACTGCGGAAAAACCTTTTCTTATCAAGAACTGTCCCGCGACCACGTGCATCCGGTTTCTAAAGGCGGGCGCGATATCTGGACCAACGTCGTGACGTCCTGCCGGCGCTGCAATAATCGCAAGGCAGACAGGCTCCCCGAGGCGGCCGGCATGGAGCTCCTCGCCGTGCCCTTCGCGCCGAACAAGTACGAATTTCTGTATCTCTCCAACCACAATGTCCTAGCAGACCAAATGGAATTCCTGAGCGCACGCTTTACCGACGCGCTGCACCTTTGCTAGAACCACTGTTAGCTCGACTCGCAGATATTCGACTGAAGAGGTTTCGTGCTAGGATGCGGCACTTTTTCGCTGGGTGCCGCGCACATGAGCTCGTCTTCTGCCACTGACAACATCCCGAGCGAAGGCCGCTCTTCACCTCAGAACGGGCTCAAGGGCTTCGCTCTCTCCTTAGTCGCCGCGATCATGTGGGGCATGCTGCCAGTAGCGCTGAAAGAGGTGCTTAGCGGCATGGATGCGACCACTATCGTGTGGTTCCGCTTTCTGGCGGCTGGAGTCGTGCTTTGGATCTGGCTTGCCGCTACTCGGCAGCTTCCACGCCTGCGCACGGCTGCCCGACGCACGCAGGGCTTCCTACTGCTGGCCTCCATTGGCCTCTGCGCCAACTACTTTTTCTTCTCGTTCAGCCTAAATTTTGTCAACGGCGAAACTAGCGAAGCGGTAATCCAGCTAAGCACGCTGTTTCTGATTTTGGGCGGTGTGGTCATCTACAAAGAGCCTTTTCTCGCCGTTCAGAAGTTCGGCACGGCGCTCATACTCATCGGCCTTCTGCTGTTCTTCAACGAGAGGCTGTTCGAGCTGGGCAGCTTAGAGAACACGCAGACCTTAGGCGTGCTTATCGTCGTTGCCGCCGCCATTACCTGGGCTCTTTACGCCCTGCTGCAGAAACAGCTGCTCAAAGACTACACCCCGGTGCAGATTCTCAGCGTGATCTATGCGTTCTCCGTAGTGGTTCTGCTGCCGTTGGTGACGCCGTCGGTGCTCTTTTCTCTCAGCTCCCTGCAGTTGGCACTCTTGGCCTTCTGCTGTCTCAACACTGTCGTTGCCTACGGTGCCTTTGCCGAAGCGATGAACTGCTGGGATGCCTCCAAGGTAAGCGCCGTGCTGGCGCTGGCGCCGCTTTTCACAATCGCTACGCTCAAGACTACCGTGGCACTGGTCCCCGACTACGCGTTTAGCGACAGGCTGGGGCTGCTATCTCTGGCCGGCGCCGGGCTGCTCGTGCTTGGCTCCGTCCTCACGGCGCTTGTGCCTTGGCTTTATCAGCGCCGCCTTGTCCGCAAGATCGCCGCAGCTGCGGCCGTTGACTCGGCGCAGTAAATCCTCAAGACTCATCCGCACTGCAATAATAATAGCGCGCCATCGCTGCGGCCGGCGTGGCGAGGGAGAAGCGAGATGACACTGTTGGCGCGTAGTTCCTTTTTACCAAATTTGGCATTTGTCCGTAGCACGGTACGGAGGGGGGCATTCTTCCTTGCCGCTATAGCTTTGCCTCTGGCAGCCACGGCCGAGGTCGTGGGCATACAGATAGAAAGCCGCGAGACGCTGAGCGCAGACGACGCCGATTTCAGCTACGAATCGATCACCGGACTAGTCTCGTTCACGCTCGACCCCGCCAATCCGCTCAACTCTGCCATCACTGACTTAGCCTATGCGCCAACCAACGGGCAGGGGCTCGTGGAATACGCAGCAGATTTCAAGCTGCTCGTTCCCTCAGCTAATATCGCGAGCGATACGCTGCTCTACAACGTCAATAACCGGGGTGGCAGCCGCGTGCCGCCAGAGGCGGGTCTCGACCATCCCCTGAGCGAGTTGGGCTACACCTATCTCGTGACCGGCTGGATTAACGAAATAAGCGCAGGCCCCGGAAGGCAGCGACTACACGCGCCGGTGCTTAGTGATAACGGTCAGCCAATTACTGGCGAGGTGCGCTATGAGGTGGTCGTCAATGCGCCAGCTATAACGGTAAATTTGGGTGGCTCAGGGCACCTGGGCTATCCGGCCACGGATAACGGATTGCGTACCGCGCGCCTCAGCAAGCGTCAGTATCAGGACGACGTGCGAGAAGCGCTGCCGCGTAGCGCCTTTGAGATCACCGTAACGCCACTGCCCGACGCCACTCAGCCCCTCGTTGAGCTATCCCTTGAAGACGGCTTCGAGCCGGGGATGATCTACGAGCTTATTTACGAGGCGCAGGACCCTGTGTTGGCGGGTGCCGGTATGGCGGCGATACGCGATCTAGTGTCACTCCTGCGCTATGCCGACCGCGGCGACGCAGAATTTGCTGAGCTGTTTGCTGATTTGAATATGCCGGCCATCGAGCACAGCGCCGCGTGGGGAATCTCACAGAGCGGCCGTCTACTTCGGCAGTTCGTCTATGACGGATTCAATGCTGACTTAGAGGGCAGGCGGGTGTTCGACGGGGTGATTCCCGTTATCGCCGGCGCCGGTTTTGGCATGTTCAATAATCGCTTCGCCATGCCAACAAGAACGAATGGTCAGCATTCTAACCATCTCTACCCCAACGATCTGTTCCCCTTTACCTACGGCGAGAGCATCGATCCATTCAGCGGGCGGCGCGACGGTATACTAAAAAAAGCACTAGCCACCGGTACGGCCCCAAGGATCATGCATATTCAGACCTCGAATGAATACTGGGTACGCGGTGGTTCGCTGCCTCACACCAATCCCGAGGGCACCGCAGATGCCCCGCTGCCCGACAGCGTGCGCTTTTACACCATAGGCGGCTCGCAGCACGGATCCGGCAACGGCAGGCCGCGACCTGCCACCACAGGGCAGCTGCCGCCAAATCCTAACCGCTGGTCGCCCCTGTCGGATTCGCTCATGGTAGCTATGGTGCGATGGATAAGCGCCGGCGAGGTGCCGCCTGAGTCTCGCTATCCGCGGATCAGCGACGGCAGTCTAGTGCGGTCCCATACCGAGACGGGGATCAACCGCGAGGCGTGGAATCCGCTGCCGGGCGTGAATCATCCTGCAGCCCTATATCGACCCGCGGCGGCGAACTATGGCGAGCGCTGGCGCGCGCAGCGGATTATCGATGTGCACCCGCAGCGGGCCATAGGCTACTACTCGCCGCTAGTGCCGGCGGTAAACTCGGACAACAACGACTCCGCCGACTCCACGCTACTGCCACCGCTTACGCAGGTGCCGCTAGCTAGTTTCGTGCCTTGGAATCTCAGGGCGCAGCAAACCGGGGCCGAGCGTTCACTGGCGCGCCTCGCGGGGGGTTATATCCCACTGCCGGCGACCGCGGCAGCGGCTCAGCCTGGGGATGCGCGCGTCTCGATTGCAGAACGCTACTCGAGCTTCGAAGACTACTTAGGACAGTACGAGGCGGCAACGGATACTCTTATTGCCGAAGGGTATTTGCTGCCGGGTTTCAAAGCAGGTTTGATGGGGATCGCCGCAGAAAATCGCGAGCTGTTTGTCGCACCTTAACGTCAGCTCGCCACAAAGCGCTGGGCTTCGCGGTCTTTGCGCACGGCGCCGGCGGCAAAAACCTCGCCGCTCATGGCAATGTAAACACCGGGGTTGCAGGTTTGCACTGCAGTGAGCGCCGCACCCATGTTGAACATTGCATCGGTCCTTTTAAAGATCGCCGGAGCGAGCGCACCGGTTAGCACTATGGTCTTATTGAACTCGGGCTCGTCGAAAAGCGGCTGCAGGGCAGCGGCGGTGTCCACCATCGTGTCTGTTCCGTGGGTGATAACGATCAAGGACTCTTCGGCCTCGCTCACGGCTTCGCGCACGATCTGCCGGTCTGCGTCGTCCATCTCCAGGGAGTCTTTGCGCATAAGCGAGCTGACGCGGCAGTCTAGGTTCAGCTTAAGCTCTTCGAGCAGCTCGAGTGCGTAGGGAGCGCCGACCTCGTATTCGCTGAGCGCGTCGAAATAAACCTTATCGATAGTGCCGCCGACGGTGAGTATGCGAATGCCTGACATGATGGACTCCTCGGTGTTTCTCTGGCTTGTTAACAAGCCGAAAAATTGCGAACCGCAGTATACCCGTGTGCCTAGTGGCCGGCACTAGTTCTTGCGCCTAAAGCCTCATCTGCTGTTTAGGCGCTATTGCCTTAAGACGACTTCGAACATCCAAGCGTCGCCGGAGGTGATAGGCGTGTCGTCGCTCGCGGCGCCGATGCCGTACTTTCTATCGAATTCAGTCAGCACTCTGGGTACTATGTCGCCGCCCGTAATTCTCTCTAAGCGCTGCTGATAGAGCTTACCGTCTACACGCAAAATGACGCGATCGTCGTTTTCTAAATAGTGTGGCCACTGTTTCCAAAGCCCGCCGTAGCCGGTATTCATATAGCCGCTGACTAAGAACAAGCGCCCGTCTACGGTGCCTAGCCATACCGTTCTCGAGCTTGCGGGGTCAAGGGTTTGAAACTCGATTTGCTGACGGTCTTTGAGAAAATCCCAGCTTGCAGGGGCGGGGGTGAGCTCGCCGCTGCGAAATGGCCCCCCGGATAGTATCTCTAGCGGACCATCGTGGAAGCGCATACCAACGAGGCCCGCCCCGCTGAGGAATAGAACTAAAAGCAGAAATAGGCCAATCAGACGAAGTAGTTTTCGCATAGTTAAGGTCTCTATGAGTGAGTATGCTGACCAAAGAGGCATCAAACCTAGCGAAAGTAGTTGGCAATTGCCAGAGCGCGGCGGCTCGTAAGGCTGTCGTAAAGCCCCCGTCATGTGGTCCGGCTAGTCTAAAAATTAAACCCTGATCAGGATTTCCAATGAGACTTATGAAGAAACTACTGAAATGGACCGTCATCGTACTAATCATTGGCCTTGGCGCCCTCGTAGGCTTGGAGAGGCTCGCCGCCGAAAGAGTGGAGGTTGTAGAGCTACTGGCGATGGACGAGCAGGGCAAAACCCAAATTACGCGGCTATGGGTCGTTGACCACGAGGGCTCGGCATACCTGCGGGTGGGCGCAGAAGGCTCTGGCTGGTATGACCGCATACAAATCAACGACACCATTGCTTTGGTTCGCGGCGGTGAGCGCCTAGAGTATGAAGTTCGATCTCGTCCCGAAAAGTCTGACCGGATAAACGAGCTCATGCAGCAGAAATACACCTGGGGCGACTCGCTCATCGCCGCAATGGTCGGCAGTCGCGAGGGCTCCATTCCTCTCGAACTTATCCCTGTGCCCTAGGCAGAACGTTTTACGAGACGTATCCCTTATTCTTGCGGAGGCGGTAGCCGCGTAATTCTTGGTCAGTCGGTCTGCTAAGCCGCGGAGGCCCATGTCTTGCTCACCGTGAGTCTGTGACCACAGCAAGAGTGATAGCTTGAACTTTTACGCCGCGAAACCTATGCTTTCTTTGTCCATTCATCCCTCCTCAAGGTAGGAAAGACTATGTGTGATCTCGAGACTCAAAACGACGCCGAGGCATTCCTGGCGCAGCGCGAAATCGACAGCAAAGACTCTAAGACCCTGTCGCGACGTGAATTCACAGCCCTCTCTGCAGTGGCGGGCGCGGGCATGCTACTACCCGCAGTGGCCAACGCACAGTCAGTAACCGAGAGCGAGGTTGAAATTACCACAGCCGACGGCGTGGCCGACTGCTACTTCGTTCACCCGGCCCAGGGTAGTCACGCCGCGGTGATCGTGTGGCCTGACATTCTGGGTTTGCGTCCGGCGTTTCGTGCCATGGGCAAGCGCTTGGCCGAATCCGGCTATAGCGTTCTGGTGGTGAACCCCTTCTACCGCGATGCGCGTTCGCCCGTGGTGGGCGAGGGCGCAAGCTTTGGTCAGCCGGAAACGCGAGCAATCGTCTTGCCTATGGCGCGTAATCTTAATGCCGAGACTCACTTCATGGACGCCCGCGCGATGGTGGAGTTTCTAGACGCGCAGCCTTCGGTAGATACGTCTAAGCGCATTGGCACCACCGGCTACTGCATGGGCGGCCCGATGGTGATGCGAACGGTTGCAGCTGTGCCGGAGCGTCTGGGTGCCGGGGCGACCTTCCACGGCGGCGGGCTCGCGACAGATGCGGACAACAGCCCGCATTTACTCATTCCGCAAACTCAGTCAGCTATGTTGCACTGTGTCGCAGCCAACGATGACGAGGCGGACCCAGTGGCCAAGGATACGCTGAGTACAGCCTATGCCGCGGCGCGCTTGCCCGCTGAGATCGAGGTGTACGACGGCGCTCTCCACGGCTGGTGCCCGCCAGACTCGCAGGTCTACAACGAGGCGCAGGCGGAGCGCGCGTGGAGCCGCATGCTGGCTTTGTTCGAAGTCGCGCTCGCCTAGGCGGCGAATAGCGACGGCGGCCTGCTGCAGCGGTTAGTTCAAGGGCTGATTTTCCAGCTCGAAAAGCGCTCGCAGTATGCCGCGCCATTCTCGGTACTGCTGTTCCATAGTGCCCGATAGCCCATGCACCTGGCCGTTGAGTTCGAGCATGGCGGGGGCGAGTTCGTTGTTGAAGCCTGCTGCGAGTTCGGTGAACTCGTGCTCGTAAATCTTGCTCCATTTAAAGCGATCGTAGCGCTGGCTTAGGGCTAGGAAGCTGCGCGAATCTCCGTAGCTCATCGACGTTTCGGGCTGCTGGTCACGTTCTAGCGTCTCTTGAGTTTGATCCAGCGAATAGCGGCGCCACAGCACGTAGGCCGCTTGAATATCCTCATAAAGTGTTTGGTAGTACTCATCAACGGTATCGATAAAGACGAGGTGGCGCTGACGCATATCGGCCACGCGCGCCAGCATCGGGTCGTCCTGTGCCGGCAGGCTCACCAGCTCCAAAAGGCCCTCTTCGTTCTCACTCAGCGAATCGGTAAAACGTCCGGGCGCAAGGTCGCGCGCATAGACCATCTCGGCAAGCTGCAGGGTTCCTTGCAGCGAGTCTGCAGACATCGAGTCGCGCACAGCTAAAAGATCATTAGCCACGCGTTTATAAAGATCATGAAAGGGGTCTACGTAGTTGGCGGAGTCGAAGCGGTTGCCGTAGGTAAAGCGAGTCGATTCGGGGTAGTCACCGAGCGCCGCGACATCGGCGTAATCACGGTCAAGCCAAACTTTGCCGCTGCTGTCAGTGGCCTTTATGTGGAGCGCGAGGTCTAGGCCGTTGGAGCTGAGTATCTCGCCTTCAATAGTCAGTGGCAGCGAAGGATCCGCCGTCGGCACCACGCGCACGGCACCCCACAGGTCCGACTCAATTAGTGCGCGACTCAGCAGATGAGGCAAAAACTGCGTCTCTTTCTCTTTAATCTCGTCAAAAATCCATTCGCCGAAACCGCTGCGTGCGCTCGTCTCTTCGCTGGTTGTGAAGGGCACGATGCCGATGTCGATCTGGCGACCGAGGTCTTCGTTTAGACCGGATTTTTTCAGCTCAACCGAACCGACGGCTTCGATCGTAGGGCGCGCGGCGCGGGCGTCCTCCGCGCGGGTATCTGGGGGCAGGGTGTTTTGCTGCGCGCAGGCGCCCAGCAGGCAAACGGTCAGCGCAAAAATACTGCGCGCAAGAAGCGTCACTGCGTCGCCTCACTGCGCGAGCCATTTTGGCTGCACACTCGTCCGCGGCTTAGGGTTTGTTCGCAGTCGAATTCCTGCGGCGGAGCGTCGTAGCGATTAAATGCGTGAATGAGGTCGAAGGACTCCGAGCCCTTGCTGATTACCGAGGTGATCAGATTGAGCAGCTGGCCATCCGCGGAGACGCTAAAGCGATGAACGATGATGAGATCGTCCGGCAGCATGGTTTGAAACACCAGCTGCGCGCCGTCCCAGCCGCAGGCCTCCACTCCGTGTTCACTGACAAAGGTTTGTTCTACTTCCCAGTCTGTCCCGCATACCAGTGTCGAATCCCCGCGCCTCTCGATGCGCACCTCGCCGCGGGTCTGCGTAATGCGCAGCGTGGTCTGGCGGCTGATGTATTCAGCAAGACGAGCGAGGTCGACGATGTTAGCGCCGCGCCCGCGCGAGCGGTTGAGATTAATATTGCCTATTGAGATAGGCGGAACGCTCACGCGCCTGCCTGAACCCGGGCTCGAACTTTGTCTTGCGGCGGCCTCTTGCCGAAGGCGGAGATTGCGGTTTAGCTCGTCCTGCCAGTTATCACTGCGGCGAAAGTCCTTTTCCCAGAAGCCGCTGAAATCAAGCCGCAGCGGCGCGTCGAGATCTAGCACCTGAAGCTTCTGCGAGTCGGCTGCTTGAGTCTGGCTTGCAAGGGCTAACCAAGCGAGAGCGGCCACGAGCAGAGTGAAGCCGCGGTTGCGCCAGATTACGCGGGCTAGCGAGCGGAGCAAGTCTCTGCCGGCTTCGGTCAGGAGTGCAAAAGCCATGGCGGCGAGAATGGCGGCGAGTGTGGCGGTTACAAACACGCTAATTCCTATCTTCTCACTGTGAAGGACAATCCGCTGGGCTAGGCCGGTTATACGCAGGAGCACCTGAAACCCGCCGTGGGGATACTCTAAACTAGATTAGAGAGCGGATAAACTGGCAAAGCGCTAGACAAGCCGTGGCCAGCTGCCTACTCTTCTGGCAGTCGTAACAGAGGAGAATCGACTTGTTTTCAGCCTCTTATTCAGATCGTCCTAGCCTTAAACGCGCGAGTTTTAAGGCCCTGCTGTCTTCCGCCTTGCTTATTAGCCTCACGCTGGCTTTGAGTCCTGCCACGAGCTTCGCTGCAGAGGGCACGCAGATGCCTGTGTCGGCTCAGGTCGAGGCGTTCTGGCACGCGGCGGATGACGCGGCGAGGGACGAGGCAGCGCAGGCGCTGCTTGCCAACGCTGCGCCTGCCCGATCTGTGTTCCGTGAGCTGGCTGGCGGCAGACTGCACCGCAGCGATGTACCGACCGGGGTTGTGCTGGGCAGTCGCGTCAGTGAATCGGGCCTCACGCTGCGCTACGCCTTTATCGTGCCGCAGACCTACGATGCCTCGCGGCGCTATCCTGTTGAGTTTCTCCTGCATGGCGGTGTGGGCCGCCCCGCCTGGGGAGAAGGAGAGGAGTTCTGGCGCGGCGGCTATGAATCTCTTGCCAGTGAAGACCGCATTACCGTAGTGCCTGCAGCGTGGCGCGACGCCGTGTGGTGGCAAGAGGAGCAGGCGCGTAACCTGCCGGCGATCCTGCGGGAGCTCAAGCGCGACTACAATGTCGACGACAATCGCGTGACACTGACAGGTGTTTCCGATGGCGGCACGGGCGCCTATTTTTTCGCTTTCAAACAGCCGACGCCGTGGGCTGCTTTTCTGCCGTATATTGGCAATGCGGCTGTGCTACGCAACCCCCAAAGCGGGGGCGGCTACCGGCTCTATTTCGAGAATCTGCGCGACAAACCGCTATATATCGTCAACGGCGAGAACGACCCTCTTTACCCAGCCTCCTCTATTCAACCCTTCGTTGACGTTCTGGAGGAAGCGAAGGTTAACTACCAGTTCACGGTGATAGAAAACGGCGGGCACAATCTAAATTGGATGCGCGAGTATGCGGAGCGCATAGAGTATTTTAAGCGCGCCTATCCACGCGATGCACTGCCCGATGTTTTGCAATGGGTTGCCGACCGCACAGATGTCTACAATCGTAATCATTGGCTTATTATCGACGAACGAACAGGCTTCGGCCGACCTGCGGTCATTACCGCGACCCGCGAACAGAATCGCTTCACAGTAGATACGTCAGGAGTCGACAGCTTCACTCTGCTCTTAAGCCCCAGCGAGATAGATTTCGAGGCGCCAATTACCGTTGTCGTTAACGGTGAAGAGAAAGTGTCTAAGCGTGTAGATGAAAGCCTTGCGACGTTACTCACGTGGGCCGCAAGGGATATGGATAGGCTCATGCTATTTACGGCCGAGCTGACCGTAGATATCGCCGAGTAGGGTTTAACGAGGACCATAAGCAACTTGTCTTAGAAGAAGCCAGTTGTCTAAGGGCAAGTGGCTTGAGATGATGGTGCGTATCCAATGATTTACCGTCGGGCGCAGAGTAACGCGAGCCCGTGAAGAAACCGCTTGGTTTAATAGTTAATCGAAAGTGCCAAATAATAATTATCAATGGGAGCCGTACAATGCAATTTACCGAGGCGCAAAAGCCGAATCAAAGAAGTCTCAAAGGTCTGCAACGCGCAGCGCTATTGATTGCGGGCCTCTCCGCGAGTCTGCTTAGCGCGCCCTTTGCCGCGGCGCAGTCCGCGCCGCAAGGTAATGCCCGGGGCCCTATAGGACCAAGTCCCTACACTATCGAATCGCTTTGGCATAAGCCGTTCGCTGAACCCGGCTTCGCCTTTGGAGGCAATTCGGGCGTCTGGGCCGAGTCTCCCGATCGCATCATCGTTGCCCAGCGCGGTGAAACGGTGTTGCCTTACCCAATCAAGGACGACTTCCTGGGTTTTGCTGGCGATATGGGGATTAACGTGCTGTTCGAAACAGAGCGACGCACTTGGCAGAACTGCCTGTACGTACTCAACGGCGAAGGTGAAGTAATTGAGCTGTGGGATCAATGGGATTTCCTCTGCGCCGATTCTGACGGCCCTGGGCCGCACCGCGTGCGCATTAGCCCCTACGATCCCGAAAAACGTGTTTGGGTTATCAACGAAACCTTCCACACGATCTATGTGTTCTCTAACGACGGCAGCGAACTGCTCATGACACTGGGTGAGAAACTCGTGCCGGGCAATGATGAGAATCATTTTGCCAAGCCGCAGGATGTGGCCTTCCTACCCGATGGCCGAGTGCTGATAGCGGACGGCCTCGATAATCATCGCATTATGATTATGGACGAAGACCTTAACTATCTTGGAGAGTTCGGCGGCTTCGGCGAGGAGCCTGGGCAATTCAACGGCATTCACGCTATTGGTGTGGGTCCGGACGGCCTAATTTTTGCGCTCGATCGCTCCAACGGGCGCATCAATGTTTTCCGAACCACGAGTAATCCCGCCGAGGTAGAGTTTGTCGATGTCTGGGACGGCTTCACGCTGCCTCTCGATATAATCGTTAACGAAGACAGCATCTGGATTACCGACCTCGGGCCGCTGCGCTTTATCAATTTAGATTTCGAAGGTAATTACCGCTACACCTGGCTGGTGCCGCGGGAGCTTCCAGACGGATATATCGAGGTACATACCTTCTCGGTGGATTCTGAGCTAAATCTTTATGGCGGTGACAATCAGTACGGGCGCTCACAAAAATTCGTACCTAAGCCTGATGCCGATCCTAGTTTGATCATTCAGCCGCCGTGGGTTGCGCGTTAAGCGCAACGCTCGGCGAACGTCGTGGGCAGTTCAACTGCCCAACTAGGCGGGTTGAAGCAGTTTAAATCCGCTTTCTTCCAATCGACCGCTCTCGTGGGCGGCTAAAACATCTGCGGCTGCAACGGGGACATAGACCTTCGAGCCGCGCAGGGCGTTAAAACGACACTGCTGTGCGAGCGCGTAGAGCGAACTGGTATTCACGTTGGCCGCACACACCCGTATCCCTTTCCTGTTGGCGACCGAATTTAATGAGCTGTAGAGGAACTCGGTTTCAATGTCGGCTTTATCGCTCAGCCGCTGAGCAAGACTGCCTAGGTCGACCATAAACTCATCGATAGGCAGTTTGTCCGCATCGCTCAGCGCCGTCTCGTCGCCATCGTTGAGTAGCGTGCGAATTCGAATACCCTTGAGACGGAGCCGAGACAGCACCTCCTGAGCCTTCGAATTTATGGCGGCGGAATCGGCATCGAAGAGTTCAAAGGCGATAGCGCCCGACGCAACGCCGTGCTCGCTGAGTAGCGTTTCCATGAGTTTCGGTAGTTCTGCATTTTCAATAATGAAAGCGGGGACGCCTAGGGTGACCGTCGGATGAAAGCCGACCGATTGCCAGTGACGAATATGGTGAAGAATTTCCCTGCACTGAGATTTGAAGAATGCCTGGCCAAACTGATTGGCGCGAAGCGCAGAATAAAGGCCGGCTTCCTCTAAACTGGCCCCGGTGTCCATTCTGAGTAAGGGCCTAGCGCGCAGACAGATAGCCTCGTTGTGGTCAGCGTCCTGGGGGTGAAACTCCGGCTCGTAGTCGATCTGCAGACCAAAGCCGGCCATGGAAGATGACTCGGAGTTTTGTTTGGGCTGCGCAGGCGGCGCTGATAAGAAGGCGTCTTTTAGAAACTGTTTTATAACGGCCTCGACATCGTCAATCGTCATCGGCTTGGTGAGAGTCGAAAGCACGTCAAGCTTCTTATCAGTGCCTAGAGACTGCACTGAACTGAGCGTGCGCTGGTCCATGCCGCTGACCAGGCAGATAGACGCATCACAGCGCTGAGCGGCCAGCTCAGAGATTAGCTCGACACCGTCCATGTCTGGCATGCAGAGATCTAGAAATATTAAATTGGGTTTGAACTGCGTGACGGTCTGAATGGCTGCGGTGGCGGAGGTGACTTCTATGATATCGAAGTCAAAGCCTTCGCTGACGAGACGCAGGAAGTCGCAAATATCCTGATTGTCATCGACTATTAAGAGCCGAGGTCTACTCATCGATTTACCCATGATCACTAATCCTTACTACTTCCAGTTGCGGGAAAGAGAGTGTGTAGGATGAGTCTGACGCAAACCGTGAGCGGAATCACAAAGCTAATAACTGTAATTTATCGTCAAATCAGGGGTTTGGAGCAAATTTTGCGAATCTATTTCGGGTCTCTGAATAAGCTGAAGAAGGGTTAGAGGAAGGGTTGGAGAAGAAATTAGAGAGAGGGGTTAGAGAATCGATTAAAGGAGTGGCTAAAAAACTGTGCACAAGTAGAGCGCTTCGGTGATCACGAAGTCACGGGCTCACAGTTCGAAAAGCTGTCCCTGCGCCGCGTCCGCGTCTTGCCGATCGTGGGTCACTAGTAGCGCTGGAATGCTCGCTGCCTTGAGTGTTTCGAAAACGAGGTCTCGCGTTTGCGTTCTTAATTGGGCGTCTAGGTTGGCAAAGGGTTCGTCGAGCAAAACGGCTTTGGGTTCGGACAGCAGCAGTCGCATAAGGGCAACCCGAGACTGCTGACCACCGGAGAGCGTCGCCGGGTCGCGATCGTAAAAGCCAGCCAAGCCGACGGAGTCCAGCGCTTGCTCGACCCTTTCTCTGCGCTGAGCTGCCGTGAGGCCGTGGGGCAGTCCGAACAGGAGATTCCCCCCCACGCTTAAGTGCGGATACAGGAGCGCATCTTGGAACAGCAACCCAATCTGTCTCTTTTCCGCCGGCTTCGCGCTTAGGTCCTCACCGTTTAGTTTAATGCTGCCTGCAGCGGTAAAAACCGGATCGAGAAAACCCGCGATGGATGCGAGCAGGGAGGACTTGCCAGAGCCCGACGCGCCCATGACAGTAGCCACCTCGCCGCCGCGTATCGCCATGGAGAGCGTGAACAATCGCCGTTCCTGCAGGCTGATCGAATGGTCTTCCAGTTCGAGTACGGTAGTCATCATAGACCCTTCAACATTCCTTTGCGTTGCGACCAAATAACAGGCGGCAGCGCGAGAGCAAGCGAATAAAAACAAACCGGCACTGCGGCCTGCAGAAGCGCCCAGACTCCTATGGTAGTGCGTTCGCCGCTAGTAGCGAGCGCGAGCGCTTCGGTCGTAATCGTAGCAACGCGGCCCGCCCCAAGTAGCTGAGTGGGGAGATACAGGCTCAAGCTAATCGCAGCGCCAAGCATTGTGGCCGTGAGTAGCGCAGAGCTCAACAGCGGCAAACGCACGCGAAGGAAACGCTGAGTGCGCGTGGCTCCGAGAGTCGCCGCGAGCTGCATCCACCGCGAGTCGAGGCTGAGATAGGCAGTGCGCAGGGTCAAATAAATATAAGGCAGAACGAAAAAGAAGTGGCCAACAATAACCGTTCCAAGCGCTGGCGCTATCCTGAGCTCCTCGAACAACAAGGTAAAGCCGGATAGGAAAACTAACTGCGGGACGAGCAGGGGCAGCGACAACAGCAGCGCCGCATAGCGATTAAACCAGGCTTGCTTCGGGATCGCCTCTAAAAACAAAACCGCAACGAGCACGGCCAGCGCAACCGATAGCAGAGCGATTGCAAGGGCATTGCCCAAGGGCGCCGCGAGCGAATTGAGCGCCTGCGACCAGCTTGCAGCGCTCCAGTCCGCAGGCAGCAGGGCAGGGTAGCGCCAAGGCTTAGCTAGGCTCGCAAGCAGCAGCGCAAAGAGACTGGCAAAACTCAGCAGCAACGCCATGGGCAACAGGGAAAGACCACACACTTTTAGCACTGCCTCGCGCACGCTATCCTCAAAGCGGAAAGGTCCGCGTTCAGCGAATCGGCGATAGATTCGAGCCGCGCACTTCTCGAGTAAAACCCAACAAGCGAGCGCTGTGAGTGTGACGCCCAACTGCAGCACGGCAGCAGCGGCAGCGAGCTCCCTTGCACCAGACTCTGGCGAGCTAAACCATTCGAGCAGCCGCACGGCGAGGGTGGGCGGTAAACTAGGGCCGAGAATCAGAGCCACGTCGACCGCAGACGACGCGAAAACAATAACCGCGAAAACGGGCAAGCGGATAAGCCCGTATAGGGCGGGCGCGACGCTAAGCAGCCATGCGGCTGTCGGCGTATGTCCTAGGGTGCGAGCGAGTGCCACTCGCCGCGGCGCGTCTAAGCTCGGCAGCAGGGCGAGTGAAACGAATAGCAGGAAAGGAATTTCTTTTAAGGTAAGGCCCGCCACGAAAGCCAAGCCAAGGCTGTCGTTGGGAAATAGCACGTCCGGCGGCGTCTGCCACTGCATAAGCGAAGCGACGGCCCGACTGACTACGCCGGTGGGCGATAGCAGAACAAGCAGGCCAAATGCAGCGGCTGCGTGGGGTATCGCGAGTACGGGCGCTGCCAACTGTGAGATCCAGCGGCCGAGTTTGCTGCCCTGCGTTGCGGCTAGAAAAAGAAAAACGCTCGCCAGCGAGGCCGCTGGCGTGAGCAGGCCCGCGACGAGGCTCACCACTGTACTTCGCGCGATACCCGGAGTTACAAACAGCTGAGCAAAGGGCTCGCTGTACTGAGGGAAAAACGCGGGGTAGAACGCAAGGCCACTGCCCATCGCAAGCGCAAAGCCAAGGATAAGTAAAAGAAAGTAGGCGAGGAACTGCGCCGGTCTATTGCGCGGCTGAAGAGTGTTCACTTACGCCCGCCCTCGTAGCGCGCGAGCCACTCACTCTCTAGCGCTACAGTCCACTGCGGATGGGGCTCGTGCAAGGTGCGACTGAGCTCCTGCGGATGCACGCTGCCGGGCGCTTTAGCTTGGCGTGCCAGCTGTTGCCGCTGGGCAGTGCTAAAGCGATTAAAGGGAATCACAGGCTGGCTCGCCAGCAGCGGGTTAATAGCTGCCGCGAACTGAACCTCCGGCGCTAGAAGAAAGTTGGCAGTGACTTGTGCAGCAGCTTTGCTGGGCGCGTTGAAAGGAATCGCAACGAAGCTTACGTTGCTGAGCGTACCTTGATCGAAAACATAGCTGCGCGTCGTCGCCGCGAGATCTCCGCGAGCGATGGCGCTCGTGACTTCATTCGGATTGAACGCGAACGCAAGGCTCAGCTCTTTGTCGTTTAGCGCGGCGCGCAGCTGCGCACCGTTGTTTGGAAAATGCCGCCCCGCGCGCAACAGCGTAGGG
>JAYOBL010000004.1:10080-30942 GCA_038104835.1 Gammaproteobacteria bacterium | reverse complement strand
GCGTAGGGTGCAGTGCGTCGAGAAACTCCCAGAGCGGGGCGCTTATCGTATCGAAATCTTTTCCGGGCGGCTCGGCTAGGCGCGCCAAGCCCTCATCACCAAAAGACTTGTCTACCAGCTCGATGAGCGCCTGCTTCAGAAAGGTTGTACCAAGGAACGAAGGCGGTTTGGGATAGGTAAACTCGCTGGGGTTTGCGCGCGCCCAATTTAGTAGCGCCGGGATTGAGCGCGGCGGCTCGGGAAGCCTAGCCGAGTCGTGGTAGAAGATAAGCTGCGAGCGAGTCCATGGCGACTCGTAACCGTCGGTCGCCACGCCGAAATCTTTGAGTACCTGCGGGTGGCTATCGGCATCGAGCAATTCGAAGTGTGGCAGCGATTCCGCCCATGGCCCAAACAGCAGCGACTGCTGTTTGAGAGCAGCAAAATTCTCGCCATTGATCCAAAGCAGATCGGCGCTGCCGTTTTCAGTGTTGCCGGCCTGCGCTTCTGCAATGAGACGCGTCACCGCATGGGTCGTGTCGGCAAGTTTGATGTGCTGTAAATCAATCTTGAACTTTTCGTTAAGCTGCTCCGCCACCTTTTGCAGCTGGGCGTTAAGTGCAACGTCGCCGCCCCAGGCGTGAAAGTAGACAGTCTGCCCCTCGGCCTCGCGCAAAATTTCGCTCCAAGGGGTTTGAGCCGCGGCCAAAAGAGGCGCCGCGGCCAGAAGAGGAGCCGCGAAAAATGCGAAACCGCCGGCAAGCGAGCGACGCAATCGCCTTGCGCTAAGCATTGCTCGCAATGACGCCGAGTCTACGACCACGCCGCTGACTGCGCAGCTGATCAAGTGCTTCGCCTAGCACCTCGCGATGGAATTTGTCGCAGGCTATGCAGAGGTTTTCATAGGGTTCGCCCTGCGGGGTTTCGGTGCGCGATTCGGCGAAAAAGCGTTCTCTGTCCCAGCCGTCTGCTAAACCCATGCGTTCGGGTTTGCCGGCGTTAATCGCTTCCATGGCGGGCATGCTGACTAAGCTGTCTAAAATATCGAGCAGCGGTTCTTCGACGAGATTGCCCAGTGGGTGCGCCGTTTTAATGCAGCAGGGGAAAACATCTCCGTTGGGGTCTATAGATACCTCGGAGCCGGCGTAGCCGTGATCTAGGAAGTTCAAACCGCCGGACCACGCGTTGCAGAAATTGTCCTGCAGCGTCGCGCTAGAGAGCCCGTTCTCCCAAGCCCGCCCCCGCGGCCAGAGTTTGCCTATCCAAGTCTCTTCGTTGGCGCCGAACATATTAAATAGCGGACCTTGTTCATAGCCGCGCTCGTGGCGGTCAGCGTTGGGATCCGCGGCACTTACTCCGTTAGCCTCGAGCATCGCAGTGACTTTATCGGCGAAAACGCGCTTCTTATCGCCTTCCATGCCCACGTGGAAATCGTCCATGCCAGACACAGAGATGGTCCACACACCGAGATCAACGAGCTCGCGAATAATCTCCGGAGTCAGAAGATCGCCGGTAGTCTGCACAACCACGCGCACGCCGCCCTGCGCCGCATATTTTTCGCGAATCGCCGCGAGAGTTGGGTAAAGGACCGCCTCGCGTACGGGCTCGGTTAGCACGTCGCCGCCGGAGAGGATAATTTTCCCGCTGCGCTCCACAAAGGTCTCTGCGCCGTTCGCGCGTTCCTCTGCGCTTGCCAGCTCCTTATACGTCAGACGCTCAGGCAGATTTGCCACGACCTTCGGAGCATTACGCTGCGCTTCGCTAACTACAGCGGCGAGCTCGTCGCGGATGTAGGGCCGAAAGCGCGCTTCGTAGCAATGTTTACAGCGGCGATGGCAATGCCAGCAGAGCACGTAGTAGATCGATTCCATGGTCTTCCCTAACTAGTCAGTGTCTTAAGCGCAGGCTTGGTCACTTTGCCCATCGCGTTGCGCGGCAGCGCTTCGAGCAGGTGTAGATTCTTAGGAATTTTGTAGGCGGACATCTTGCCGTCGCACCAGGCTTTGAGTTCGTCAAAGCTTAGCGAAGCATCAGGCTTCAGCACCACGAAGGCACTTACGGCTTCGCCCCAAGTTTCGTCTTCAACGCCGATGACAGCCACCTCGGCGATGCTCTCGTGCGTGAGCAGCGTGCCTTCGATTTCTAAGGCCGAGAGCTTGTAGCCGCCGGACTTGATGATATCTACCGATGAGCGCCCCATGATGCGGTAATAGCCTTTGTCGATAACCGCAACGTCGCCAGTGCAGAACCAGCCGTCGACGAAGCTCTCTTTGGTTGCGGCCTCGTTGTTCCAATATTCTTGGAACACATTGTCGCCGCGGACCCGAATCTCCCCCGGGCTTTGCTCTTCGCTGATTTCTTGGCCGTCTTCGCCGATCAGTTTAACCTCAACACCGGACAGGGGCAGACCGACATGGCCCGCTCGGCGCTCGCCTTTGTAAGGATTAGAGATTCCCATCCCGATTTCTGTCATGCCGTAGCGCTCGAGAAGTACTTGACCGGTGAGTTCCTGCCATTGTTCGAACAGCTTAACGGGGCAGGCGGCGGAGCCGGAAATATTCAAACGCATTTGCTTAAATCCAGCGCAGATTTTTTCAACCGCGTCTTTTTCAAGCGTGTCGAAATACTGGATCAGCTTGACGTAAATGGTCGGTACGGCCATGAACACGTTGTAGCGTTTGCTCACGACCTTGGCGCTTATCGCCGGCATGTCGAATTTCTCAAACAGATCAACCGTGGCGCCCGCCCACAGTCCGCAGCTGAGGATATTGATTATGCCGTGTATGTGATGAAGCGGCAGAAACAGTGGAATAGTATCGGCATCGGACCAGGCCCAAGCGTCGATCAGGGTGGTGATCTGGGCGGCAATGGTCCTATGTGTGCTCACTACGCCCTTGGGCTTGTTCGTTGTCCCCGAGGTGAAAAGCATCATCGCTCTGCGTTCTTGCGTGATCTCAGGGAGCGCCTTCACCTCTGCTGCCATGACCTCGTCGACGCTAAGCAACTCGATGCTTAAGCGGGCGCAAAGCTCCTTCAAAGACTCGCGGTATTCGCCGTTGGCGATCATTCGGCTCACACTGGCGCTGGTAAGTGAGTGCTCGAGCTCTGCCACCGCAGATGCGACATTCAGAGGCACGGCGATCCCCCCGGCACGCCATATGCCGTGCAGCGTGGTGACGTAGTCGATGCTCGCCGGCATGAAGAAGGCAATACGCTCTTCTTTGAGGTCGGATTTTTCGGCCAATAGGCCCGCGGCAAATAGGTCACAGCGCAGATTCAGCGCCGCGTAGGAAATGACTCTATTGCTCCCGTCGCTCGCCTCAACTAGAGCCGTGTCGAGGTTGTTGGGATTGAGCTTGGGAAAGGACAGGGAAAAGGAACTGCTGGTGGTCATGAAAAACGGGCCTCGATCAAAATTTGGTCGCGCGGGGTTGCGCGTTGGCTATTGGGCAGTATACCTAGTTGAGGCTCAGTTCTCAGCGCGCGAGGCAGGCTGAGACTAAAAAATAAGGCTCACTAAGAAAAACAAGAGTGACGGGCCTAAAAGACAGCCGACGCCGGTGTAGAACGTAGCCGTCATTGCACCGTAGGGCACGAGTTTCGGGTTCGTGGCCGCCAGCCCCGCCGCCACACCGCTTGTGGTGCCCATGAGCCCGCCGAATACCATGGCTGATTGCGGATTGCTCAGCCCTATCGAGCGGGCGACGAGCGGTGTGCCGATCATCACGAGAATAGACTTCACGAGTCCCGCTGCAACGCTCAGCGTGACGACATCGCCACTAGCGCCAATAGCCTCACCGGTTACCGGTCCTACTATATAAGTGACTGCGCCCGCGCCAATCGTCGTGATGGCGATAGGATCTGTGTAGCCGAAGGCGACGGCGACCGCCGCGCCAACGATGAAAGACACGATAACGCCGGCGAATATTGAGACGACGCCAGCAAGCCCCGCCTTTTTCAGTTCGCTGAGCTGCACGCCGAACGCGGTAGAGACAATCGCGAAATCGCGCAGCATGCCGCCGCCCATAAGGCCTATTCCGCCGAGCAGTGAAAGGTCGGCAACGCCTTTAGCGCCGCCGGTTACCGTGCCGCCCCAGTATGCGGCGACAAGGCCGAGGGCGATGGCGATCGCCGAGCCGTGAATGCGCCCGGCGGTGAGTTTGTCCGCGAGCCAGTACGACAGCCAGATTGTTAGGCCAATGACTGCAAAGGCGACGATAAGGCTGTTGCGGGTGAAGACCGAGCTGACAAGATCCATCATGCCTCGTCCTCCTCGGCGCCAAGTTTGCTAATAACGGGTACCAAGGCGAAGCTCACGACCACGGCTGCGACCCCTGCGGTTAGGGCGAGCAAACCACCCGATGCGGCGGCGGCGACATTCTGCTGCGCCGCCATGGCGACCACGATGGGAATATACATCGCACTCCAGAAACGGATGCCTAGCGCGGCATTGTCGCTGGTAAGGGTCTTGAAGCGGGGCGAGTTGCTGCTAACTACAAGTAGCAGCATCGCCAGTCCCACGCCGCCGACATTGGCATCGATCCCGAGCATAAGCCCCAGTGCTTGGCCCATCAGCATGCCAAGCAGCAAACAGCCCGAAAGCAGCGCAACTCCGTAAATGATCATGCAAATTCCCTTTTAAAGCCTTTAAGTGAGGGGCAGTTTTAGCCTGTTCAGCAAGGGCTGGCAAGGCGTGTGGCGGCGGCGTTGCATGCGTTGACAGCCCACAGGAGTTTATAGCTTAATTGAAGGCGGTATTTAGGTGTCTAAACGGACTTCGGCGCTTGTAGAAAAAGACAAATAACTAGTTAATTTTAATAAGATTTAGGGCTTTATCATGGTGAAGATGAAAGGTTGGCAAAAGGCGCTGGTTGCGCTCTTGCTCGGGGGGCTTTCGTCCTTCGGTGCGAGTCATGCGCAGAACGTGACCACCGAAGTATTGGAGAACGCACAGGACTACTCAGACCGATGGGTGCAATACGGGCGCAATTACGGTGCCTGGCGCTATATGCCGGACGATCAGATTAACCGCGATTCGGTTAAGGATCTACGCCCCGTATGGATCAAGCCCACTGGGGTTAACGGCGGAGCGTTTGAGGTGACAGCGCTGGTAAACGATGGCCGCATGTACCTCACAACCGCTAACAGCCATCTCATCGTGGTAGACCCTTTGACCGGCGGCGAGCTGTGGCGCTATGACCACAACTTCGAGGATGTCGATCTCTGCTGCGGCCCTCATAACCGCGGTGTGGCGCTTTACGAAGACATGGTTTTCTATGGCACGCTCGATGCCCACCTGATGGCGTTCGACGCGGCAACAGGTACACAGCTCTGGGACGTGGAAGTAGGCGACAACCGTGACTCTATCTCGATCACCGGCGCGCCGCTCATAGTTAAAGACATGGTGCTCATCGGAGTGGGCGGAGGCGAGTTCGGCATTCGCGGATTCATTGACGCCTATGACGTTAATACCGGCGAGCTGCGCTGGCGCTTCTACACCACCGCTGGCGAAGATGACCCCAATAACGACACTTGGCTAGACGACTCGTGGAAAACTGGCGGCGGCCCAACCTGGGTTACTGGAACTTACGATCCAGAAACTGATCTCATTTTCTGGGGCACCGGCAACCCTTGGCCGGATGTCAACGCCAAGGTGCGCGCGGGCGATAACCTCTACACCAATTCGGTAGTCGCTCTGGACGCCGACACCGGCGAGCTTGAGTGGTACTTCCAAACGTCGCCGCGCGACGAATTCGATCACGACTCAACCTCAGAGCCGATGATTATTGAGGAGATGTGGGAGGGCGAGCTGCGCAAGATGGTTGTGCAGGTCTCGCGCAACGGCCACGTCTACGGCCTTGACCGTTTTACCGGCGAGTTCCTCTACGCGGGTGAGTACACACGCGTAAACTGGGCCGACCGTGATGAGTCGGGCAAGCCAGTTCTCAAAGAAGCCTTCAAAGAGCCTAAGAACGAGATGGTGTTCCCCGGCCTCTACGGCGGCAAAAACTGGCCGCCGGCGTCCTACAGCCCCGACACGCACATGCTCTATATTCCAACCACCGAGTGGGGCACACGATTTATTCGCCGCGAAGGTGAAGGCCGCCCAGGCACGATGGATCTTGGTGGCATGGTGCAGTTCGACACCACAGGCACCGGCTGGGTAGTCGCGTTTAATATGCTCACCGGTGAGGTTGACTGGCAAAAAGAAATGCCCGGCAACTTCGCCTGGGCTGGCACCCTGGCAACGGGCGGCGGGCTTGTGTTCTCGGGAGCCCCCGACGGCTACCTCTACGCGCTGAACGATGAGACCGGCGAGGTGCTGTGGAAGTTCCAGACTGGCAGCGGCCTGTATGCTCCGCCAACGAGTTTTACGATCGACGGCAAGCAGTACATCGGCATCGCCTCGGGCACGCGTGACCCGGCTTCGCGCGCAGGAGTCGCGACGGGTATTTCGCCGGGCAACTATATTCTGTTCAGCTTGTAAATTGGCAGTAAACAGCAAGGAAACCAGTTATGAAATTAGCAACGATTAACAGGCAGGTAGCGCGTTTAGCGCTGAGCGCCGTACTAGCGGGCTTCTCCGCCAACGCACTCGCTGGACTAAGCGAAGGGCTCACCCTGTTTAACTCTTACTGCGCGGTGTGCCACGGCGTAACTGGAGAAGGTCAGGCAATGGGCAAGTCTCTGGTCGACGATAGCGCCAAGGGGCTTGAAGATCTTGAGCTGCTCGCGGTGATTCGCAACGGCCGCGAGGGCACCGGCATGGCGGCCTGGGGCGATTCGTTGAGCGCAGAAGAACTGCTAGACACCGCGAACTACGTCCGCGCGATGCAGGGAAAGCTCGGTATTGTTTTAGAGGCCGAAGACCCCATCGCCGATGACCCGATAGCGATTGCCGGCCGCGAGCTTTTTAATGGCTCGGCACAGTGTAGTAGCTGCCACACCGTGGGCGATGCGGGTGGACGAGTGGGTCCAGTTCTTGACGGCGTCTATGCCAAGCTTGGCGATGACGCTCTGCAAGAAGCCTTCGCCAAGCCTTCGGCTAAATTCAGTCAAGGCTTCCCAGTTAAAGAGGTTGAGCTGCAGGACGGCACGGTTATTCGCGGTGTAGCGCGCAACGAAACCGAAACCTCGTTGCAGATTCAAAGCCTCGACGGCAAGCTGTGGCGCACCTATTTCAAGGATCGTGTGCAAGAGGTTCGCGACAGCAAGACTTCGGTAATGCCTGAGATTTATCGCGATCTCAATCGCCAACAGCGTCAGCAAATACTCGCTTACCTGCGCTCGCTGTAGTCATTTAGCCGCCGGAGTTATGGCGGCTGATTAAAGAACCGGTGCTGGCCCCGCGTCACCACCGGTTTTTTTTGGAATTAAATCGCCGGGCATCCGGTCTCATTGGGCTGTATGCGGCGCGCGGGCGCTGCGTTATCACGAACGGACCCGCACTCTTGGAGCAAGACCATGGAATTTTCGCAGGAACAGCTTTTCGATCTTCTCGTTGCCTGGGGCACGTCGATAGTCCTCGCCGTCGCAACGCTTGTGGCTGGGCTTTTCGCCATTGGCCTCGCTATGCGCGTTCTAAACAAGGCCCTTGATCGCGGAAATATAGACCCGTCACTGCGCAGCTTCCTCGGCAGTCTAAGTTCGATGGGACTCAAGGCACTCGTCTACATTACCGCGCTCAGTGTGCTTGGTATCGAGATGACGTCTTTCGTTGCGATACTGGCTGCCGCGGGCCTTGCCATTGGCATGGCGCTGTCGGGGACTCTGCAGAATTTCGCCGGCGGGGTGATGGTGCTCCTCTTTAAACCCTATAAAGTGGGTGATTTCATCGAAGCGCAGGGGTACTCCGGTGTCGTCAAAGAAATACAGATATTCATTACCGTGCTGACGACTCCCGACAATAAGACCGTCTTGATACCCAACGGCCCTCTCGCGAACGGGGCGCTGATCAACTACTCGACTCAGCCCCTGCGCCGGGTTGATTGGACCTTCGGCATTGGCTATTCAGACGACATAGACAAAGCCTATGAGCTGATCCACTCCCTGCTTTCCGCTGATGAGCGCGTGCTTAAAGACCCCGCGCCCTTGGTTGCGCTGTCATCGCTTGGCGATAGCTCGGTCAATCTTGTCGTGCGGGCCTGGGTAAAAGCGCCTGACTATTGGGATGTGCATTTTGCAATGAATGACAGCGTCTTCAGACAGTTTGGCGCAAACGGTCTCAGCATCCCGTTCCCCCAGCTGGATGTGCACGTTCACGAAAACTAGCGAATGCAGTCGGGGTAGCGGCCCTGAGCCTGGGCTGCATCGCGTTCGATTTCGGCGCCCTGCATGCCTGCCCGCAGGTCGCTTATACGGGTGTTTGGTGAGGGGTGAGTAGAGAGCAGCTCGGGAGAGCGGGCGCCTGCGCTCGCGGCCATGTTCTCCCAAAGCGTAATGCTCTCTTCGGGTTCGAAGCCGCCGCGCGCCATTAGCGTCAGCCCGATAACGTCCGCCTCGCTTTCCTGCGAGCGGTTAAAGGGTAGGAATAATCCCAGCTGAGTGCCTAAATCCCAAGCCTGAAGCGTGGAGTCTGACACGCCTAGCAGCTGCGCGACGCCGAAACCGACGTTTCGGAGCGTCGCCTGGCTCGCCCTTTCATTGCTGTGGCTTGCCAGCACATGACCTACTTCGTGGGCCATGACCGCCGCCAGCTGATGCTGATTGATCGCCACGTCCAAGAGGCCTTCGTAAACACCGATCTTGCCACCGGGCAGAGCGAAGGCGTTTACCTGCGAGTCGGCGAATAGAGTGACCTCCCAAACATAGCGAGTCTGCTGTTCCAACGGCAGTGCTTCAACCACACGCTCCGCCACGCAGTTCACATAGCTTGTGGCGCTCGCGTCTTGGCTAATGGGGATTTCGCGGCGCATCTGCGCGTAGGCTTCGGTTCCCTGCGCCGCCATGTCTGACTCTGAGTAGAGTACGATCTGACTGCGGTTCATCGGCGAGCTTTCACAGCCTGCGAGCAGAAGAGCCAAGAGGGTGAGAGCGAGCGGAGTGCGGGCGATGCCTGCGCTGCGCTCTTGGGCAAAGCGCGAGAGAAAGGAGTGAGTCACTTGAGCCTCCGTAGCTAGCGTGTGCCGCCGACAGTCACCGGCGCATTCGGACCTCAGTATAGCCCGACTTGCTCCCGAGCGGGATCAGAAAGCGGTACAAGCTGCAGTATCTCGCTGCTCGCGGAGCTCCTCTCCCGCCGCGTTTGTGGTGATTCGATAGCAGTTGCCCGCGAGGTCCAGCAGCCAGCGTGTCGCCGGCGCACTATTCGCCGAACTGCTTGCCGTCTTGGGCAGGGAGCTTTGAATACTGTCCGGAGAAACCAAGGGGATGGGTCGGGGGGTGCTCATTACGCGTTGTGACTTGAGTGGTGAGTAGCGCGCTGAATAGCTCGGCGAATAGTAAGTCGGCACGCTCTGTACTCGCGGAGTGTGGAAGTCGTGAACGACAGTGACCGACCGAGCGGGCCTGTGCAGGTTATTAGAATAAAGCAGGCTGCCAGCAAATGCGCTAACCGCGCCGCCAATGAAAATCTGACTATTGCGGTGTCGTGCGCCGCGCCAAGCGCTGTGGCCCCAGCCGCGATTAAAACCGCCGCGGTTTACTCCCCAATTGCGGCGGTACTGACGGCCGCCCGCCGCTTTCCAATGGGACCGATTGTTAAAGTAGCCGCCGTGGCGGTCTGCACGCCATCCGCGGCCGTCCGCATGGGCCGAGCTTGTGCTGAGTAACAGCAGCGCAACCAGCAAAAAATTCAACGCCAGGCCCGAGTAGACCAAGCCCGCTTTTTTCACCGTGTAGAGACCAAGTTTCGTCATAGCCTTTCTCCCTGATTGATTCGCAGCGGCCGAAGTTGGCCTCAAGGTAGGCTCAGTTTAGGGCTTGGGTCTGAATCAGAGCTGAATAATTGTGCCGCCTGCTGTGCTACGAAGACCATTAACAGCTGCGACAGCCATCGCCTCTCCGCCCGCAGTCAGCAGGCATCGATGGTGCGCATAACGCCGAAGTCGCACAGACCAACGCGGGTGATAGACGACGGCTTTCCAATGTCTCAGAGGTATTACTGCGGCTTCAGGGTGTGGCGAGAGGATTCGGAACCTTCACAGAGGAGCAGCGCAAATTTATCTATTTTTAATCTGAATCCTCTCGTTATTCTCTATTCCTAAAGGGTTCTAAAACCGTCTAGAAACGAAGCCGTTAGAGTGACAAAAAGACTACTGCTGCACAGAAATCCTGAGCTTCAGGGGGTGAGAATGAACAAGTCACAGAATTATTCGCGTCGCGCTTTCTTGAAGAGTGGCGCAATTATTGGAGGGGCGGCGACACTAAGTGTCCCACGCGTCAACGCACAACCCTCTTCAAGCCCTCTCTATCCAACTCACAATGATCGGACTAAAGGCTGGTTACGATTCATCTGGGAGAAAGCAACGACGCCAGATGACTGGGGCTATCGCGAAGACATTGAGCTGCCCTGGGGAATTCAGTTGCCCCGCGGAGAGATTGACTTCTCAGTTGATGGTATTGGGCCTCATCCATGGTGGGATCAGTATGCTGCGCCCCCAATGCTGAGCTATCCGCGCTTTGATCTAGCCGATTCCAGTTATCCAGTGCTTTTGATGGCCGACCAGACGCCAGCATGGCGAGAGGTCTACACTCGAATAATGGATGAGTTGGCTAGCCGCCATACTTCCTATTGGGCCGCTATCGATTGGAATACTTTTATTGGTCCTAGCCCACAGCGAGACCAGTACAACGCCGGCAACGCATTTGGCTACCAGGCGTGGCCTACTCAGATAAGAGACACTTATGATCGCCCAGGTTGGACAGCTAATGGAGCAGAGCCTTGGGGCCTACAACCGGATCCAATAGGTGCAGATGGCAACCTATTTTTTCGTGGCTGGCTGAATCTTGTTCTTTCTATTTACAAATATGTTTCTGGTGATGACAAATGGGAGCAGTCTTGGGAAATAGCGGGTTATGAAAATGAGAAATTCGAATGGACCCAGCCTCGAATTGTGGAGCATTTGCACCGGCAATATACAGATCATCCGGAAGGCCCCCATTGCGAGAACACCAAAGTTTGGCCCTTCTGTAATTCCGCCGCCGGCCTTGGGATTTATCTTTCTGACCAGCTTGGCGTAACCAATGCTCATGGCGCCTTCGAAAACTGGATTGAATTCATGAAAGATAATTACATGGTATTCAATAACAAAAATGAAATTGAGCGCATGACTTTTTATTATGATCCGCTCGAGAGCTTTCATTTTACTCTGCCTGGTACTGCTGCTGGTGCTGGCACAGCGTTCTATCTATTGCCTCAATCCACCGAAATCGCCACGCAAATCTATGAGGGCATTGTGAACGCTAGTGGAATACGCAATCCGTCGACAGATGTTCGGCCAAACGCTCTAGCTCAGGCGATGGCCAAGGCTCTGGGAGACGACAAGGTGTTCGAACGGTTACAGGCAGCGGCAGAAGAGTTCTCTGAGCCAAGATTTTTTGGTGACGACAAGGATCGGTTTGGCTGGTGGGCAGGTCGTGACGAACCCTGGCCACGCGGCACCTCTACCGCGCAGCAGATGATCAGTGAGATAGCTGAAGGTGATTGGATTAATGCTTTCCAGGTCAAGCACATGGACAAGTACACTGCTCCAACCTTAGAAGGTGTCGATTACCCAAATCTGGGCGTGGATACGGCTTGGAATGATAAAGAAAACGGCATCTTGCATATTGGCACCTACGCCGGTGATAGGAATGCGGCTGGCCGCACTACTAAGTGGCGAATAACTAATTTACCAAATGCAGCAGAAGCTTTTGTCATTCAGGATGGGCAGGCAATGAATAACATACGGATTCTTGATGCCAACACGATCGAAGTTGAGACCGATATAGCTCAACACCAGTATCAGATCCGCACTGGCTACTACGGACAAGAAATCGAATTAGCGAAACCTGATCCAATGGCTGAAGCGAGTCCGTCTCTTGTTGCGAAAACAAAACGTACCGCGGAACAAAATTTTAAATCCGCAGAAACGATAATGTTGAGTGGTGGAGCAGGGTGTCCGTGTTGCGCCAGCTCTGCCTAAAAACCGATTACTTTCAGGAGAAGTGTCTATGAGACGGCTTGATCTTAAAATAATTAGGGCTAGCATGCTTCCGTTCTTTCTCTTGCTTGCTTCGGCTGCCTTTGCCAACTCGCAACTGTTGCCGCCCGAACATGAGGAGATTGTCCTCCAGGTAGAGAATATGACTTGAGCTGCCTGTGTTGTTGCCGTGCGCAACTCACTCAAGCGACTCGAGGGTATAGAGTCAGTCGAGATAGACTACGATGCTAAAGAGGCAATCGTGATCTACTCGCCTACAGTTATTGATACCCAAGCCATGCTAACGGCGACTACAGATATTGGGTTCCCCTCTGCTGTGAAAAAGTCGGATTAGAATTGAGTAACTATTGGCCTAAACATATGTTCGACTCTGTCAGCGCAATCAGCAAAAGAACCGACCCATCGATGCTGTTAGTCGGTGGTGTGATTTCTTCTATCGCAGCGAGTATCTGCTGCATTGGCCCAATGTTACTTCTGGCTATTGGAATAAGCGGATCATGGATGAGCAGGCTCATGGTCCTTGAATCTCATTTTCTTGCTCTCGCCTCAATGTCGCTAGCACTCATCGGAACTGCTGGTTGGAAGCTGGTAAACCCAAGGCCCTGTGATGCTGGTGATGTTGAAGGAGGCTTAAAGCCGCCTGAATCCAAATCCCTCTTACCATTCATACTGGCACTGTGCTTAGCCTTGATTCTGCTGACCAGTGAATACTGGATTGTCTCGCTCGCCGCTTAAGCATCATTGACTCCCGCCTGCTGTTACTGCAGTTGCTGAATAAGCAGATCGGCGAGGCCCTGTGTCGCGGGTCCCGCCGCCTGCTGCGCTGCGAGGATCAGGAAAAGCGGCACCGGCCTGTCCATCGGCTGGCTCAATGGCAGGCGCATAAGTTCGCCTGCGGTCAGCTCCTTGCTGATCCAGCCCTGCGGGAGGAAGGCGAACGCGAGCCCGCTCTTGAGAAGCTCAATGCTGGTAGCGAAGTGGCTCACCGTCCATCGCTTCTCCGCCTGCAGCCAGCCGGCATCGATGCTGCGCTTAGCGCCGGAGTCTCGTAGCACGAGCTGCCTGTGGCTGCGCAAATCTTGCTCGTCTAAGTCGCGCCCCTGCGCGCACAGCGGATGGCTCGGCGCTGCCACTGGGATTAGCGTCGCGCTGCGCAGGGGGCGGCCGACAAAGCCGACGGGTACTTCTGGCCCTAGGATCAAGTCTGCGCGCTGTTCCAGAAGTGCCTCGGTGGTGCCGGACAGCGTGGTCTCGAGTACGCGCAGCCGAGTAGCGGGAAAAGACTCGGAGAAGGCCGCGAGCGCTGGGGCTAGCGCGCCGACCGACTGAAGGGCGTCAACTGCGAGGCACACCTCGGCTTCGAATCCCATCGCCAGGGAGCGAGCTACCGATTCCGCCTCCTGCGCCTGGGCAATGAGCTGCTGTGCGTGGCGATGCAGGACCTTGCCAGCCTCGGTGAGGACCGCGCGGCGACCTTCAATGCGCAGCACAGGCTGCGGTAGGTGGGCATTGAGCTGCGCGATGGCGTAGCTCACGCTCGACTGGCTTTTGTTGAGCGCCTCGGCGGCGCGCGCGAAAGAGCCCTCGGCGACAACGCTGCACAGGGTTTGCCACTGCTCTAGGGAAATACGCGGATGCATGGTGCGCCTATTAATCTAATTTTTAGATATTTTAAGCCAATATTTTGCACTATTAAACCTAATATTTTGCCCTATTATGCTCCTCAACACGCATCTACAGGCTTATTAGCCCAAACCAGAGGATTTCACTATGACCCAGGTACTTCGCATTAACAGCAGCATCACAGGCAGCAACAGTGTAAGCCGCCAGCTTGCGGCAGAGCTCACAGACGCCTTAGCAGCGCAGGGCCCTATCGCAGTGAACGATAGGGACCTAGCCGCGACCCCCGTGCCCCATTTCGACGCCGAGCGCCTGGCAGCGCTGATGACGGCGGCCCCCGAACGCAGCCCCGAGCAGGCGGCGGCGGTCGCTTTTGCGGACGAGCTCATCGATGAAGTCATTGCTGCAGACACGCTGATCATTGCACTGCCCATGTACAACTTCACTATCCCATCGCTTCTCAAATCCTGGGTCGATCATATAGCCCGCGCCGGCGTAACGTTTAAGTACACTGACACTGGCCCCGTTGGTCTGCTGCAGGGGAAGAAGGCCTATCTGGTCAGCGCGCTCGGTGGTCAACACGAGGCGGGTGTAAGCGACTTTATGCGTCCCTATATGCGCGTCATCATGAACTTTATTGGTATTAGCGATGTCGAGTTCATCAGCGCCGAGGGCCTCAATATGGGCGATGAACCTCGCGAAGCCGGGCTTGCGGCGGCACGAGAGGCAATAGAAAAAGCAGCGCTAGCGTAAGTAAGCATTAACTAGATTTTGGGAGAGATGACGATGATAAGCAGCGAAAAGCGAAAGATCGAGGAAGTGCTAACCGGCCAAGCGGCTAGCGACGGCGCTGGCGTAAAGCTCAAGCGCGTCTTCGGGGGCGGCGATCTTAGCCGCTTCGACCCCTTCCTCATGCTCGATGAGTTTGGCTCGAACGACGCCTCGGACTACATCGCAGGCTTTCCTTCCCACCCCCACCGCGGCTTCGAAACCGTGACCTATATGCTCGAAGGCCATATGGAGCATCGCGACCATATGGGCAATGTTGGTCAGCTGCAGCCGGGGGACGTACAGTGGATGAAGGCGGGCTCCGGCGTTATCCATTCGGAGATGCCAAAGCAGGAAGAAGGGCGTATGCGCGGCTTTCAGCTGTGGGTGAATCTGCCAGCGGCCGAGAAAATGACGCCGGCGGAATACAGCGAGCTCGCCGCCGCCGACATTCCGCGTTACCGCGTCGACGGTGCCGAGGTTAAGGCTATCGCGGGACGGCTGCTACTCAACGGTGAGGCTGTGGCGGGCGTATTGGAGCAGGATAAGGCCGAGGGCGCTGACCATGGCCGCTCCACCGAGCCCGGCTATATCGATGTTTCCACACCGGCGGCGCAAACGCTCAACATTGAGATTCCCGACGGACACACGGCTTTGGTCTATGTCTACGAGGGCGAGGTTCAAACCGCTGAGCAGCGCTTCGCTCTGAAGTCGGGGCAGCTTGCGCGCCTTTCTCGCTCCGGTGAGTTAGAGCTTGTGACGGCTGCGGGGTCGAGGTTGCTTGTGATAACTGGCAAGCCCATTGGCGAGCCTATCGTGCAGCGCGGACCGTTCGTGATGAACACCGCCGCCGAGATTCAGCAGGCCATTCGCGATTTCAGCGAAGGCCGCTTGGTGCCCGATGCCGAGGTAGCCTAGCTCTCGAGGGCTTCCCATTGCTCGTAAGCTGCCGCGAGTTCCTCGGCGACCGTGGCGACCTCTTTGAGCGTCGCCTCAACCGCCTGCGCATCGCCGTCATAGAAGCTCGGCTGGGACATGGCGGATTCGAGCTCGGCCTGTCGTGCCTCTAGTCTGTCGATTTGCTTTAGCGCGTCTTCTAAGGCGCGTTTCTCCTTGTAGCTTAAGCTCTTCTTTGTCTTGGCCTCAACAGGCTCCGCTTTAGGGGTTTCTTGCACGGGCGCAGCCGCCTTGGCTGGAGCCTGAGTCTGCGGCGCGGCAAAATCGCTAAGATTGCCGCCGCGCGCGACCCAATCGCTGTAGCCACCCACGTACTCGCGCACCGTCGAGTTCTCTTCGAACACCATGATCGAGGTCACCACGTTGTCCATGAACTTTCTATCGTGGCTCACCAGCAGCACCGTGCCGTCGAAGCCGAGTAGCAGGTCTTCCAGCAGTTCGAGAGTTTCAATATCTAGATCGTTGGTCGGCTCGTCGAGCACCAAGATGTTGGCCGGCTTGCTGAACACCTTGGCAAGAATTGCGCGATTTTGCTCACCGCCGGACAACGCCTTGGCCGGTGTGCGAATCCGGTCCGGTGTGAATAGGAAGTCGCTGAGATAGCTAATAGCGTGTTTGCGCTTGCCACCAATGTCGATGTATTCCTGTCCGCCGCACACGTTGTCTAAAAGGTTCTTCTCGAGATCCAGATGCTCGCGCAGCTGATCGAAATAGGCGACCTCTAGCTTCGTGCCGAGCTTCACTTTGCCCTGTGTCGGCTGCAGCTGGCCAAGCAGTATTTTCAGCAGCGTAGACTTTCCTGCGCCGTTGGCGCCGACCAGGCCGATGCGGTCTCCGCGCATCACGCTCGTTGAAAACTGATCGATCACGAGCTTGTCACCAAAGCTCTGACTGATCTCGGTAAGCTCCGCCACGATCTTGCCCGAGCGCTCGGCGCTGCTGACTTGGAAGTTGGCTTTGCCCTGTTGCACGCGACGCTCGCCGCGCTCCTTGCGCATTGCTTCCAGCGCCCGCACGCGGCCTTCGTTGCGCGTGCGCCGCGCCTTGATGCCCTGTCTAATCCACACTTCTTCTTCTGCGAGTTTCTTGTCGAAGAGTTTATTTGCTGTTTCTTCAGCGGCTAACTGCTCGGCGCGAAAACGCAGGAAGCGCTCGAAAGTGCCTTCGAACTGGTAGAGATGACCACGATCGAGTTCGACGATCTTATTCGCTACGTTCTGTAGAAAGCTGCGATCGTGGGTGATTAGCATCAGTGCGCCATGGTAGTCCTGCAGCTGTTTCTCAAGCCATTCGATTGCTGGAATATCGAGGTGGTTGGTGGGCTCATCCAGCAGCAAGAGCTCTGGCTCTCGCACGAGTGCGCGGGCCAGCGCTACACGCTTGCGCCAGCCGCCGGAGAGCTCTTTCATCAGTTTGTCCGCGGGCAGGTCGAGCTGTGAGATCACGGTGTCGACCTTCTGACTCAGGCTCCAGCCGTCCTTTGCCTCAAGGGCGCTCTGTACACGCTCTAGCTGGGCGAAGTCTGCGCTTTCGTAGTTGGCAGTCAGGTGGTGGTATTGCTTCAACAGCTCGCCCACCTCGGCAAGTCCGTCGGCTACCATATCGTAGACCGTCTGCTCATCGGCGTCGGGCAGGCTCTGTTCCAGCCAGGCGACCTTGACTCCGGGTCGTAGCCAGCGCTCGCCGCCGTCAAGGCCCATGGCACCCTCGATTACTTTCATGAGAGTAGTCTTGCCCGCGCCGTTGCGACCCAACAGGCCTATGCGCGCGCCGCGCTTTATTTCGAAATCGACCTCATCTAATAGCACGTGGGTGCCGAAGTTAAGGCAGGCTTTGTCGAGTCGCAGAAGTGGCATGAGCTGGGGATTCTCTATGGGCAGGGCAGGGCGCAAAAGCTAGGGGCGGCATTCTAACCCAGTCATGCTCGGCTCGCCGAATATTCTGCGAACGCGCAGCAAGTACTATAGAAGTCTAGCTGCGTTAATTTTCTGCCGGAACTTCTTGGGATCAACGTGGGTGGCGTGCCGGGCGTGGACAACGCTAACGCATTCTGGATTTTCAGTGCGCTGCTGGGCGTCGTTGTGGCCGTGCAGATCGCGCTGTTTAAGCGTTGGAAGTGGTTTTAGGCAAGCAGCGGTCGCTAAGCTCGCTAATGCGCAGCCGCGTTAGCTTAAGCGATGTCGCTCTCGCCATGCGAAGCCGGCGAGTGCGACAAAAACTAGTGGCACAATGAGCGCAACCGGCAGGCCGCTGCCGCGGGGATCGGTCAAACTCCAGTAGGCCATGCCGTAGGCTATCTGCAGAAGATACAGACTCAACCACGGCTGCAGCCAAGCGCGCATGTGCCACAGCCCGAAGGTGCCAGCGCCGTAAACGAGCCAATGCAGCAGTGCGCCCGCTTTCGCCGCCCAGCCTGTGAACAATATCCCAAACCATACTTCCTGATCGACTTCCAAGGGCTTGATGAATACATCCCACGGCAGATAGATGAATGTCATATAGGCACAGAATGCGAGCAGGCCATTCATCCAAAGCGGCCGACGATTTAGCGCGCTACGCAGGCTGGCTAGCGCACCGGACTTGGGGTGATCGGGCGTGTGATCGCTCATAGCGCCGCTACCTCAGAGCCGATTGCGGCGCTGCCATCTTCGAGAATTATTGCCCGCAGGCCGCCGCGTCCAACTAGTTTGGGCAGCACGTCACGATGGACGGTGGCGGCGAGGAAGGCGCAGGGCTCGCAGAGCTCTACGCCGTGACAGCGTGCAGTGCCAACCAGAAAATCTTTTCCCACAAGGGCGTTAAGGTCTATGCCTTGGGTTATGACGCTGCGACGGAAATCGCCCAGACCCAGATCGCTGCCCGGCGCCTGCTTAGCGAGAAAGTCTTCGAGGACCGCTTTGTCTACCAGGCTGAGATGATTGTCGGCGACCGCCTCGCCTTCTTCGCGTTTTTTCTGTGATTTCGCATGGTAGCGATCGCCGACGATACCCAGCCCTGCTTGCAGGTCTACAGCTTCGCGGGCCTCGGGTGCGCCGCGTTTTGTGCTAACGATATAGAGCTCGGCTATAGATCCGGTCTTAGGTGCTGTCATAGAAGCTGTGTCTCGAGGAAGTGTAGGTGATTGCTTTAGGTGACTGCTTAATCAGTCAGCAGTTGAATTAGGCCAAAGTCTAATCAGAGAGCAGCGCCATAACCGCGCCTTCGGGATCCTTGATAATACAGAAATGACTGCCGCCCATGCGTCGGGGTCCATCTAGGACTTCGCCGCCTAGGCGCTTACATTCTTCGGCGCTCTCGCTTACCGAAGCCACGCGCACATAAACAAGCCACTGGCTGGGGATATTGGCGTTCGGGCCGCGGGCATGACAGATCCCAGCTACGGTATTGCGGTCCGCGGGTGTTTCGATGCTGTAGTCGCTGTAGCTCCCCATATCCACGTCAGAGGACTTCCAGCCAACCACCTTGGAGTAAAAATTCTTCACTCGCGTGGCATCGTTCACCGTAAGGTCTAGCCACTCTACCTGACCTATAACAGGTCCGTCGGCTTGCTGCTGAATGTCCTCACTAATTTCTGCGTTGGTTTGTTCGTCGCTCATAGCTTAATCCTCAGGAAGGCTGAATACATAGAGCGCATTACCCCAGCGTGGGTAAGTGATCTCAGTTGCGATGACGTCGGGCACCGTGCGTGGACTCGTTCCGCCCACCGCGCTCGTTACGGCGATATACTGTTTGCCATCGATAGCAAAACTGACCGGATGCCCCTGCACCGAAGTGCCGAGTCGCGTTTGCCAAACGACCTCCCCGGTGCGCACGTCCAGTGCTTTGAACCGGCGGTCAAGATCGCCCACAAAGACGAGATCGCCGGCGGTGGAGAGTGTCCCGGTGTGGAAGGAAGCGCGCTGTTCATGACTCCACACTTCCTCCATCGTATCGACGTTGTAGGCGCCAATCTTGCCCAGCATTCCGTCGGTGCCGGGCATCTCAAAAAATTTGCGACTCGCGGCCAAACCGCCGCCGCCCTGAACGAGGGCGACTTCCCGCGCCGCATTCTCTAAGCAGGTTTGACTGAGCGGCGCGATTAACACGCCGCTGGGCTCGTGATAGCTCATGGAATGCCAATCTTTGCCGCCGGCGCTACTCGGGCATGCTGATGTCCACTCGTTGAGCTTGGCGTTCTGTATGTCTTCGCGGTAGGTGACGCGTCCAGTTTTTGCATCGATGTCGGTAAAGGCGTTTTGGAACACGGTTTCCTTATAGCCTTTGAACTCACCGCTTACTCGATCGCTCTTCCAGAGGATGCCGTATTTGCCTAGGGAGAAGACGAGCTTCTCATTACCCCGGTCGATTAGCACGCGCTCGAAGACCTCGTCTAGATCCAGTGCCTCGGCCGGCACGTGTTGAAAATGCCAGTCTAGGCTCCCGTCGTCGGTATTGACCGCGACCGTGGAGTTAGTGAAAAGCCCTTCGTCGTGAATAGTCAGATGCCGGCTCACTGGAACCCAAGGCTTTTGCTGCGCCGTGCCCCAGTAGGTGAGTTTGAGCTCGGGATCGTAGCTGCCGGTGATCCAGGTTTCGCCGCCGGCGCGGAAGATGTCGTCTAGCTCGCCCCAGGTATCTCCCCCGGGTTCGTCGGCTTTGGCAATGGTGTTAAAGCGCCAGAGTAGTTCGCCCGTGTTGGCGTCGTGAGCGCTAATGTAGCAGTCTTCTTTTATGTAGCGTGCACAGCCCGCGAGCCCGAGAAGCACCTTACCGTCCGCGACTATCGGCCCGCTGGAATTTGAGAAACCTTTGCTGCTGTCGGCAACTTCGGTTTCCCATAACTGCTGTCCCGTCCGCGCATCGAGGGCGACGAGCCGCGCGTCGGTAGTCGCCTGAATAATCTTGTCGTTGTAGATCGCGATATTGCGCATGTCTTGGCGGTTGGCAGGGCCAGCCCAGTGCTCCCAAATTAGCTCGCCGCTGCGCCCGTCAAGCGCCTGAATTACATTGCCCGGATTTATCAGGTAGATAATCCCTTTGTAGACTAGTGGCGACGGCTCGGAATCGCCTTCGTGCATATTCCAGACCCACTCTAGGCTGAGGCTGCTCACATTATCGGTAGTAATCTGATCGAGGGGGCTGTAGCTGTGAGCGTCGTAGGTGCGCCGTATCATGGGCCAATCGGCCGCATCCGGTGCCTCCAGCATCGCATCGCTCACCGGAATAAAGGTCGAGAAATCATCGACGTTGCCGGCCACGGTTAATCCCTGTGGAGCAGGCGGGGCACTGCGCTGGCGGCTCGCAGCGACCTCAGAGGCATTGTCGGCAATGGTGAAATCCGTTGTCGCGGTTAACGCCGCAGCGACGGAGTCGACGCCATTGCTCGTGAGTAAGTGCGCCGTGATGGCGAGGTAGT
>JAYOBL010000004.1:7704-10070 GCA_038104835.1 Gammaproteobacteria bacterium | reverse complement strand
CTTCTAAACTCTCATTGCCGCCCGGCGGCATATTCGCTTTGATATTGGCAAACAGCAGGCTCGGCGTGCGCTCTCCCCAGCGCTGCATGAACGGCCGGCCGCTTAAGAGCGGGCCAAGAGTAGTGCCTTCGAGATTCGCCCCGTGGCACACAGCGCACTGCGCAGAGAAAAGTTCAGCGCCGGCGTCGGCCTGCGCAGAAAAAGCGCTTACTGCAGGGCTATCAATGCTGGCGGTCGAGTTAGTTTGCGAGTCGGGCGCACAGCTCACTAGCGCAACGCTAAGCGAGGCGGCAATACTTAAACGGCGCAGAGAGCTCTTCTCTAGCAGCAAATGCGTAAGCCCAGTCAATTGTTTGATCGAGAGTGACATCCGATAGTCTCCTCAGAGCGCGCTGCTCTTTTTCTATTATCTTTTTGGGAACAGCCAGCCGCGCAGCTCGCCCGCTGGATTGCTTTCGCTATGAATCTGCACATACAGCGAATTGGCAGTGAGCGCGCGCAGCTGCTCGACGGTAAGTTCGATTGATGCGCTCAGCGCACCCGAGGTCTGTGCCGCAATTTCCAGCGTGGCCACAACCGGCCCGGGCTGCGCCGGCGGGCCGAAATGTACGTGAGCTATAGTTGCCGCAGAACTCATGCCGCTAAAGTCTCCTCGTAGCGTTAGCGTGGTGCCTGACAATGTTGCCAGCGCTTCGCCGGCGCCAGTGATCGTAGACTTGGTCTGCGGCGTGGTGGGCATGGGTGACAGCCGAGCTCGGTACTGCATGTCCTGCGCCGTCGCGGTAAGCGAAATCAGGCTCAGCACTAACGCTCCAATACACGCGAGTGCGCGAATGAAGAGCGAGGGTTTAACGAACGAGCTTTTCAGGGGAAAGTGTTTAAGTGAAGAGTTATCAGGGCAAAAGGGCGGACGGGTGCGATTTGTCATTGTTATTCTCACTCTTACGGCAGCCTTCAGTGATTTATTGTTTTCCAGCGATTGCACATCATTAAAGCTTAGACCTCATAACAGGCACAGTGTAAAAAATGCCGTGCAAACTTGCAGTGCGAAACGGTGTGTACAGCCCTGCTCGGGGCGTCGCCGCTAAGCTGTAAAAAGAGTAGCATTGCTAGCTAACAAGGCAAGCGAAGAATCCCTGCCACCTACCTTTTGAGAGAGCGCGTATGTGCGGACGTTTTAATCTGATCGATAGCCCAGAAGTGCAGCGGCTCTGCGAGCTCTTAGGCGTGCCTCTGCCCGCGAGTCATCTACGCGCCGATATCGCGCCGGGCGCTGCAATCGCAATCATTCACGGCGAACAAGGTCCGGAGGCTAATGAGCGACGACTCAGCGAGGCGGTCTGGTGGCTTCTTCTAGATCCTACCACCGGCAAGCCCAATACCCGCTATGCCAGCTTCAATTCGCGTTCAGACAAACTGAATGTGCCACGCGCTGCAGCCTATGCCGCCTTCCGCGAAACCCGCTGCTTGATCCCTGCGAGCGCCTTTGTCGAAGGGCTTGGCGATCGTAAGACCTACCACAAGATTGAGCTGGAGAGCTCTGCGATAGCCTTTGGCGGGGTTTATAGGCGCTACGTCAATAAGCAGACCGGCGAGACCGTATTGGGGGCTTCCATCATTACACTGCCGCCGCTTTTGCCGCAGTGGCAGAACATTCATCCTAAGTCTTTGCCCCTGATGATCGACTATGAAGATACACAGCTCGTCGATAAATGGCTGGATCCGAGCTTTGATCGTGTAGAAGAATTTGCTCCGCTGCTCGAGCCGCGATTGCAAAAGACGATGAAGGTGACGCGAATCGATAAGCCGAGCAAGTGGAATCCAATCGAGGACGCTTTCCTGATTCAGGCCTAAATGGCGAGCCAGAAAATTCCAACGCATAGAGCAATCACAAGCTGGCTGATCCTATCCTTGATCGCAAAGCGAACGGGGTCTTCCTCCAATTCGCCCGCGCGGGCTAGCCGCCAAACGCGCGCCACCAAATAGAACATCCCCGGGCAGGCAGCGAGCAGAAGCAGCGGTTGGCTGTAGAGCTCTGCCGCAGAGTCGCCGAGCGCATAGAGAGCGAAGACCGCAATCGCGGCGACATTGGCACTGGGGCCTAGCGTCGATAGCAGCGGCAAGTGGCTGACGCGATAGGCGCGCCCAGCGGTTTCCTGCTTGCCCTGTCTGCGCAAATTCATCAACTCGGCGTGACGCTTAACCAACGCTAGACCGAAGAATAGCAGCAGTGCAAAGCTTAGAAGCCAAGTGGTGGCGGTGACTTCAATCGCCGCAGCGCCCGCGACAATCCGCGCGCAAAACAGACACGCTAGCGTTAAGGCGTCAATAAAAAGCAGTGACTTAAGCCGCAGGCTGTAGCAGAG
>JAYOBL010000004.1:0-7694 GCA_038104835.1 Gammaproteobacteria bacterium | reverse complement strand
ATTCAAAAGCGCAGCGCAACAGAAGGCGGCAACGAGCAGAGCGGGAGCTAAGAGGAAGCCGCTGCGCAGAGAAAGCTCGCCGGCCGCAAAGGGCCGAGTTTTTTTCGTTGCGTGCAGGCGATCGCTCTCAAGATCGAGCATATCGTTGAGTAGATAGACGCTTGAGGCACAAAGGCTAAACGCAGCAAAGCCGATAGACGCAGCAAAGAGCAGGTCGGTTTCCTGCACGCGGTGGGAGAGAAGCAGCGGCAAGAACAGAAGCGCGTTCTTCAACCACTGATGCGGCCGCATAGAGCGCAGCAGGGCGAAGGACGGCTGCGGCTCGTCGAAGTGTAAGTCTTCCTCCCGACTTTCTGGCTGGGAGAGTCGCTGCAGCGCGTTAATCTTTCGGCGCACGTCAGAACTAGCGTTTACGCTGATGATCTGCGCCGCGTTCTGCCAAACGACTAAATCGGCCGGGCTGTCTCCGGCATAGGCATAGGGCGTGTCTGCGCACAGTGATTGAATACGCCACAGCTTTTTTTCGGCTTTCAAATTGTTTGCCGCGTCGCTGCCAAAGGTTTGAGTGAAGAGACCAAGATGATCGGCAACCCTGCGGGTCACGCGTTCGTCGCTCGCGGAGATCAGGATGATCTCGCGCCCGCTGCCAGATTGCTGGGTTAAGAATTCCATGAACTCGGGATTGAGTGGCAGGTTTTCGATATTGGGTCGGGCACGGCTAGCGATTTCGTATTTTAATGTAGCGCGTCCGCGAAGTAGCCACAGCGGAGTGAAGAGCAGTATCCAAGGTCTGTGCTTGAGCAGCCACAGGAAGGACTCGAACAGCATGTCCGATTTGATCACCGTACCGTCTAGATCGACGAATAAAGGGGCTTCGCTTGGCAACGCTCAGTCTCACGAAATAATGGTTAGCGGCGCAGCATGCGCGGACCCACCGAGTCTATATAAATGGCTGTGCAGACCCTTAATGTCAGAACTTTAAATGTCGAAAGAGTCGCGTGGGTATTAGCCTGACAGCTAGCATAACCCACCGCCAGTAGCCTGGCGCATAAATCAGTGAACGATTTTTGTCGATTCCGTGGACTATTCGATTCGCGACTTTCTCCGGCGAGGAAAACAGCGGCCCCTTGGGTAAGTGCGCGGTCATCGGAGTGTCGACCAGCCCAGGGCGAATATCTATCACACTCACACCGCGGCTGTGCAGTCTGCCACGTAGCCCCTCGACAAAAGTCGACACAGCGGCTTTGCTCGCGCCGTAGGCGTAGTTGCTGCGCCGTCCTCGGTCGCCGGCCACGGAGGTGATGACAGCGAGCTGGCCTTTTTTCTGTGCTTCGAAAACCTTAGCGAGTTCGGTGAGCAGGGCGAGCGCGCTAGTGGCATTAACTGCGAAGCTCTGTAAAAGAGTTTCCACATCGCCCTCGCAGTCGCTTTGGCTGGGCAGGTCGCCGTAGCAGCTCAGGGCAAGATCAATATCGCCGATCCGCTCACGGGCGTCGGCGACGAGAGAGGCGTGATTCCGTATATCGGTGAGATCAGCAAAAGCGGTGGTTACTGCAGCGGCGCCCCGCACAAGGAGGTCTTTTTTAAGCGCGTCGAGGCGCTCTGAATTCCGGGCGACTAAATGGAATGTAGCGCCGCGTTTGGCATAAAGTCTCGCGACGGCGATGGCGATCGCCGAGGTGGCTCCGAAGATGGCTAGTTTCATGAAAAGCGCTTGTATCGTGAAGACAGCAGGATGCTATCGCAATGAGCTAAGCATGAGTAGCCGTGAGCCTCAAATTAGCGGCGGAGGTCACGGTTTGCTTGTGCCGGATTTCGCAGCCGTGACGTTAGCTGAGCCCTAGGCGTCGTGACTGCAGTGATGAGAAAAAGCCTTCGGGATCGTATTTTGCCTTGATCTCCATAAAGCGTTCCCAATTGGGATAGGTTTTGCGGAAGAGCTCGGCGCTCATGCGCGCGTCCTTGGCAAGGTAGAGGCGGCCGCCATGTTGCAGGATGATCGCATCTAGTTTTTCCAACAGAGGGAAGAGAGAGGTCTCAAGCTTGAAGTCTAGCGCCAAGGTGTAGCCATCAAAAGGGAAAGAGAGATAGTTGTCATTGCCCTTGCCGAAGCGTTTTAGCACCGAGAGAAAAGAGCCTTTGCCGGCCTTGGCGGCGGTGTTCAGCACAGAGCTTATGGCGTCGAAGGCAGTCTCGCAGGGCACGACAAACTGATATTGCAGAAAACCCCTGCGGCCATACAGGCGGTTCCAGTTTTTGAGGCGCTCTAGCGGAAAAAAGAAAGAATCGTAGTCGACAGTAGACTCCGTGGGCAGCAGCTTTTTAAGCCTGTAGTAGCCGCCGTTGAAGCTGCCCATGGTGTACCGGTTAAGAAGAAACGAAGGCGCGTGAAGCGGGATATTTATTTCGACTCGGGGTTTGAGCTCCGGGGGTCTATTGCGCTGCTGGCTCCTTTTTTTCTGCGCCGATCGATGCGTCTCTTCCTGCGGTTTGAAGTCGCCGAGATAGAGCACGGAGCGGCCCAGAGATTCTCCGGTTGCTAGACAGTCTATCCACGCGACGCTAAATGGACTCTGGGCGTGAGTGTCCATCAAATCCATGCAGTGTTTCAAATTTTTCGCAACGAGAGCCGTTTGAGAGAGAGAAGCTGACGGTAAGGATCTCAGTCTTAGCTTGGCATCGAGTACAATGCCTGTTAGGCCCATGCCGGCGCAGCTCGCTTTGAATAGCTCTGCGTTGTGAGTCCGGCTGCAGTTCAATATCTCGCCACTGGCGAGCAGGAGTCTGAATGAGTCGACGTGGTCACAAAAGCTGCCGTCGAGATGATGATTCTTGCCGTGCACATCGCTTGCTATGGCGCCGCCTACGGTCACTGCCTTGGCTCCTGGCAGAACCGGAAGGAAAAGGCCCTTCGGCACAATGGTATTGAGCACCTGGTCGAGGCTGAGGCCAGCGGCGCAGTGCAGCACCATCTCGCCGCGCTCGGACGAGGTGAGCCCGAGAAAATTATCTAAATAGCGAGTGCTAATGAGGTGGTCGGCGAGAGCGCTATCGCCATAGCTGCGGCCAGCACCGCGTGCGATACTTGTGTGCATAGCATTCGGGCTATGACCCAATAACCTTTCAAGCGCAGCCGCGGAGGTGGGCGCCGAGATGTGGGCTTTGGTCGTTGGAAACTTGCCCCAGCCGGATGAGGTCATCGCAATCCTTTGCAGTGTACCTAGTTAGAAACGGACAGCAGAGATTTAGAGGGTAGTGAATGCTGAGTCAAATAGCTAGTTTACAAAGTGTGCTCTGTAGTACAAACCATGCCTGCTACCTCCTGACATTCACTCGCGGTTCATTTTTGAACCCCATTGAATTAGTGACAGATAAGTGTAATTTGGAGAGCGTCTGAATATGCAGTCTATAGAAGATTTCGCCACCGACCTCGCGCGCCGAGCAGGCCAGCTCATACTCGAGCTGCGAGAGGGGTCGAACCTCGAGAAACATTTCAAAGGCGGAATTGAAATCGTCACGCAGGCTGACATCGCCGCAGATGAACTCATAGCCGCGGAGATCTCTGCGCGCTTCCCCGAGCATCGAATTCTGTCCGAGGAGTCCTCGCCGAACCTGGGGCGCGTTCAAGACATTCAAGAGCCACTGTGGATAGTCGACCCGATAGACGGTACGGTGAACTTCGCACACGGTCTGAATCAGTCTGCGGTTTCGATCGCCTATGTGGAAGAGGGCGAGCTGCGTTTCGGCGTGGTCTATAACCCCTTCACTGACGAGCTATTCGCTGCAGGGTTAGGAAAAGGCGCCACGTTAAACGGCGAATCCATCAGGGTGGCAGAAGAGGAACGCCTGGACCGCGCCATCATCGCGACCGGTTTTCCCTATGTTAAGACAGGACTCGAGCCGATGGTGCGCAGGCTGGCCGCGGTTCTGCAGCACTGCGCAGACATCCGCCGCCTAGGCTCAGCGGCGCTAGATATCTGTTTCGTGGCCGCTGGCCGCTTAGACGGCTACTACGAGAGCCTCAGCGTATGGGACTATGCCGCCTCGCAGCTCATCGCTCGCGAGGCGGGTGCGGTCTACGGCCATTTTGGCGACATCGCAGAGGGCGATGACCCACAGTTTGTGAGCGAGCATATCCTCGTCACCAACGCTGCGCTGTTTGAGCCGCTAAGAGCTCTGCTACGAAGGGCCTGACTCCGAACTTGCTCTCGGAAAAGCATCTCCAAATCAACGACACAGCGTAGATAAGGGTGTTAGCACAGTGCGACCTGCCGCATTGACTCGTGCCTGTAATCGCACTAGTCTTCAAGGTGTTACTTTTATTCACAGCAAATGATGGGGCTAGTCCTACAGCTCCGAGCTAAGGAGGTAGACGTGAACGCAAGATTTCTTATGGGCGCCGCTCTGGGCGCCGCCCTGCTAGCCAACACAGTTAGCGCTACCGAGCGAGTAGGTGACTTCTCACTACTCGATCATGAGGGCTACCACCATTCGATGAGCTGGTATGACGATCACAAAACGATCGCGCTACTCGTTCAGGCGAATGACAGCGACGCGAGTGCCGCGGCAGCGGCAGATTTCGCAGCGCTCGAGGCGCAGTACGAAGACGCCGGTGTCGAATTCTTTATGATTAACCCTATGGGTAAGAAGAATCGCGCAGCCGTTGCGGCCAAGCTCGCTGACTACGGCGTCGATATGCCGGTTCTGATGGACGATGCGCGAGTCATCTCCGAAGCTTTAGGCATTGAGCGCACGGGCGAGGTGATCCTCTTCAACCCTAGTCAGTTTACGGTGGACTACCGCGGCAGTGTCGACGGTGCGAAAAATGCGATTGACGAGATTCTGGCCGGCGAGGCGGTAAGCGTTGCTCAGCACACAACGAACGGTTCAATGGTTAGCTACGAAGTTCGTGCCTCTGTCCCTTCTTACTCGCAAGACATCGCGCCGGTTCTCGCCGACAACTGCGCGGCTTGCCACCGCGAAGGCGGTATCGCGCCGTTCGCAATGGATAGTCATACAATGGTTAAAGGCTGGTCGCCTATGATCCGCGAAGTTCTCATGACTAAGCGTATGCCGCCGGGCCAGATCGACGGCCACATTGGCGAGTTCCTCAACGACATGCTGGTCGATGACCAAGACGTGCGTAACATCATCGCCTGGGTGGATGCCGGCGCGCCGAAAGACGATGCTAACGATCCCCTAACAGAGCTCACTTGGCCGGAATCTAAATGGGCCTTCGGCGAGCCTGACTACATTATAAAAGTCCCCGCGCAGTCAGTTCCTGCGACGGGTGTGCTCGACTACCGTGACGTTGCAGTGCCCATCGATATCCCTACAGATCGATGGCTACGCGGCAGCCAGTACATCGCGGGTGACCGTACCGTGCTTCACCACACGATCAACCGCCTAGATTTCCCAGGCGAGTCGCGCGGTGGCTTCTTGGGTAGCGGCGATCCTAACAAGGCAAACATCACTGCCTACATTCCAGGTGCAACACCGGCAATGAACCCGCCAAACACTGGTGGACTCATCAAGGCGGGCTCTGTGCTAAACCTGAACCTGCACTACACAACCAACGGTAAAGAGTCCGTTGACGAAGGTGAGATCGGCCTCTGGTTCTACCCCGAAGGCGAAGAGCCTGCTGAGCGCATGTCTGGCCAGTGCGCCTGCATCTTCCCCAATACGTGGACAACGATCCCTGCCAACGATCCCGCATTCGAGCAGACCGCTTCGATAATGCTGAAGAAAGACGCCGAGATACACAGTTTCCTTCCGCACATGCATTTCCGCGGCAAGTACATGCGCTTCTACGCTGACTACCCAGACGGCACGCAGGAAGAGCTGATCAACATTGCCCAGTACAACTATGCTTGGCAGCTTAGCTACACCTATGCCGAGCCTAAGTTTGTTCCGGCGGGCACTAAGATTACTGCGGTTGGCGCGTTCGATAACTCGGCGCAAAACCCAGCCAACCCAGATCCAGAGCGTAACGTGCCCTGGGGCCAGCAGAGCTGGGACGAGATGTTCTTCGGCGCTGTTAACTGGAAGTATCTAGACCAAGGCGCTGATTAACCTAGCCGCCTGATGAAAGCCCAGCCTTGAGCTGGGCTTTTTTTTGCCTGCAGCTTCGTTGGTGATTCGCACCCAGCAGCGCTGCGCAGTCGAGCGCCGCGCGGTCTTAGACCTTCGGTGCGAAGCGCCGCAGTATCGCGGGGAGGTAGAGAATGTCGAGTAGCAGTGCCAGCACGACGATCGGCACCAAAAGCTGCGCGGCCTGTTGGAAGTAAAGCGTATTGGCCCAGATCAGCACCGTCGCGCCCAGCGCTAGGACGAGGGTCGTGATGCTAAGCGCAGGGCCCGCCGTGCGGATCGAGCGCTCCATCGCCAAGCGTCCTTCTTCGCCCTCGCGGCGATACTGCAGGTAATGGCTCAGCAGGTGCACGCTGTCATCTACTACGAGACCGATGCTAATGCTGAAAAGCATCATGACAAAGGGGTTAATCTGACCGACAGTAAGCGCCCAGATGCCGAACACGATGGTGGCCGGGAGTAGGTTGGGGATAATGCTCAGCAGGCCAAACTCGAGGCTGCGCAGGCCAATAATCAGGCAGAGCGTGATCAGCGCGAGGCTGAGCGAGTAGCCTTGCAAGAGCTCGGTCGTGACTAGTTCGTCCATGCGCGAGAACAGCAGCAGCGTCGAACCGCGTAGCAGTATGGCCTCGGCGAAGCGGCGCTCAAACTCGTCTGCCAGCAGCGTGTCGGTGGCTAGTAATTCCTTGTTGGTAGACGGCGCGGCGTTAATAAAAAGACGAGTCAGAGCAAAGTCTTCGGTGATGAAATCGCTCAGAGGAAAGTCGTCGCTCTGCACGACCGCGTAGGCCAGCAGGGAGTTTGCTACGGCATCTACCGTGTCGGGTATACGATAAAACTCTGGCTTGTCCTGATGCTGGGCTCGGTTAACCGCTCTTGAGATATCCACAATGCTCGCGATGGATTCGACGCCCTCCTGCGCCTGCGCCCAGACAATATAGTCGTCTAGCCGTGCGAGAAATTCAGGTTCTATGGCGCCGTCCACTGCCGGCGTTTGCACGCCGTAGGTGAGCAGCGGCCCGCGGTTAATGCTGTTGCCAACGACTTCATAGTACTTGCTCAATTCGGGGTCGCTACCGAGGAAATCCAAGCGGTTAAAGTCGGACTCGTTAAGCGGCAGTAGGGCGAGAGTCACTATGGCGATAAAGGTAAAGCCCCAAAAAATTCCGCGGTCGTGGCGACCTCCAAAGACGACCAAGGCATCGAGCAGCGGTGCCATAAACTCGCGCTGCTGTGCATCTAAAAACTTGGGTGCGAGTGCCAGAAGTAGGGCGGGCAGGAAAGCCAAGGTGAGCACAAAGCCAAATCCGATGCCGATGCCGACAATTGTGCCGAAGCCGTTGATTGCCGGTGACGACGACAGCAGGAGAGAAACAAAGCCGATTGCAGTCGTTAGCGCAGCTAAGGTAATTGGGACGAGATTATGCCCAAGGCTTGCGATCATTGCGTCCCGCTTGCTGTCTCCGCGCAGCAGGTTCTGACGAAACAGAGAAATGATGTGCACGCTATTGGCGACGGCGATGATCACGACGATAAGCGGTGCAATAACGGAAATGCTATTGAAGCTAAAGCCGCTGTAGGCGAGAAAGCCGAGTGTGCAGAGG
>JAYOBL010000033.1:3136-21455 GCA_038104835.1 Gammaproteobacteria bacterium | reverse complement strand
GTGATGAACACCGGCTTTACCTGGGACACGCAAGACCGTGAAGGCGACATCGCTGCGGCAGAAAAGACTTGGGAGAACGCGGCGCGGCTCTTGCAAGACGAGACGACCGACGTGGTCATTCTCGATGAACTGACCTATATGCTGACCTATGGCTATCTCGACAAAGATGCCGTGCTCAACGCGCTAGAAGGCCGACCCGCCAATCAGCACGTGATCGTCACGGGGCGCAGCGCAGCGAAGGAGCTTATAGAGATTGCCGACACCGTCACTGAGTTGGGCGATACCAAACACGCCTTCTACTCTGGCGTAAAAGTACAAAAGGGTATCGACTACTAGTGCGATTCTTTTCTTGAACGCGGTCGCCGAGGAAGCTCAAAACCTGATATGAACCGAATGCGCTTACTTGCCGCTGCCTCGCTGGCTTTCAGCTTCACGTGCCTCTGCGGGCCAGCCTCGGCGCAGCCTGCCGAAATCGTGGTTGTTGACGACAGCCTCAGCGAAGTCCGCCTTGCGGCGCCCGCGCAAAGAATTATTAGCCTCGCGCCGTCTCTTACCGAACTAGCCTATTCTGCGGGCGCGGGAGACAAGCTAATCGGCGTTGTCGAGTACAGCGACTATCCGGCAGCCGCACAGGCGCTCACGCAGGTTGGCCGTTTCGATCGCTTCGATATTGAGCTCATCCTGTCGCTGCAGCCCGACCTCATCTTAGCTTGGCAAACTGGCAATCCGCAGGCGACGGTCGCGAAGCTAAAACAGCTCGGCCTCACGGTTTATATTGCCGAGCCGAAGCTGCTCGAATCGATCCCCACGCAGATTGAAAAGATCGGCCGGCTCGCCGGCACCGAGGCTGCTGCCACCAGAGCCATTCAGCAGTATGAAGAGGACTACGCGAGTCTCAGCGCGCGCTATCGCGGGGCGGCCGAGGTGCGAGTGATGCTTCAGGTCTGGGATCGGCCACTCATGACCACCGGCGGCAATGAACTGGGCAATGATCTTATCGCGCTATGCGGAGGACGTAATATTTTCGGCGACCTTGCCGCGCTCGCACCGAAGGTCAATTTAGAAGCGGTTTTGCTACGCGACCCCGAGCTGATTGTCGCGAGCGGGGTGGATGAGGCGCGCCCGCCTTGGCTAGATGACTGGCTGCAGTGGCCGAGTATTAGCGCGGTGGCGAACGGCCACTTGAGTTTTATTGATCCAGATCTCACCCAGCGCCACAGCGTGCGTGTCCTCGAAGGAGCGGCGCTACTGTGTGAGCAAATCGATAGGGCGAGGAAGACTCGAATAAACTTGGAGCGGCCCTAGCGTTTGCCTTAGAGCAGGTGCCCCATTTTATCGACCTTTACCTGCAGGTAGTTCTCGTTGTGCGCGTTGGCGCCCGTCTTAACCGGCACGATCTCGTCCACCGAAAAACCCATAGATTCGACAGCGCTAATTTTTGCGGGATTATTGGTGAGCAGGCGCAGGGAGCTCAGGCCCAGGTGCTCTAGCATCGGTTTGCAGATTTCGTATTCACGCCCGTCTGCGGCGAAGCCCAGCTGTTCGTTGGCCTCAACGGTATCTGCGCCGCCGTCTTGAAGCTCGTACGCCTTAATCTTATTCAGCAGCCCAATGCCTCGGCCTTCCTGACGCAGGTATAGGATCACGCCCCTGCCCGCCTCGCCGATCGTTTGCATTGCATACTGTAGCTGCGGGCCGCAGTCGCAGCGCAGACTAAAGAGGCAGTCGCCTGTGAGGCATTCGCTATGCAGGCGGCACAGCACCGGCTGCTCGCCGCTGATATCTCCGCACACTAGCGCCACATGCTCTTTGCCGGTGGCCTCGTCTTCAAAACCGTGTAGCGTAAAATCGCCCCACTGAGTTGGGAGCTTAGCCGATGCTGCGAATTTTACTGACACGATTCTTTCCTCTAACGCCGGCGCTCAAAGTCGCGCGGGGCGGATACGGGTGACGCTACTGGATTGCAAACCAGACGAGAGCGAGGCCCTGTAGGCACAAGCAGGCAAGTATACCCGCAATTACGTCGTCGAGCATGATGCCTAGGCCGCCCTCAACTCTCTCGTCGGCCCACTTAATGGGCCAAGGCTTGGCGATATCGAATACGCGGAACAGTGCGAATCCGACCAGCGGCCAAATCCATCCCGGGGGCGCCATGAACAGAGTTATCCAATAACCCACAAATTCGTCCCACACGATGCCGCCGTGGTCGTGTACGCCTAGGTCCCTCGAAGTACGGCCACATAGCCAGATACCGAGTAGACCTGCTACCAGAACCCCCATGGCGAACTGACTTGGCGGCATGGGAGGCAGAAGCCAATAAATCAGCATCGCCGCAAGCGTGCCCGCGGTACCCGGAGCAACAGGCGCTGCTCCGCTGCCCAAACCAAAGGCTAGGAAGTGAATCGGATTCTTCCATACTGAAGCCGGAACCCAATTAGCCATGGGCGACCTCCACTAGGGGAAAGTTTCTGAATAAAGAGTTCACGAGGCCTCCACTGCAAAATGCTGATACGCCTCGGCGCTGGCTTTCATGCTCTCGCCGCCGCGCACAAGCTCGAGCCCCGAATGCTGCTGTGTCGAGCCGATCACTGTGAGCTGAACGCCCACAGACTTGGCCACGGCCTGTGCTTTGGCAAGCGCTTCGGGTTCGAGCACCACGCAGAGCTCATAGTCATCGCCCCCAGCCAGCGCTGCCTGCTCGGCGTGTTCTCGCGACAGGCAGCGGCGAGAAGCCGCAGAAAAAGGAATGGACTCGAGATCTAGGCGCGCGCCAATGCCGCTTGCGGTAAGAACATGACCCAGATCGCCGATAAGCCCGTCGGAAATATCAATACCGGCGCGCAGATGCGGCGCTGCGGCACGGGCAAAAGCGATCTGCGGCCGCGGCGCGAAATAGCGAGAAAGCAGAAAATCATTCTCTGCCTGAGTCGGCTGCTGCGCAAAAGCGAAGCCAGCTCCCAAATGCGAACTCGCTCCAGTGATAAGCAGGCCAGCCGCCGCATCGCCGAGCGTGCCGGTAACACACACCAGCTGCTCGCTTAGTGCTGCGTCGCGGCGCAGCGCTAACCTTGGATCGACCTCGCCGTGCACTTGCAGCGTAATAGTCAAAGGGCCACGAGTCGTATCACCACCAATAAGCGGGCAGTTAAATTCTTGAGCGAGGGGGAGCAGTCCCTGGGCGAACTGTTCAACCCAGTCGACATCGCTGTGGGGTAGCGTGAGCGCTAGGGTAAACCCTAGGGGCTGGGCAGCCATCGCCGCAAGGTCGCTAAGGTTTACCGCGAGCGCACGGTGCGCAATCTGTGCGGGAGGCGCGTCGGCAGGGAAATGAATACCCGCAACTAGAGTATCGATGGAGAGCGCGAGCGAGAGATTATTCGGACTGCTTAGCAGCGCGCAGTCGTCACCGATGCCGAGCTCAATTCCCGAACGCGAAAAGCCCAAACCCTGATCGAGAAAGCAGCGCTTGATGAGATCGAATTCGGAGGTCGCCACGGAAGCTGCCCTGTTAGCTGCGGCGCTGGGTTTCCAGCGGTCTTAAGGTGAGCGCCATTTTATCGAGCACACCGTTGATATACTTGTGTCCATCGGTTGCACCGAAGACCTTGGCAAGGTCTACGCATTCGTTAATAACTACGCGGTAAGGGACGTCAATGCGGTTGGCAAATTCATAGGCGCCGAGGTACAGCACCGCCTGCTCTATGGGGTCTAGCGCCGAGATTTCTCGGTCCAGGAGCGGCGCGAGCTGCGCGTCGAGCTCGTCCCGACGACTCACGATGCCGGCGAAGATTTCTGCGAAATAATCCCAGTCTATCTTGCCCGTGTGCTCCTCGCGAAACTGCTCCTCGATCTTACGCGTGCTCGCGCCGGATAGCAGATTTTGATACAGCGCCTGTACGATCAAGCGTCGAGCCTTACGCCGCTGCGCGACAGGAACTTTATTCTTGGCAGGCGTAGCAAGCGCAGCGCCAGCGGCCTTTTGACCGGCGGCTTTCTCAAAAGGAGTCTGAGTCATCTACGCGTCCAACTGACGCAGGAGGCTAACCATTTCGATTGCAGTGGCCGCAGCTTCTTCACCCTTATTGCCCGCCTTAGTACCCGAACGCTCGATAGCCTGTTCGATACTGTCGACGGTAAGCACGCCGAAAGTAACCGGCTTGCTCGCATTAAGCGAAACCTGCCCTAATCCTTTAACACACTCACCGGCCACGTAGTCGAAGTGGGGTGTGCCACCGCGAATTACTGCACCTAGCGCGATCACTGCGTCGCAGTCGTCTTTCGCAGCGATGCGCTGCACTGCCAGCGGCAGCTCAAATGCGCCTGGCACTTTAACAATCTGAATGTCTTTATCAGCAACACCGTGGCGACGCAGCGTATCGAGGGCGCCTTCGAGCAGGCTGTCGACAACAAAGCTGTTCCAACGCGTCACGGCGATAACATAGCGGGCCGATGCATTAACGAAAGTGCCTTCGATGGTTTTGATCGTGCTCATACTCATTCTCTCTTAGATTCTGTCTTAGATTAGTGTTCGATTACCAAGCTGTACACTGACCTTGGGTCTTACTTGTCGAACTCAACGAACTCCACCACTTCTAGGTCGAAGCCGGATATTGCATTAAACCGAGCGGGATAGCTTAGCAGACGCATCTTACCGACGCCGAGGTCGCGCAAAATCTGCGAGCCGGTGCCAATCGTCACGTCGCTGCCGGATCGGCTTGGTGTACTGGCCTCTTTATCCCGCGCCAGGGCCGAAGCGATGTCCTGCTCCAGCGGCTGCCCGTAGTCGTCACCGGACAGCAGAACGGCGACGCCGCTGCCTTCTTCATTGATGCGCTTTAGCGCGCTGGAGAAAGACCAGCTTGTGCGTTCGGCATTATACACCTCGCAAATATCGCGCACCGTGTTGGGGATGTGCACACGCACGAGCGTGGGATCATCGACCTTAATCTCGCCCTTGGTAAACGCAAGGTGCATGCTGCCGCTAATCGAGTCGCGATACGTGTGGCAGTCGAATTCGCCAAACTGAGTCTGTACTTTTTCCGTGCCAACCAAAGAGACGGTCTGCTCGTTGGCGATGCGGTAGTGAATGAGGTCGACAATCGTGCCGATTTTCAAACCGTGCTTCTCGGCGAAAATCTCGAGATCCGGACGCCGCGCCATGGTGCCGTCCTCGTTCATGATTTCCACGATAGCGGCTGCAGGTGTAAGCCCTGCGAGGCGAGCAAGATCACAACCCGCTTCGGTATGGCCTGCGCGGCGCAGCACGCCTCCGGGCTGAGCCATGATCGGAAAAATGTGACCCGGCTGTACGATATCCCCAGGCTCACTCGCGCGGTCTACCGCGACTTGAATAGTGCGTGCACGATCCGCCGCGGAAATCCCCGTAGTGACACCGGTGGCAGCTTCGATCGAAACAGTGAAGTTAGTGCTGTAAGGCGTATTGTTTTCATCGACCATCAAAGGCAGCTTGAGAAACTCACAGCGCTCGCGGGTAAGCGTGAGACAAATCAGGCCGCGGGCGTTGGTCGCCATAAAGTTGATGTCGGGGGTAGTGACACACTCCGCAGCAATAATAAGGTCGCCTTCGTTCTCACGGTCTTCGTCGTCCATGAGAATGACCATCTTACCTTGGCGGATGTCTTCGATGATTTCTTCGACTGTATTCAGCTTCATAGCTCTGCTCGGGTTCCCCTGCTCGCCCAGAAAGGCGGCGTTAATTCTTTGCTTACTGTTGACTAGGCTTTAAACCAACGATTCTTTACTTATAGCCGTGCTCGGCAAGAAACGCGGCGTCGATTCCTTGACCTGTAGACTTAGCGCCCCAGCCCTGCTCGGCGGCGGCTTTATCGCCAAGCATCAATCGTTCCAAATAGCGGGCTACCAGATCGACTTCTAGATTAACTTTCTGGCCAACAACATAGTCGCCAATAATCGTCTCTACCTGTGTGTGCGGGATAACATTAATCGTGAACTGCGCACCGTTGACCGCGTTGACCGTGAGGCTAGTACCGTCGATGCAGATAGATCCCTTGCCGGCGATATAGCGCGCCAACTCAGCTGGCGCTTCGTAGACCAAGCGGATGCTCTGGCCGTCGGGAGTCGAGCTCACAAGCGACCCGACACCATCGACGTGGCCGCTCACAATATGCCCGCCGAAACGCGCGGTGGCCTGCATCGCTTTTTCGAGGTTGACCCGCGAGCCGTTCTTCAGCTGACCCAAGCTCGTGCAGTTCATAGTTTCGTTAGAAACATCGGCGGCAAAATGCGAAGCATCGAATTCCACCACGGTAAGACAGCAGCCATTCACGGCGATGCTGTCGCCTAGCTGCACATCGCTCATCGACAGCCCTCCAACGGCAACGACAAGTCGCCATTCTTCGCGGATCTGCGTGAGTTTAGCGACTGTGCCGGTCGCCTCAATAATCCCTGTGAACATCGTTTTCCTCTTTATGCCTGCAGTGCCTGCAGCGTGTGCGCTAATTAAGCGGTGCTAGGATCGGGGTGTGCAATCGACAACGAGCCTGAGGTCATTTCCGATCTGCTGCGAGCTCTTAATCTTGTACTCGGTCAGCTGCGACATCTGCGTCAATCCCTGCAGAGTGAGAAGCGGCTGTGCATCGCTGCCCATCAGCTTCGGCGCTATATAGACGATCAGCTCATCGACCAAACCCGCCTGAAGGAAGGCCGTGCTAAGCGTGGCCCCGGCTTCGACTAACAGCTCATTGCACTGATCCTGCAGGGCGAGCGAGTCTAGCACAGATGCTAGATCGACTCTTGTCGCTGCAGCGGCGTCTTTTGTCTCAAGCGTTTCGAGTAGCCGCCTTTCGAAGCCGCTGCCAGCGTCAGTAAGCAGCTGAGTATCGGCATTCGCGAGCGAGTACACGACGCAGTGCCCATCTTCGGTAACAACCTTCGCGCTTGGTGAGAGTCGGCCGCGACTATCCAGAACCACGCGCAGCGGCTGCTTAACCAGTGAGGGCTGGGTTAGAGCTAGAGCATTCTCGTCAAGTGGCAGAGATTCTGGGCGAACCGTGAGCGCGGGATTGTCGGCGAGCACGGTGCCGATACCCGTCACGATGGCATCGCTCTCGGCGCGCAGTCTCTGCACATCGGCGCGCGCGTCGGCTCCGGTAATCCATTGGCTCTCGCCGTTAGCCAGCGCGGTGCGCCCATCCAAGCTCATCGCCAGTTTGCAGCGCACGAAAGGCCGACCCCGCTCCATGCGGCTGAAGAATCCTCGATTCAGCGCGCGCGCCTCGGCTTCGAATTCCGCAAGAAAAAAAACGGCAACACCGGCGGCTTCGAGCTCGGCTATCCCGCCGCCGCTCACTTTCGGGTTAGGGTCGCGGCTCGCAATGACAAGCTGCTGAATGCCCGCCGCGATCAGCGCGGTGCTGCAGGGCCCCGTTCGGCCAGTGTGGCAGCAGGGCTCGAGAGTGACGAAGGCAGTAGCGCCCTTGGCCTCGCCCTGCACCTGCGCGAGGGCTTCTGGCTCGGCATGGGGAAGGCCTGCGCCTTTGTGCCAGCCCTCTGCGATCTGTTCGTCATTGGGGCCGGCTAAATCTGCCACGAGCACACAGCCAACGCGCGGGTTAGGTGCTGCGGTCAACACGGAGCCTGCTATGGCAAGGGCGCGCGCCATATGCTCAGGCCAGCGCAGCTGCTTGGGGCTTAATGCATTGCTGTACAGAGTTTGCATAGTGAAACGTCTGGTAATAGTGAAACGTCTGGTAACAGTGAAACGTCTGGTAATAGTAAAGCGCCTGATAGTAGTGAAGCGCCTGATAAAGGATGGCTGCTCAGAAATTTTAGAAAGGATTGCAGCGCAACCGCGGCGGTTTATTCGCTGTCAGGCTTGTCGCCTTCACCGGAGAGACGGTCGATCTCCTGACGGAATTCATCGAGGTCTTTGAAGCTGCGATACACCGAGGCGAAGCGCACGAAGGCTACCTCGTCCAGATCACGTAGCTGACTCATTACCAGCTCGCCAACGCTGCGCGATTCGATCTCGCGCTCGCCGGTGGCGCGCAGCGCCGCTTTGATTTTGGTGACGGCTTCTTCAACGCGCTCGATACTCACCGGGCGCTTCTCCAGCGCTTTCATGAGCCCGGCGGTCATCTTGTCTTCATTGAAGGGCTCGCGGATGCCGCCTGCTTTAATGATTCGCGGCATCACGAGTTCCGCCGCTTCGTAGGTCGTAAAGCGTTCGGCGCAGGTGATGCATTCGCGCCTGCGGCGGACATTATTGCCCTCGGCAACGAGTCGCGAATCGATAACCTTGGTATCTACGGCGCTGCAGAATGGGCAATGCATAGGGAGTCCTTGTTCAGCCTAGCTATAAACCGGGAAGCGCGAGCACAGCTCAATCACTTTCTGCTTCACCTGTGCGATGACAGCTTCGTCTTCGATATTGTCGAGCACATCGCACATCCAGCCTGTCAGCTCGGCGACCTCGGCTTCTTTAAAGCCGCGAGTGGTCACAGCGGGTGAGCCAATACGCAGTCCACTGGTTACGAAGGGCGATCGCGGATCGTTGGGCACTGCGTTCTTGTTCACCGTGATGTTAGCGCGGCCGAGTGCTGCGTCGGCGTCTTTGCCCGTGATGTCTTGCCTAACCAAGCTCAGCAGAAATAGATGATCATCGGTGCCGCCCGAGACCACGTCGTAGCCGCGCGCCATAAACACCTTCGCCATTTCGCGCGCGTTAGCGACCACTTGCGCCTGGTAGGTTTTGAAATCTTCGCTCATCGCTTCTTTGAAGCAGATCGCCTTGGCTGCGATCACTTGCATGAGCGGGCCGCCCTGGCTCTCGGGGAAAACAGCAAAGTTGAGCTTCTTCTCCAGCTCTGGATTGCTGCGCGCGAGAATGATGCCGCCACGGGGGCCACGCAAGGTTTTGTGGGTAGTTGACGTGGTCACGTCGGCGATGTTGACTGGGCTCGGGTAAGCGCCACCAGCAATCAAACCGGAGACGTGTGCCATATCGACCACGAACCAAGCGCCTACCGCGTCAGCGATGTCGCGGAAACGCTGCCAGTCGACGATCTTAGAATAGGCAGAGAAACCCGCCATGATCATCTTTGGTTTATGCTCGTGGGCAAGGCGCTCGACTTCGTCGTAATCGATCTCGCCGGTCTCGGCATTCAGGCCATATTGCACTGCCTTATAGATACGCCCCGAAAAATTTACGCTAGCCCCGTGAGTCAGGTGACCCCCGTCGGCGAGGCTCATGCCCAATACCGTATCGCCCGGCTCCATGAGCGCCATGTAAACCGCGGCGTTCGCCTGTGAGCCCGAGTGCGGCTGCACGTTCGCGTAGTCGGCTCCGTAGAGCGCCTTCACGCGGTCGATGGCGAGTTGCTCGACCACGTCAACGTGCTCACAGCCACCGTAGTAGCGCTTGCCCGGATAGCCTTCGGCGTACTTGTTGGTGAGCACAGAGCCCTGCGCCTCCATGACGAAGGGACTCGTGTAGTTTTCCGATGCGATGAGCTCAATATGCTCTTCTTGCCGAACGCGCTCGGCCTCCATAACAACGGCGACTTCGGGGTCGAACTCAGCGAGGCTGGCGTCGGTTTTAAACATCTTCTACTCCGGGCATTTAGCAAAAGGAATTATCACCCGCAGCGAACTCAATGTTCGCCTTTGCGCAGGGATACAAAGCGTGGATATCAAGCGCGATATTCTACATCAAGCCTTAACCCGAGGCATCTATTACAGGTCGACTAGGGGGCGGAAAAGCCTTCAGCAAAGGGAAAAAAAGTGCGAATAAATAAAGGGAACGTAAAAAATGACAATAGATTGTCGCGGAATCGCCATATTCCGACCGCTGTGGAGTTTTTTGACCGCTAGCTCTTACAAAGCCTAAACACGCCTAGAAATGCCGGCTGCGCCATACACTCTTCGCGTTTGCGCCTAGCGGCTGCTTGCAGCTTGCCGACCTCTAGCAGCGCCGCACGCGCCTCGGGATGCTCCTCGGCAACGCGGCGGATGTTTGCGCGCGCGGCATCGAACTTGTCTTCGTACTTCGTCTTCAACTGGTCGACCGGTATCAGAATGTTGAGCCCGAAGCGCCAGTCCTGCGCGTTTTGCGCGGTCATCTGAGTGAAAAACTGCGGCCAGCACATGTGCTGCCTAATGTGAGTCCCTGCCCAGTCAGACTGCCTGCATTCGATATCGAACTCCTCGATTTCGTTGAGGTCGTTGTAAATGGAGTAAAGCTGCTCCTCGGCGCTCTCTATCTGTAGGCGCAGGCTGCGGAAAGACTGCTGCGAGGTCACGATGATCTCTTCTATGGGGACTCCAGCGCGCCGCTCGAGCTCGGTATCGGACAGCGCTTCGAGTTCAGTACTGGCAGGCTGAGTGGACTGGTTCGCGCTTGCGCTGCTCGTCGGCATGGCGATCAGTGCAAGGAGGCACAGATAGGAAAAAAGCGAGGAAACAAGTAGTGGAACAGAGCCACTTAGGGTTAGAGAGCGTGCGCCAGTGTGAGTCATAGCGAGGTCCTCTCAACGGGGTGGAATTTCAGGCTAGCATGTTTCGCATTTGCATTCCAAATCTCAGCGATAGGTCTTTAAGATCGGCATTTCGGCCGCTTGCGGTTTCCGTGCGATAATTTGCGCCCTCAACAGATAAAACACTGCCTCTACAGGACACGTTATGGCTCAGTTCGTTTATACAATGCACCGCGTAGGCAAGGTCGTGCCGCCAAAACGCGAAATTTTAAAGGACATTTCTCTGTCTTTTTTCCCGGGCGCCAAAATTGGTGTGCTTGGCCTCAACGGCTCGGGCAAGTCGACCCTGCTGCGAATTATGGCGGGCGTGGATACCGAGTTTAACGGCGAGGCCCGCGCGCAGTCTGAAATTAATATTGGCTATTTGCCACAAGAGCCGCAGCTCGACGAGGACGCCAGTGTTAGGAGCAACGTTGAAGAAGGCATTGCGGAGATCAAGTCACTGCTAGATGAGTTCAATGCCATCAGCGACAAGTTTGCCGAGCCGATGAGCGACGAGGAAATGACCGCGCTGCTTGAGCGCCAAGGCGATCTGCAAACAAAGATCGATGCCGTGGACGGCTGGGAGCTAGAAAGGATTCTAGAGCGCGCGGCCGATGCGCTGCGCCTGCCGCCTTGGGAGGCGGAGGTAAAGCACCTGTCCGGTGGAGAAAAACGCCGCGTTGCCCTGTGCAAGCTGCTGCTTTCCAAACCCGACATGCTGCTGTTAGACGAGCCCACTAACCACCTAGACGCCGAGAGCGTGGCGTGGATCGAACGCTTCCTGCAAGACTACCCTGGCACCGTGGTAGCGATCACCCACGACCGCTATTTTCTGGACAACGCTGCCGGTTGGATTCTCGAACTCGACCGCGGCCACGGCATCCCCTACGAAGGCAATTACAGCAACTGGCTGGAAGCCAAAGAAGCCCGACTGCAGACAGAGGCCAAGCAGCAGGCTGCGCATGAGAAAACGATCAAGTCCGAGCTTGAATGGGTGCGCGCGAATCCGAAAGGCCGCCAAAGCAAGAGCAAAGCGCGTATCGCGCGTTTTGAAGAGCTAAATTCGCAGGAGTTCCAGAAACGCAACGAGACTCAGGAGCTGTACATCCCACCCGGTCCCCGTTTGGGCGACAAAGTGCTCGAGGTCAACGCGCTCTGTAAGGGCTTTGGGGACAAGACGCTAATCGACAACCTCAGCTTCAGCGTGCCCAAGGGCAGCATCGTTGGGATCATTGGCGGCAACGGCGCGGGTAAGACAACCTTCCTGCGCATGCTAGTCGGCGACGAGCAGCCCGACAGCGGCAGCATAGAGCTGGGCGATACTGTCGAGCTTGCCTATGTCGATCAAAGCCGCGACGCGCTGGACGGCGAGCACACCGTCTTCGAGGAAATATCTGAAGGCAATGAGCAGCTAGTGATCGGCCGCTACGAGGTTGCCGCGCGCGCTTACGCAAGCCGCTTTAATTTCCGCGGCGGCGATCAGCAGAAATTTGTTAAAGACCTGTCCGGCGGCGAACGCAACCGCCTGCATATGGCAAAGCTGCTTAAGCGCGGCGGCAATGTGCTGCTGCTCGATGAGCCGACGAATGATCTCGATGTCGAGACACTGCGCGCATTGGAAGAAGGCCTCCTCGCTTTCCCCGGCTGTGCGATTGTCGTGTCTCACGACCGCTGGTTCCTCGACCGCATTTGCACACACATCTTAGCCTTCGAAGGTGAGAGCCAAGTCGTTTGGCACGAAGGCAACTACACAGACTACGAGGCGGATCGGAAGAAGCGTTTAGGCGACTCGGCCGAGCCAACGCGAGTCAAATACAAGAAACTTACGGCTTAAAGTTTTCCTGGCGAGCCGTCGCCCGCCTGGGTGGCGGCTCAGTTTTCTTTTTTGTCTTTCTTCTTTGTCGCAGCCTGCGGTTTAAAGCGCGTAATCGATTTTTCGCTCAGCTAGAGCCCGAGGTCTTCGCGCATTTTGGCGAAGCGGGTGCTGAGCTCTTTCGATGAGAGCGGCGGATTGGTTTTGGCGGGAAGCGGCTCTGGAGAAACCTCTGCAAGCGATTCGCCGCGCATGACCCTGCGGCAAAAAATCTGATAGTGATGCTCGAAGATGGGCTGAGCGCGCTGCTGCGACTCAGTCGCAAGCAGGTGCCAACCCGCAGCATTGCCCGCAAGATAAACCGCGGGATGACTCCAGTTAAAATTCTTTTTCGGCGACGGCGCTGAACAGGCCTCGTAATAGGCCGTGCGCTTATCCGGGAGGCCAAACAGGTCGAAGCCTTTCTCACAGGCATCGATAAGCTCGGCTAGACTTGGCAAAAACTTCTGACTGCGCACCAGCGATTTTGCGGCCTCGACAATCAGCTGCGGCGTGTACTCTTCAAGGCTACTCGACCAGTAGCGCATGGCGAGCACCTCGCCGTTCTCATTCGGAAAGGCGAGATAGAACTGTCTGTGATAAGCGAGCTTCATGTGGGAGAAGACCTGCTGAATCGCACCGATATGGTCGAGCTCACCCGCTTGCTGTGCTCTGCCCGCTTGCTGTGCTGGGCCCGCTTGCCCAACAGATTCGGCGGATGCGCGCGAGCTTATGTCTTTCCCAGCGGCCATTGGCTTAACCCGCCCAGCTTCTGTCGCCGAGCTGCTGGAGTAGTTCTTCGACACTTGTTGTACCCGCTCCAAGGCCTCGTCGATACTCTGCATTCTTGCCTCCATTCGCCGTAATGATATCGCGACCGTTGTTGGCTTGGCGCGCCCACTCGGCTTTCACAAACTGCAGGAAGGTCGTATTCCAAGAAGCCTTAGCCTGCTGGCTATCGCGCCAGTATAGGACAAACTCGGCGACACGCGCATTGGCGAAGCTAGCGTCGATCTCTGCGAGCTGCAGGGTCTCGTAAAAGTCGGCGGAGGGCGACCAGTCTGCCGGAATGGGCCGCGGCGTGTCGTCGAATCCCTGCATCGCCGTGTAGCGCGCCCACTGCCTGCGCACGTGCTCAATAAATTTGGTGTTCCAAGGGCCTGTTGGGCTGGTGCCGCGTTCTTCCCAATAAAGGACGAACTCTGGGATCGCGTCTTCGATAAAGTGGCCGTTCACACCCCCGTTGATCAATATCTGCAGCGCGGCGTCACTAGGCCTCCAGCTCGCAGACATCTCACCGGCCTGCTCGAACGAGCCACGCCGAGTTTGCTCTTCACGCCAAAGCTTGAGGACATGTTTGTAAAACGCATTGCCCCAGGAAAAACGCGCCTGGGCTCGATCGCGCCAGTAGTTAACGAATTCGGGAAGCGCTGCCCACAGAAAGTCTTCGGGAATATTGTGCTGGGCGCACTGCTTTATCCACGATGGCTCGGGTTGCCAGTTTGGAGGAATGAGAGTGGCAGAGCCGGTCGAGCTTGGCGGCTCGCTGTACACCGGCAGCCCCTGCCTTCCCGACGCTCCTGCTTGCTGCGCGCTCGCAGGCTTAACGCCGCCCTGCCCTTGGTCGAGCAGGCCATCGTCAATAGCAAACCTTTGCGACTCGGCGCTGCTACCCTGCTCCAAGCGCAGCACGCCTAGTTCGCGCAGGCTGGAGATCACCCGGCGGATGTCGATGGGCTCCCAAAAAGGCAGCGCCGTCTGCAGCCGCTGGCTATCGAGCTCGATCCATTTGCCGTCGCCGCTGCTTGCCCCAGGCTGCATGGCGATGAGCTCGCTGAGCACATGCAGCAGCACGGCCTCGTCTAGGCCGATGGTGGCCGCCAAGGTCGGTGATATGAGCAGCGGGCGCTCTGGGATTAGTGTTGAGTTCATTCGTTTGCTTGCGCTTCTTTCGGTTCGGTGTCTCGGGGCTTTGATCAGCGAGAGAGGCTCAGCTCTGCGTTGATCATTCGCGCGGGGCTAGCCTGCAAGTATACTCGAGCTCGTATTCTGCTTTGCTCAGTGCTTCAAGGATACGCCGTCCGCAGGTTTGGGTAAAAGCCTAATGCGCATTATGCGTAGGAAGAATCGAACGGCGGATCGGCCAGCGCAAGGTAGCCACCCTTTTTCAGCCCCCGGGACCGAACCATGGAAAGTGGCCTAGATAGTGATTTAGACAGTAATCTAGATAGCGATCTGGATAGCCTACTCGTCCGCTTCATGGAAGAGCGAAGTTTGCCCGACAGCTACCAGAGCCAGGTACGGCGTTGGCTCGCGCCACTGAGCGAGCAGCTTAGTGATCGCTGCCGCGGGAATCAGGGGCCACTGCTAGTAGGCGTCAGCGGTTGCCAAGGTAGCGGCAAATCTACATTCGCCGCGGCGCTCGCGCTGCTACTAAAAGCTCAGGGCCTGCGGGTAGCAGTGCTTTCTCTTGATGACTTCTATCTCCCCCGTGCGGAACGCGCCCGTCGCGCCAACGTGCAGCATCCACTGTTCGCCACGCGTGGAGTGCCCGGCACACATGATCTCGCGCTTGCCATGGCGACCCTGAACAGACTTTGCGCAGCTTCATCCTCCAACGAGCCCTCCAGCGGTCCCTCCAGCGAAGACAAGATGGGTGAGATACAGGCGGGCCTAAACGGCGAAGAGAACGCGGCTAGCTTACTGCTGCCTCGCTTCGACAAAGCCAGTGATGAGCCCGCGCCCCAGCAAGACTGGCCGCGGGTGGACCGCCGCGTAGAGGTTGTGTTGTTCGAAGGCTGGTGCCTCGCGGCACAGCCTCTGCCAAGGACTCACCCCGATCTAGCGGCGCCGTGCAACGAATTGGAGCGAGTAGAGGACCCCGACGGCAGCTGGCGACGCCGCGTCAACGACTATCTGGCTGAGTATCAGGCGCTCTTCGCCACCATCGATTTTCTCATCCTGCTGCAGGCGCCGAGTTTCGATTGCGTTCTACCTTGGCGCTTGAAGCAGGAACGCATGCTGCAGAAAAGTGCAGCGGGGATAGGCGTGATGGATGAGACAGCGCTTGTGCGCTTCGTGCAGCATTTTGAGCGCCTAACACGTCATTGCCTGGCCACCCTGCCCGACCAAGCAGACGTGGTATTCGAGCTCGATACCGAGCAGCAAATTACCGCTCGGCGCGACGCTTAACGCAAGCGATGCAGCACTAGGCCGAGGCGCTGGCCTCCGTGGCTGGCGCGCGCAACTTGTCGACTAGCTTGCTAAACCAAACGCGCAGCACCAACAGCGAAAGAGCGACCGCCGCGAGTTCGCGCCACAGGGAGAATTCTTCGCCGTGCGCCATCGCCGCCAGCTGCAGAGGCCAGTCGAAACGCGCGTAGAGCTGATTGAGTAGCAGGCCCGCCAGAATAGCCGTGACAATGACACCGACTAAGTAGGCAACAAGAGACCGCAGGCCCAGCTGCTCCTTAATAACGCCCATGGTTGCGATATTCGTGGCCGGCCCGGTAAGCATGAACACCAGCGCCGCACCGGGGGACAACCCGGCAAAAAGAAAGCTCGCTGCAACCGGTGTCGACGCCGTTGCGCAGATATACATGGGCAGTCCCACCACAACCATGACAATCATCGCGATGAGCCCGTCACCCCACTGCAAGAAAAACGACTGCGGCACGTAGGCCGTAACTAGGGTCGCTGCCGTGAGGCCAATGAAAAGCCACTTAGCCGTATCGGCGATCATGCGGCCATAGCCATATTGCACAGCTTGCAGCAGCGCAAAGCCAAGGCTTGGGCGAGGCTCCACAGTTTGCGACTTCTGCATGCTGCAGCAGCTAGTAGCTGCGGCCTGCGGCTGGCTATTTTCCTCCTCGGCATCGAACTTGTGCACGAGGATGCCGGCCACCACGGCGCTTACGAGCGCCCCAATGGGACGGGCAATCGCGAAAATTGGGCCGAGCATGGCGTAGGAGAAGGCAATTGAATCGACGCCTGTTTCAGGCGTAGCAACGAGAAAAGAGGCCGTCGCGCCCTTCGAGGCTCCGGCTTTTCTCACCGCCAGAGCCGTTGGGATGACGCCGCAGCTGCACAGCGGCAGCGGCGCGCCGATGAACGCCCCTTTGCTAATCGAAAGCAGCCCGGGTTTCGCGAGCTGCTTCTGCACCCATTCGCTGGGTATCACCTGCTTGATGATGCCCGCGATCAAATAACCAAGCAGAAGCCACGGGGCGCTCTCGATTACTAAATTCCAGAATATGGATAAAAGGTTCACTGTGCTCACTCCTTGGTCTTTGCCCGGACGGCATGGGGACTCGTCTTAGCTGGGCCTGCATTGTTCATGGTGGCGCTCGATCCTGCGGCCTGCGGCGCTTGCACCGCGGCCGCGGCGGTGCCCGCGTCTAGTGCCTCAATGATCGAGCAGTGCTCGGCGCTATCCAATCCCCCGTCGCAGCTCTTAAGTAGCAGCGCGAGGCTCTGACGGATTTCCTCGAGCTGCGCGATCTTCGCGCTCACGGCGTCGAGCTTATGGCGAGTAATTGCTGTGACTTCTTCGCAGGTGTGCTGATCGCGGTCGAGGCGAATAGATAGAAGCTGCGAGATTTCGTCTAGCGAGAAGCCGGCGTCCCTCGCCGTTTTGACGAACTCCACGCGGCGCACATCGTCTTCGCTGTAGCTTCGATACCCCGAACTGCTGCGCCCACTCGCCTCTATCAGCCCGTTCTTCTCATAAAACCTGAGCGTGTGCGCCGAAAGCCCGCTGTGAGCGGCTAACTGACTGATTTTCATCATGCTTAATGCCCTCCGCTTGCCCTAGCGATGCCCTGATCGGCGGCCTGTGCGAAGAGTATACACCTTAGAGCCAACTCTAAGGTCAAGCGCTAGGCGAGCACCTTCGAGAACCACTCGCCAATATCCACTATTTCCTGCGGGCACACCGCGTGCTCCATGGGATAAGACTTATACTCTGGCTCAAAACCCAACGCCTCGAGCTTCGCCTTGCCAGCGAGCCCCATGTCTTCAACCACCACGGGGTCGAGGCTGCCATGACAGATTAGCGCCGGCAGTTTGGCCTGGACCTCGTTCATCACAACGGTTTCGGCAGTGGGAAAATAAGTGGAAAGCAGCATCATGCCTGCGAGGCGCTGGGGATAGCTCAGCGCGGCCTGATAGGTAATTGCCCCTCCTTGGGAGAAACCGGCAACGACGATGCGCTCGGCCGGCACACCGCGCTCTATCTCGCGGTCGATCAGATCATGTACCCAGCCTGCAGACTGTTCGATCTGCTCGGTATCGACATGGCGCCCACCGTCTAGGGACTTAATGTCATACCACGCGGGCATGACAAAGCCGTTGTTGATGGTCACCGGAATTGAAGGCGCATGCGGAAAAATAAAGCGCACACCCACGCCAGCGGGAAGATTAAGCTGAGGCACGATGGGGGCGAAGTCGTTCCCGTCGGCGCCAAGGCCATGCAGCCAAATCACGGAGGCGGTCACAGATGGGCCCTTGGGCCACTCGAGTTCTACGGCGGGGAGTAAAGACATGGGTACGCTCGGTAGGTTAGAGAATAAACTTCAATGATACCGAAGTTTATTCTCTTTGCCTTCTCGGGGTTCTTGGGTTGTTTTGGTTTGACTAGGTGTTGAGGCGGTTTTCTAAAAAAGACCACCGCTCACTCGGTGATCACCTGTACCGGGCAGTTTAGCTTCTCAAACCTCTCTCAATAGGCCAGTTGGCCAATTCACAAGTACATCCCATTCGATTGTATTAAACCAAGCGCACCAATAGGCGTAGTAAACATTCTCGCACCGATCACGACTGCCACTGTAGTGAGAATCGAGAAACATCGACACAGGATCTACGGCCTAGTACTAAGAATTTCTGATTTCCCTTCAGATAGTAACGCTTCGCGCACTTAATGGGCAGCCGAGCTCGGTACTTCAATTTAGTTCCTCCTCCGCCTCCACGAGCG
>JAYOBL010000033.1:0-3126 GCA_038104835.1 Gammaproteobacteria bacterium | reverse complement strand
AGCGCCTGAATTTCAGCATGAGCGTCTCCACTATGAGATAGGCCAGCAACAATGGCTGTCATTCTGGGTGTGAGTCCCATCTGGTTTCTGGCGGTGACGTCTGCACCCGAAATAAGCAGGCGCTCAGCAATCGCAACAGTGCCCTTACTCGCCGCGCGGTGAAGCAGGGAATCACCGTCTGCGTGGACAAAATCAATATCGGCGCCGTGCTCTATCAGAGCGGCAACTGCCTCTTCCGAGCCGACGCTAATAGCCAATGACAGTGGTGATGTATCCGCATCACCCTTGCGTACCTCATTCGGGTCAGCTCCTGCATCGAGATAGGCAACCAAGGTATCGATATGACCCCGCTGAACTAGCGGATATAAAGAGCCATTTCTGGTTTCTTCATAGCTGCTCACCAGCTCAGGGCTAAATTCCCATTCCCTTGCCGCCGCGTAGAGATTGGAATTTAGACTAGACAGCTCTTTTTGACTTAGAACGCTCGAGAGCCGAGTATTAATGTCAGGTAGGTTAGCCGCGCGTTCTCGGTATTCATCATAATCAATCTCTCTATCAGTCCATAGAGACACGAGCTCAGACTCTCGCCGAATATCGTCCACAATAATAAACCGCGCACGCTCGGCATCGCCTGAACCAAGATTCAATTCCATCAGTAACGCTTCATAGTGTGACTCAAAGAAACGCTTCGCAGACTCCTCAGCGGTCTGAGCACGCGAGCTAGTACGGAATCGCAATCGATCACCAAAAGCCTCGCGTATTGCTGCCACGTTACTAGGACTGAAAATTGCGTCCATAAATGAGGCGAACTTGCCTTCCTGCAGCATAGAGTAATTCAACGCCAACTCCTCTCTAACTTCGACAGAGAGAGATTCATCGTAATCAGCTCGAGTTATACTCAAGTCGGCGCCCTTCACAACCTGCGGCGTCGCACTACCTCCTTGCGACTTTTCAACGCTTTCCCCAATCCGAGCTCGATACTCTAACTCACTAACGGGTTCGACCGGAACTAATAGAATCACTAGCACGGGAATTGCAATAGCAAACCCCGTAACGATTTTTTTCCCTTTAATCTTTTGCATGATGGCCACCTTGAGTTTAGATGTCACGGCATCAATTACTGAGTCCCTAAGTGTGTTGCTGAGGTCTTGATTTTGCGTCCATTAGGAATATCTACGAGGCCCGAAAGTATTGCGCCAGATTGAAAGTCGAATACGGCTGTTCGCTCCATGTGATCGACAACAGAGAGTTCGGCTTCAAGTGCATCGGCTGCCTCGGCACATTTTAAGAGATCGCTTCGCAGCTGATTAGACGAAGAAAACGTAAGACTCGATAGCTGTGAAGCCACCTCCGCTTGCATCCAGGCCAACTCAGCGGCAGCTATAGTCGCAACAGGCACTGCGAACCAACCTCCCGAAAAAATACCAGCTGCAATAGTACCCGCACCAAAGAAAAAGCCTATCAGGGTCGTTGTATTCTCTAATTTCCGTGCTCGCTCTTCATATGAAATAACCCTACGGTCATGCGCAAGAGTTGCTTCATTCTCACATTCCTGAAGCACCACATGACTCCATTCCTCTGCTACTGATTCAATAATCTGAACTCCAGTGTGTTCGACGCGAACTGGAGAGCTCACAGTAAACAATAAGAGGGACACAGCAGGGACCGTGTAGAAAATGCTTCTCAACCCCTTCGAATCAAATTTCTTGTTAATCTTCGCTTCTTCAATTTGGCGCGTTCTCATTATTTTTCTCCGTTGATGTAGAAGGATTTCTACATAACTTGTTTTAGTCGAGCGCCGGCAAAATGCGAATAATTTGCACGCGATAGTTCTCATTTCTTACTCGGGCTTGAGCCATAGACACAACTATCGCTCGGCATGGCAGCGGTAGCTTGAAAGCTGTATTCGACAAATTAAAAATGCAGCCTGAAAACCTTGCGATGGTCAGCCCGTGAAACTCTAGGGTTCTAGTGCCACTATTCAAAGAATCAAAAAAGTCTTTGAGTGAGCTTAAATCCATCAAAGCACACTGAAATTCTTCAGCAGACCAAAGTCGTTTCAATGAGAAATCTTATTGATCTTCGCTTGAGCGAATTCCCATGCCGAAGACAGAGATAGAGACGAGGCCCACCACCCAGCAAGTGAGCGTCGCAAGAATTTTGCGGTGGTAGCCGAAATAGCCGATAACGCAAGAGAGATCCAATAGGCTGCCCTAGCAGCGGGCTTTCGCTTGAACCTAGAGTATCTCTCTGCCAAGCGCTTTCCACTTTGCTGGAAAGTCATTTCGTATCCTCGGTTTCTATCCGCACCACCCGCTGAGGGAAGGGGATCGAAATACCCGCTGCTCCCAGCGCCTTGCTAATGGCGTGATTGGCAGCGAATCGCACTTCGTGAAAGCGCCTTGTCTGCAGCCACAGACGGGCATTGATCTCGATCGCGCTGTCGCCGAACGCTTCGATGCCAATCTGTAGTGTTCTTTCGCTACTCAGCCCGTCCAGTTTTAATAGCGCAGTGCGGATTGCATCAATCGCAGTATTGATGTCGCTGCCGTAGGCAATACCAACGCCTAATTCGAGCACTGTGTCTGCCTGGGAGTTGTGGATGATCTCGCCAACGATGTGCTTGTTGGGAATGGTGATAATCTCGCCGTCTTCGTTGGTAAGAAGGGTATGGGCGAGGTGGACCTCCTCAACGATGCCCCACACGCCCTGCACGCGAATGGTGTCGCCAACAACGAAGGGTCGCGTGAAGATAATGCTCAGTCCCGCGCTGTAGTTAGAGAGCAGCCCCTGCACCGCAAGCCCTGCGCCTAGTCCCACGGCGCCAATCGCAGCGATAAAAGGTGTGATCTGTATCCCCACTTTGGGGAGAACAATGATCAGGGTTGCCACAATAACTGTGAGCCGAGCGCTGCTGGCGAAGAAACGGCTTAGGGTGATATCGAGATTCTTACGCTCGCAAAGAGCGAGGATCAGCGATGCGACCCGACGGCTGATAAACAGCCCAACGATGAATACGACCACCGCGCCGACAATCTGAAAGCTGTACTCGACTAGGTAGGCAACAATCTGAGTGTAGATTGCGGTGAACTGAGCGAGCTCCTGCTCCATGGGGCTGAGTCCTTT
>JAYOBL010000125.1:0-4115 GCA_038104835.1 Gammaproteobacteria bacterium | reverse complement strand
GTTTAGGGGATAACTCGCTTATCTCCTTCTTCCCTCCTGGAGCTCAAGCAATTAGAAAACCGCGCGACAAAGATCGGGCGTATCCAAAATAATAGAGGCCTCACTACGGAGCGCCATAACAAGGACTATTTTATGCTCAAGCCACTTCTAGCTAGCTTGGTTGCCGTCGGCGTCAGCGCCCTTATCGCTATAGCGGGCAGCAATAACAGCTTAAGCTACGCCGGCCTTCCCATCTTTATGCTTTGCGCCAGCGTCGCCTTCGTTCTGCACTGGCTTGGCTTTATCCCTGCCTATATTTTTCAAACCGAACACTATTTCGATCTCATTGGTTCTATCTCCTACGTCGCGACAGTCGCCCTCGCAGTGCTTCTAGTCCCCTCCATGGATTTACGCGCGCTAGTCGTTGGTACGGCAATTTGCGTTTGGGCGGTCAGGCTGGGCAGTTTCCTCTTCGCGCGGGTTAAAAGGGCTGGGCAGGACCGCAGGTTTACCCACATCAAGCCCCTCTTCTTCCGCTTTCTGTTCACTTGGACACTCGGCGGCACCTGGGTTTTCATCACGATGGCGGCTGGACTCGCGGCAATGACCTCGCAAACTCGAGTGCCAATCGACAGTTTCTTTATCCTCGGTGCGCTGCTGTGGATAGCCGGCTTCACTATTGAAGTAGTCGCTGACCGGCAGAAGACGGCCTTCCGCAAAGACCCCGCCAATGCCGAAAAGTTTATTACCACTGGACTGTGGTCACTCTCTCGCCACCCTAACTACTTCGGTGAAATACTCCTGTGGATCGGCATCGCGGTCGTCTCCCTGCCGGTGCTCGAAGGTTGGCAGTGGGTCACCCTCGTTTCACCGGTCTTCGTTGGCTTCTTGCTGCTCAAAATCAGCGGCGTGCCCCTGCTTGAAAATCTTGCCGACGCACGTTGGGGCGATGACCCCGCTTACAAAGAATACAAAGCTCGTACGCCGACTCTGGTCCCCTACCTCGGCAAATCCGATTTAGGATAGACTCGGGCTCTGCCGCCCCCGCGGAAATAGAGAAGTACACATTTAGGATCACGACTATGAAAGCAAAAATCAAAACACTTCTGGCCACCCTCTGCACTGCGAGCGCTCTGGCATTTGCGAGCACCGGAGCTAGTGCGCAGTCTATAGACCTTGGCCGCGGCGAGCTGCCGGTCACTGTGCCTGCAGGCTACGACGCCAACTCGCCTGCGCCGCTTATCGTCTTGCTTCACGGCTATACGTCGTCAGGTAGGATGCAGGACAGCTACATGGGCTTCAGCAAGATCGCCGACGACTACGGCTTCTTCTTGGTAGCGCCCGACGGCAACCGCGAGCCCGGCGGCGATGAGAATCGCTTCTGGAATGCCTCCCCTGCCTGCTGCGACTTCTTCCGCACAGCCGTAGACGACTCGGCTTATGTAAGCGCAATCATCGAGAAGATGAAGGATGAGTACACGATCGACAACAACCGTGTTTACCTCATCGGTCACTCTAACGGCGGCTTCATGTCATACCGCGCAGCGTACGATCATTCCGACACGATAGCGGCGATCGCGAGCCTCGCCGGCGCTAACCACATCGAAGAGCGCGAAGCGCCAGCGAGCCCCGTCCATGTGCTACAAATTCACGGTACGAAGGACGCGACCATCGCCTACGAGGGTTCGCAAATCCAAGAGAACTACTACCCCAGCGCGCTAGAGTCTGTTCGGCGTTGGGCAAGCTACAACGGCTGCAGCGACGAGAGCTCAGAGCGCGAATTGCGCGATCTCGTCGCAACACTCGAGGGCCACGAGTCCCGAGTCACCCGCTTCGGCAAGGGCTGCAAACAAGGCGGCTCAGCGGAACTGTGGACGATAGAAGAAGGCTCACACGTGCCCATGCTCTCTGGCAGCTTCGCGTCACAGGTTGTTGAGTGGCTCTATGCACACCCAAAGAAAGTGCCGAGCTTCGCAGACTAGACTCGTCGAACTCAAAACTGTTTTATAAAAAAGGGAGGCTTAGCCTCCCTTTTTATTTTCTCTATTTTCACTCCCGCTCGTTTTTTTCCGCTACAGCGCCGCCAAACGCAAAGAATATGAAGCAGCGCCTCGGTCCAATCTATCAAGGAGTTTAGAAACCGCAGCTCACCGCCGCAGATTGGCTGTAGCGTTGAGCACTCTCTGAGTTTGCAAAGGGGTTTCTAAGCAGCTTACAGCCGAAGCCTTACCAAGGAATCGTGCTGCCGTCATAGGCAACAAAACGCGCTTGCCCGTCGGCCTCGGCCGCCGCCTCGTCAAGGCGCTGAAGCAGACACTGCGCGGCGTACATCGGAGTAAAGAGTTTGCCCTCGGGCACTGAGCGCTGAAATGGCTCGCTTAGAGGAGTATCCGTGGTGCCGGGGTGGAAGGCGATAAATCGCAGCCCTGGTAGGCTGCGCTGATATTCAATGGCGCTGGTCTTAAGCAGCATATTGAGCGCAGACTTGGACGCGCGATAGGCGTACCAGCCTCCCTTGCCATTATCGGTAATGCTGCCGATGCGGGCGCTGAGCACGGCGACGGCCAGGGGTTCGCGGTGTTTTTTGTCACCGCGAAACTGATCACGCAGCAGCGGCTTTAGCGCCTTGAGCCACAGGGCTGGAATCACCGCATTGCTGTCGAAAACGCTGTGCAGCGTCTCGCCGCTAAGCTCTTCGATACGTTTCTCGGGGGCAAACGCCGCGTCGTGAAGCCGGCCGTTGCAGATAACGATTTTTACAAGCGTCGCACCCCAATCATTCAGCGTCTCCTGCGCCTGCGCGATCACCTGTTGCATGGCGTCTTCGCTGTAGTCACAGCTCAGCCATGCAGTGCTATCAGCGGACTCAAAACTCGCTGCGAGTTCGCCCTCAGGCCGGCTCCGGCTAACGGCAATAACCTTGTTGTGGGGGCTAGCGGCCTGCACTTCGTCTATCAGCGCGCCTGCAATCCCACTGCTCGCACCAATAACGAGAACTGCATTCGCTGCAAGAGTGTGATCACTCAAGGCTTAATTGCCTCGCCGCGATCGCAGACCTGTTTCGCACAAGGCTCACAGCGCCGCTGGCCTGTCAGCAGATACGAGATGTCATAGCGATAGCGCGCGAATACCCAATAGCCGATATCACTAAACCAGCGCACTACCGGCAGGCGCAGGAGCATGAGCCATTTCTTCTTACCCACCGCGCGCCAGGACTGATGGGCAACGTCGAGGCCGAGGATCAGCGTCCCATCGGCGTAGAGGCCATGCATCTTGCGATCGGCGGCAACGGGGTCGATTGTCGGATATCGCTGGGTGAAATCCTCTGCGTGTATATCTTCAAAGCGCAGCCTTTTGAGCCCATCTAAGGACTCAAGCTCTTTCATTTCCGCGCTGCAAATTGGACAGTAGCTATCGTAGAACAGCGTGAGTGGATACTTCGACATGACTATTTCCTGCACAGTGAATTGACGCCGGTGGACGCAGCATTGCTAACTAGATTCACTACGATGGGGCGGCCACAGGCAGACCTACGTTCGAGTGGTTTTGGCCTGTTCACACGAGGAAATAAAAGACGCCGTGCAGCAACAAGACCCCGATACTGAGAACCGCTCGAAGTCCGGCATAGCGCGGATGCATTTCAAGGGGCACAGGGGCTAAGACGCGGCTCAAGGCTTGCTCCGCAATCAGAATGGCGACAAATCCCGCTGTGAGGAAGACGAGCGGCAGTAACGGCCCGATACTTATTAGTAGCAGCGCCGCAAAGCCAAGCAGCGCAAAGACATTGCTGGCGATCAACGCACTGATCACCGCAGTAGACTGCGGCTGTTCGCAGCTGATAACGCGTCCCCACAGCGCGCCGCCGAGGAAGCTTAAGATAATAGCGCTGTAAGAAAAAAACAGCTTTGAAGCGAGTCCGTCTAAACCAATTACGGCCAGCACGCAGGCCACAGCGAAAGGAATGAGTCCGGCGTAGCCCAGCACTGAGATACTGGTTGCTGTGGTATTTAGTCGCATGGCTTGTGACTCCTAAGCTGCCCCCGTGGGGTTTTTAAGTAGACCGTTGAATAGAGCTTTTGAGTAAAGCTTTCAAATAGAACTCATCAATAGAGCTTTGAGTAAGGCTGGCTACAGAC
>JAYOBL010000124.1:0-4161 GCA_038104835.1 Gammaproteobacteria bacterium | reverse complement strand
GCCTCACCTAGACTGCGCTCTCTTACGTTGAGGAGGAAGTAGTCACTTGTCCCTGCTTCAAACTGACGCTGCTCCGCCTCTGCGAGACGCTGCGCTAGTACAAGCTCGCCAAGTGCGACCTCTTTAAGCTCTGATGTCGCTCTGAGATTAACTAGCGCTAGCCGCAGGTCGCGTTTGGCCTCGTCAATGATCAATTTCAGCTCGTAGCCCACAGCCGAAAGTCTGGCCTCGGCTGCAGCCGCACGGCCGCGCGCGGTGCGAGTTTGCAGCGGAATACTAAAGGTGAGATCTGCAACAGCGTCGGTTCCCTGCCGCCTTATAGGGCCATCGCCTAAATCCCGAGCAGAATAGACTCGAAGGTCAAGCATGGGCTTGGCGAGGTTTTCAGCAGCTCGCCTCTCAAGACGAAACTGTGCCTGTAGCGTATTTGCGATTCTGATATCGGGGCGGCGGACCAGAGCTCTCTCAATGAGTAGCTCCTGGGGCTGATCGAGAAAATTTTCATCCTGTAACGGAATAGCGATGTCGGGGTCGAAACGGGGAAACAGAACCACGCCATCTTCATCACGCAGGAATAGTGACAGTCTCTCGGCTGCGAGATCCAGCTGCCTCTGTGCTTCAATAACGAGTCCTTCGCGCTGCAATACAGCCTGGTCGTTCTCGACGACAAGTATCTCGGCAACATCGCCGGCCTCAGCCTGCCTCCTTAGCGCGCTGCCGCGCACCACAGCGACATCGAGCAGGCTCTCATACGCGGCGAGAATTTCTGCCGAAATCAGCCACTGTGCATAGGCTACATAGGCCCGCTGGAGGGTAGAGATCTGCTCGGCCACAAAAGCAGACTCCGCAAGCTCGACCTGTAGTTCAGCCTTGGCGACTCCAAAGCGGCGATCATCGATATCCCTATCCCGAAGCAAAGACAGCGCGACGCCAACTCGCGCTTGACCAAAGTCAGAGGTGACCAAACCGTCTTCGTAGACGGGGAAGCTGCCCGTGGACACGGAGTAGTCTGCGAAGATTTCCGCCCCCATGAACGGCATGTTTTGAATGAAGCCAACGTCACCCGCGCTGCCATCGTAGTAGCCACCCAGGCGCGAGAAAAGACCTCCATCGAGGCGCGGGTCGAATACACCGTTTGCCGCAAGCGTATCGGCTTGCTTCTCCTCTATCGCCGCCCGCGCTGCTAAAACGCGGGGGTAGTGAGTCGCCGTGCTCTTGAGCACGTCATTGAGCATAGTCGCGTTCTCGGCGCTGGCTCGCAGCGGCGCAGGCGTAGCATCCTGCGCGTGCAGAAACCCCGATACAGCGAACAAACAAAGCAGAGTCGCGGTGCTGCGGATCACGTGTTTCCCTCGGTGCTGCTCAGTTCTGGATTCGCGGCGTTCAAAGGCGGGAAACTATTGAGCCTGCGCCACAGCTCGAAGCCAAGTGGCACTGTTTCCAGCAGCACCCAGCCGCGCACACTCGCGCCCAAACGCACGAAGGTTTCAGGCGGCCACCCGCACTCCCCCATTCGCGGAAGCCCATTCACCACGTTTGCCTCTAGGCAGCCGGGTGTACTTTCTGGCTCCTTCACGAGCACGCGGAAACGCCCATCCAAGCGCGCCGAGGGCTCAACGAACACCACCTCGCCTTTAAAGGTGCCTACAGCGAGATCGGGCCTACCGCTAAACTGGAACGCCGGCCAGCCTTCGAACTGCAAGCGCACCTGACGACCCGGGTAAACCAGACCGATGTCGCGGCCATCTACGGTGATCTCAACTGCACGCTCTGTGTCTGCGGGCATGAATGTGGCCAGCGGCTGACCTGCACTCACCACCGTGGCGGTATCACCCGCCTCTACATGGATAATCGTGCCATCACGGGGCGCCACAACAAGCTGGCTGCCTTGGCGTGAGAGAGCGGTTTCCGCCTGATTAAACTCGCCCTTCGCCTCTTCCAAAGAAACCGTTAGCTGCTGCACTTTGATTCGTGCCTGCTCGAAGGCGAGCTGCGATGCGAGACCCTCTGCAAACAACGCTTTTTGTCTTTCGTAGTCGAGCCCTGCAGTGGACACGGCCTCCTGCGCGGCATCGATCTTTCGGCTCGCGGCGTCGAGCTGCGAGCGTAGACGCACGACAAGCTGATCATCGATATCTTGAATGCGCACAATAGGATCGCCGGCTTTCACGAAGTCTGCGTCTTGCACATACCATTCAGCAATGCGCCCGGTCACCAGAGCGCTGATACTCTGCACCCGATCACTAGGGTTCAACGTAGTCACTTGACCGCTGCCAGCCGTGGTCTGCACCCAGGGAATCCACAGCCCAGCAATTGCCACCACAAGCGTGACGCAAATAATCCAGCAGCTTACCTTCACGACGCTCGGGATAGTCACGCTAGACAGAGAATTCAGGTTCTCTAGCTGGTCGCGCTGATAAGGCTTTCCGAATGAAAAAATCTGCGGTTTGCTCATATGCGCTCACCTACCTGCGAAGTCTCAATCGCTTTTAGGATCTGCGAGTCAGAGTCGATCTCCATTGTATGCGTGAAATTTGAGAGGTCGTGGCTGTTACTGAAGTACAGCACCGTGGTCCCCTGCTCCTCAAGAAGAGAGAGCACCGACAACACCAAATGTCGCTGCACCGAATCCACGATGTCACCTAACACCAGCACCTTGGGCCTCGCCATCAAAGCCGTCGCAAGTTTCAGGCGAATCGCCTGCGGTTGAGTAAGTGGCCAGCCGCTGCGACTCAATCCTGCCTCTAGGCCGCCGTTTAAACGCGCAATGTCATCGTCAAGCTGCAGCGCGGTCAAGGCTCGCTGTTTCGAATAAACCGAGCCTTGCGAGACGAAGAGATCTAGATAGGCGGAGATCGACATTGGTAGCAGGGTCACCCGATCGATCACTTTCACCGACTGCCTCAGCGACTGTCTGTCTATTTCGAGATTATCGATGCCGCCAATCGTGATCAACCCGCCCTCCGGCTTATAGTTGCCGCGCAGAAGCTCGGCGAGCCATTTAAGACTCAGCGGATTACCACTCACGCGAATTATCGCGCCCGCGGGCAGTTCGAAATCGAAGCGTTTCTCCCGACCAAACCGGGAAAACACTACTTCTTTGAATACCGTATGTGCTCTGTCCGGCATAGGCACGGCCGAAGGTTTAGCCGGCAGCTGGGTCTGTACGTCGCGGAATCGCGAGATCTCTTCGACCGCGGCGCAAACCTCGTAAAACGATTCTAGGTAGCCCGCCAACTGCGGCAGCCCGACTAGAATCGCTAACATAATGAGTTCGGCGGCAACGAGCTGGCCCAAGGTTAGCTCCCCTGCGATCACAAGCCATCCTCCCACGCCGAGCAAAATGGCACTCGCAGAGGCATAGAGAAATAGGAAGCTGACTAGCTGAGAAAAGGTGTGCTTAAAGTGCCTCTTTTGGCATTCGATATGCTCACCCACCAGCCTATCGGTTTCCTCGATCGCGTAGGTCGGATCGAGCGACGCCCTATAAGACTCATTTGTGACGGCAAGCGACTGCAGCCATGAAGCTGTGTCGTATTTCGCCTGCGAAAGCTGAAAAGAGGTGGTAATGGCCGACCAACCCCAAATGCGCCAGATCAGCCAAATTAGAGAGATAAGAACGAGGCAGTAGATAAGGAAGTAAAAGTGATAGAAAGAGACGACCGTGAAGCCAATGATCGACTGCAGCAGCAGGGTAAAACCATTGGTCAGTATCGATGGCAGGGCCTTCTTCAGCGTGACGATATCGAAGTAGCGATTAAATAGGTCAGCCTGCTGGTGTTCTTCAAAGTAGTCTGACTCCGCTAGCATCGCTGTCATCGCGATCTCGCTTGAGATGCGCGCATAGATGCGTCTAGCGAAAAGCTCCATCGCATAGGTTCGCAGCGCGTACATCACCCCAGAGGCGAAAAGCAGCGCAAAGAGAAGTGAGGCAATAACTATGACCGCGCGCGGTAGCGCGATGTTCGCCACCGTATCCACGAGAAGTTGCACAGACAAGGGGACAGCGAGGGTCAGTAAACTAATCGCTAGGCTGTAAACCAAAACGACCTTGTAGAAGCCGCCCTCGGGCTTTAGTAGCGTAAAAAACTGTTCCTGAAATTCCTTAACATCCGGAAAATGGTGCGCCATCTAAGCAGTCCTTTGGCTTTTTCGTCTCAT
>JAYOBL010000123.1:0-4254 GCA_038104835.1 Gammaproteobacteria bacterium | reverse complement strand
AGATACCGATTTCGAGTGCATTCAAGAAGTGCTGGTCGGGCCGACAATTCTCGCTTTTTCACAAGAAGACCCAGGTGCCGCAGCGCGTGTACTGAAGGACTTTGCGAAAGAGAATGACAAGTTCGAAATCAGAGCACTGTCTGTTGGAGGAAAGCTTCTAGATGCGAGTCAGATCGACGTGTTGGCAAAACTGCCTACTCACGATCAGGCGCTATCTATACTTATGAGCGTCATGCTGGCGCCTGTAACGAAGCTGGCACGAACCATGAAAGAGGTTCCGTCAAAAGTGACTCGCGGTGTAGCCGCGGTGCGCGACCAAAAACAGGAAGCAGCCTAGTTCTATTCGCTGCGTGAGCGGCGAGAAACATTTTATAAATTTTTATTAGGAGATAAGAGTCATGGCTCTATCTAAAGAAGACGTATTAGAAGCAATCGCTGAAATGTCAGTAATGGACGTTGTACAGCTCGTAGAAGCAATGGAAGAGAAGTTCGGCGTATCAGCCGCTGCTGCCGTTGCCGCTGCTCCTGCTGCTGCCGCCGCTGGCGACGCACCTGCAGGTGAAGAGCAGACTGAGTTCGACATCGTTCTCTCTGCTGCAGGCGAAAAGAAAGTGAACGTCATTAAGGCTGTTCGCGGAATCACAGGTCTAGGCCTGAAAGAAGCGAAAGAGCTCGTCGACGGCGCGCCTTCAACGCTGAAAGAAGCTGCGCCTAAGGGCGAAGCTGAAGAAGCGAAGAAAGATCTCGAAGAGGCTGGCGCTACAGTTGAGCTTAAGTAATCCGCTTAAGCTAAAAGCGAAGCTCACCGGGTGCGATCAATTCGCATCCGGTGTTCGTCGTTGTAAGACGTCTACACCCAGAGTAATACACTAGAGTATTCCACTAGTACGCAACGCTAGGAACACACAGCAATGGCCTATTCGTATACAGAGAAAAAACGAATCCGTAAAAACTTCGGCAAGTTGCCGAGCGCTATGGATATACCGTACCTCTTATCTATACAAGTCGATTCCTATAGACAGTTTACACAGCTCGACAGCCCCCTCGATGCGCGCAAAGATCAAGGTCTTCATGCGGCGTTTAAGTCCGTTTTCCCAATAGTCAGCTATTCCGGAAAAGCGGTACTCGAGTATGTGAGCTACGAGTTAGGTAAGCCGGTATTCGATGTTAAAGAATGCCAATTGCGTGGTTCAACTTATTCCGTCTCCTTGCGGGTGAAAGTCAGGCTGATCCTTTACGATAAGGAATCAACGACGCAAACCATCAAGGACATTAAAGAGCAAGAAGTCTACATGGGCGAGATCCCATTGATGACTGACTCCGGTACTTTTGTAATCAACGGTACCGAGCGCGTAGTTGTGTCACAGCTGCACCGCTCACCAGGTGTGTTCTTCGACCACGACCGCGGCAAGACGCACAGCTCAGGCAAGCTGCTGTACTCAGCCCGCGTGATTCCCTACCGTGGCTCATGGTTAGACTTCGAGTTTGATCCGAAGGACATGGTATACGTGCGGATCGACCGTCGCCGCAAGCTTCCCGCCACCGTGCTTATGCGTGCGCTTGGCTACTCGTCGCAGGAGATCCTCGAGAGCTTCTACGAGAACAATACGTTCAACATTAAGACGGTAAAAGACGAAACAGTTTTCACTATGCAGCTGGTGCCTTCGCGCTTGCGCGGCGAAGTGCTGAGTTTCGACATCACTGACAAGAAAGGCGCGGTAATCGTCGAAAGCGGCCGTCGCATTACTAGCCGTCACGTGCGTCAAATGGAAACTGCGAAGATCAAGGATCTCGTAGTTGCCGAAGACTTCCTCGTAGGCGAGGCTCTGGCTGCTGATGTCGTCAATCAGGAAACGGGTGAGATCCTGTTTGCCTGTAACGCAGAAATCACAGCTGAAATGCTGGCCGAGCTCGTGAAGAACGGCGTCAGCGAATTCCAGACAATCTACACGAACGACCTCGACTGCGGACCTTTCGTGTCTGACACTCTGCGCATCGATACAACCACCTCGAAGCTCGAGGCGATGGTTGAGATCTATCGCATGATGCGTCCTGGCGAGCCGCCGACAAAAGAATCGGCCGAGAACCTATTCTCGAACCTCTTCTTCTCCCCCGAGCGCTACGACCTCTCTGCGGTAGGCCGCATGAAGTTCAACCGTCGCCTCGGACGCTCTGAAACGGAAGGCTCTGCGGTTCTTGACCAGGACGATATCGTCGACGTACTGAAGACTCTGGTTGCGATTCGCAACGGCTTCGGCTCAGTCGATGACATTGACCACCTGGGTAACCGTCGTATTCGCTCGGTTGGCGAGATGGCCGAGAATCAGTTCCGTGTTGGTCTCGTGCGCGTTGAACGCGCGGTCAAAGAGCGCCTCAGCATGGCCGATTCTGAAGGTTTGATGCCTCAGGACATGATCAATGCCAAGCCAGTTGCCGCTGCGATCAAAGAGTTCTTCGGTTCTAGCCAGCTGTCACAGTTCATGGATCAAAACAATCCTCTGTCTGAGGTTACTCACAAGCGCCGTGTTTCGGCTCTCGGCCCAGGCGGTCTCACACGTGAGCGCGCGGGTTTCGAAGTGCGTGACGTGCACCCGACTCACTACGGTCGAGTTTGTCCAATTGAGACACCGGAAGGCCCTAACATTGGTCTGATCAACTCATTGGCGACCTACGCGCGGACCAACAATTACGGCTTCCTAGAAAGTCCGTACCGTAAAGTAGTTAAGAACAAAGTCACCGACGAGATCGATTATCTCTCCGCTATCGATGAAAGCGACTTTGTGATTGCTCAGGCGAGTGCGCCTTTGGATAAGAAAGGCAGCTTCGTAGACAACCTCGTGACCGTGCGCTTCAAAGGTGAAACAACCCTTAAGCCACGGGAAGAAGTGGATTACATGGACGTTGCGCCGCAGCAGATGGTGTCCGTCGCTGCCGCATTGATTCCCTTCCTCGAACACGACGATGCGAACCGCGCACTCATGGGCTCGAACATGCAGCGTCAAGCTGTGCCCACGCTTAAGACCGAGAAGCCTTTGGTCGGCACGGGTATGGAGCGCAATGTCGCTTCCGATTCCGGCGTGTGTGAAGTCGCATTCCGCGGCGGCGTAATCGAGAGTGTCGATGGCGCCCGCATAATCGTTCGCGTTAACGATGAAGAGACAGACGCAGGCGAGGCTGGCGTTGATATTTATAATCTGACTAAGTACACCCGTTCGAACCAGAACACCTGTATTAGTCAAAAGCCTTTGGTTAAAGAAGGCGATGTTGTAAGCCGTGGCGATATTCTCGCCGACGGGCCTTCCATCGACATGGGTGAGCTCGCGCTAGGTCAAAATATGCGCATCGCTTTCATGCCATGGAATGGTTACAACTTCGAAGACTCGATTCTGATTTCGGAGCGCGTGGTTAAAGAAGATCGCTTTACCACAATCCACATTCAGGAACTGACCTGTGTAGCTCGCGATACCAAACTGGGTAGCGAAGAGATCACAGCGGATATTCCCAATGTCGGCGAAGGCGCACTGAGCAAGCTCGACGAATCAGGTATCGTTCATATCGGCGCTGAAGTAAGCGCAGGCGATATTCTGGTTGGCAAGGTGACACCTAAGGGTGAAACCCAGCTCACACCAGAAGAGAAACTCCTTCGTGCAATCTTCGGTGAGAAGGCGTCGGACGTAAAAGACACCTCGCAGCGAGTTCCTACGAGCGTGACAGGCACGGTTATCGACGTGCAGGTGTTCACGCGCGACGGTCTTGAAAAAGACAAGCGTGCAAAAGATATCGAAGAAGCGCAGCTGGACAAGGTTCGTAAAGACATTGCCGACGAATATCGCATCGTCGAAGGCGCTACATACGAGCGTCTGCAAAAAGCGCTTCTCAACAAAGTAGTCGCAGGAGGCCCTAAGCTTAAGAAGGGCCAAAAAGTGACGGCGAGCTACCTTGCCGACCTGCCACGCGAAGACTGGTTCAAGCTGCGAATGTCAGACGACGCGGCGAACAAGCAGCTAGAGCGCGCAGAGGCGCAGCTGAAAGAGCGCCGCGAAGAACTCGATGCGCGTTTCGAAGACAAGCGCGGCAAGCTGACGCAGGGCGATGATCTCGCACCTGGCGTGCTGAAGATCGTTAAGGTTTACCTCGCGATCAAGCGTCGTATTCAGCCTGGCGACAAGATGGCGGGACGTCACGGTAACAAGGGTGTTATCTCGGTCATCATGCCTGTCGAAGACATGCCCTACGACGAGAACGGTGAGCCAA
>JAYOBL010000032.1:10640-22219 GCA_038104835.1 Gammaproteobacteria bacterium | reverse complement strand
CGTTAGAACCCAAGGGGAAGGCCCCGAAGGCACGCCTCTCCGCGGCGCGGAGATCCGCGATATCACGGGGCCTCGTGCCGCGATCGACGCCCTTCAGGCGGGCAAAGAGCCTGTTGGCGGCGAGTTCACTACCGAATGGGCCTTTGGCGATATCGACGCCGGTTTCGCAGAGGCGGCGGCAATCGTCGAGCAGCCCTTCGTCACCATCGGCTATCCGCACCATTCCCTAGAGTCGCGCACCTGCATGGCCTACTGGGAAAACGGGAAGTGTTTCTTCCACGGCTCCTCTCAGAGCCAAAGCGCTAATGACAACGGCTTAGCGCGCATGCTCAACATAGACCCCGCTGATCTCGTTTTCATCAACGAAGCGACCGGCGGCGGCTTCGGCTCCAAGATCGGCCCTTACCCCTTCATGGCGATCTCCGGCAACTTTGCCAAGGTACTCAATCGCCCACTGCAGCTGCGCATTACTCGCGAACAGGAGTTCTACATTGGCTCCGCGCGTTCGGGCATGCAGGGCTGGATCAAGATGGGCGTTAAGGCCGACGGCAAAGTGTCTGCAGTCGACCTGGTCATAGTCAACGATGGCGGCGCAACTGGCGGCGGCAGCGGCAACTCGTCAGCGCAGCATGTCACGGTTGCCTATCAGCCGGAAAACATGCGCTATCGCGGCATTTCGGTCTACACCAACACGACTCCCCGTGGCGCGCAGCGTGGCCCGGGACAGAACGAGATGGCCTCGGTGCTCGCTCCCATTGCGGACAAGGCCGCTAAGGCTATTGGTATGGACCGCGTGGCGTTCCGCCGCATGAACGCGATCGACAGCGACGGCTTTCAGGGCGGTAGCCAGGGTCCTGTGACCAGCGCCTTCGTGCGTGAAGCGCTAGACCAAGGCAAGCGCACCTTCGGCTGGGACGAGAAGCAGACACTGCCCAAGCAGAGTGGCAGCAAGGTTCGCGGACTCGGTGTAGGCATTGGCTACCACGGCGCCGGTGGGCGCGGCTACGATGGCCTGATACGCATCGGCACCGACGGCAAACTCTACATCCATTCAGGCGTCGGTAATCTAGGCACCTACTCCTACGCAGGCACGGCGCGCGCGGCAGCAGAAGCGCTCAAGATGCCTTGGGAGCGCTGCGAAATCCTGCGCGGACGCACCGACAATCACCTGCCCCACAGCTCGGGTCAGGGCGGCTCGAATACGATCTTCACGCACACACGCACTAACTGGGTCGCGGCACAGGACGCCATCACCAAGTTAAAAGAGATCGCAGCACAGGACCTAGGCGGTAGCCCCGATGACTACGAGATAGGCGACGAGCGCGTCTTCTCCAAGTCGCAGCCTAGCCAGGGACTCAGCTACGCCCAGGCGGCAGCGCGAGCCATCGACCTTGGCGGCAAATACAGCGGCCAGGAGTATCCCGACGACATCAACCCGATTACTCAGCGCGCCGTTCAGGGGCTTGCGGGCACAGGGCTTATCGGCGTTGCCAAAGACAAGCTGCCGGGCCAAGGCCAGCCGCCGGGCATTCTCGTTGGCTTTTGTGAGATCGAGCTCGATAAAGACACGGGCAAGTACGAGATTCTGGACTATACCGCCGTCGCCGACTGCGGCACCGTGGTGCACCCCAAGAACTTCGACAACGCCATGCGCGGCGGCGCGGTCTGGGGCGTTGGCCTCACCGCGCTAGAACGCCACGTGTATGATCCTCAGAACGGCCTGCCGGCCAACACGGGGCTCTACCAGAGCAAACCGCCGACTTATCTGGACGTGAACGTCGACACCAAGATGGGCGCGGTCAACATTCCCGATCCGCAGAATCCTACCGGCGGACGCGGTATTGGCGAGCCGACGCAGGGCGCAGCAGCAGCAGCGCTGGCGAGTGCGATATCAGATGCCCTAGACGGCCATCTGTTCAATTCGGCACCAACCACTACCGATATGATCATTAACCACTTGGCTGGTAACGATTACAGCACCAAGCTACTGAAAACTAACACTTTCTGAGGTTAACTATGCCATCTTATGACGTAATGCCAAATATGGAGCTGTACCAGCCGGTGCAGGTTGAGGATGCCCTCGACATAGCTAGCCGCTACGCCGACCGCGGCTGGTTAGTAGGCGGTGGCCAGGACACCTACGGCTGGCTCAAGGATCGAGCGAAAAGCGCCGATGCGCTCATCGACCTCAGTGCTATTGACGAGCTTCGCGGAATACGCGAAACCGCCGACGGCATCGAGATCGGGGCGCTCACTACCCTCACCGAGATCGCCGACAGCGCCGTGCTTAAGCAAAGCTACTCTCTGCTTTCCGATGCGGCGGGCGTGGTCGCTAGCCCGCAAATCCGCAACATCGGCACCCTCGGCGGCAATGTATCGCAGGATGTGCGCTGCTGGTACTATCGCCGCGGCCTGTCGTGCTACCGAGCCGGGGGCAACCTTTGCTACGCCGATACGCCGCAGGGCATGAATCGCGAACACTCGCTATTCGAGACGAGCCGCTGCGTTGCTGCGGGCGCCTCCGACACGGCGCCGGCTTTGGTTGCACTCGACGCGACCATGGTCATTCGCTCTGTTGACGGTGAACGTACGCTCAGCGCTGAGGACTATTTCGTGGGCCCTGCGGTCGATATCGAAAACACCACGGCGCTGCGCGATGGAGAGATCCTCACCGCCGTACGCCTACCGAAAGAATGGGCTAACGCCGATTTCTATTTCGAGAAAGTTGCCGACCGCAACGTGTGGGATTTTTCACTGGTTAATGTCGCCGCTGCATTCAAAGTCAGTGGCGGCAGCATAAGCGATTCGCGCATCGTTAGCGGCGCTGTGCAGGCTACGCCGCGACGTCTTACTGCAGTTGAAAACGCAGTGCGCGGGAAAGCCAAGGGCGAAGCGACGGCGGCTAGCGTTGCCGGCATTGCCAGCGAAGGAGCTCGCGCATTGGCGCACAACGGCTTCAAGATCCCGCTGATGGAAAACCTAGTGAAGCGCGCGATTAGTGCTTAATTCTCGAACTTGAGAGACGTAAGACTAATTAGAGTCTTTATCAGACTAAGCAGATGTAAAAAAGGCGGCACCATAAAATTTATGGGAGCCGCCTTTTTCGTACAGGCTTCTTAACAAGCCTAAAACATCTTCCCGACCCAGTAGCCAACGGCCATGATGGCGAAGTAAGCAACAATAATTCCGAGCATTACCGGTGCGAGCTGCGCATGAACCTGCTTATCTTCAATTTTATGATCTTCAAGCATCTTGAACACTCCTTGGTGGTGTACCGAGTGTTCAGATTACTCAAAGTGCGGCACTAAACTATGATCTAGATCACAGAGAGGCCGAAAGCCACCCTCGCCGCCTCTATGAATCCCTATAGCCCTAGAGCTGCTGTAGCTTTTCCCGTGAAATTTGGAAGACCGAATCAAACCACTTTTTGTCGTCATTCAAATTAGGCACTAGCTTAAAGGTGTCACCGCCGCCTTCCATAAACTCTTCCTTGTACTCTATACCGATCTCGTGGATCGTCTCTAAACAGTCGGAGACGAACGACGGCGTCACCACCGCGACTTTCTTCACGCCCTTCTCAATGAGGATCTCGAGATGGTCGTCGAGATAGGGCTGAATCCACGCCTGAGTACCGAAGCGCGATTGGAAGGCAATCGAATAGCGGTCCTCGCCCCAGCCCATTGCCGCGGCAATGCTGCGGGTCGTGGCTACGCACTGAGCGCGGTAGCAGAGCTTGTTCTTGTCGGTGATGGTTTCGCAGCAGGCGCCCATTTCACACACCCCGTTCTTGTCGGCGCGCTTGATATTGCTCTCGGGCAGTCCGTGGTAGCTGAAGATGATGTGCTCCGCCTGCGCATCACTCACGTGCTTGCCTATTAACGCCGCCCAGGCCGAGATGAATGCGGGCTCAGCGTAGAGGTCGTCGACGAATTTCAGGTTGGGTGCCTCTTTCCACTTTTTTGCCGACTCGCGCACGCCGTGAAAGACGGATTCTGTGGTGGCGGTGGAGTACTGAGGAAACAGGGGCATTACTAAGATGTCACGGACGCCCCGGCGCTCGAACTCCGCCATGGTGTCCCAAATGAAAGGCTCGCTATAGCCCATGCCATTGAGCACGAGCACGTCTTCGCCCGCGTCATCGTAGGCCTTCTGCACGCTATCGAGCAGACGGTCGGCGTAGACCTTCAGCGGCGAACCCTCGTCCATCCAGATCGTCGCATAGTCTTTCGCCGTTTTCGGCGCTCGAAAAGGAATGATGATGAGATTACGCAGGAGCCAGCGGCCCACGGCATTGAAATCGAAAACATAGGGATCCGAGAAAAAGTACTTGTAGAACTTCCGCAGCCCCTTCGCTGTGGGCTCTTCTGGGGTGCCTAGGTTGAGTAAGAGTACGCCTTTAGTCGCCATGGTCATTTCCTAATCGTTTTACTGCGAGCGGGCTAGCCGCTGGTGTGTCTTTGGATACGGTGTCGGTCGCGCTTAAGTTTACTAGACCCGCCCACAAGGCGAGCAGCTGTTTGCTAAAGTCAATCTCCAACCTTGGTACGCGTGTCCTCTTCGAACAGCAGTTCGAGTTCACGACGGCCATTTTTAGCAATCTTGCGCAGCTCGTCTGCATCCTCCATATGCTCAGCCGAACGCTCGAGCAGCTCTTCGTCATGCATGCGGAAGCGCTTAGCAACCTCAAGCGCCTGGCCTTCGGTATAGCCCAGCTGTTCGAGCGTCTCGGTGGCCGCCTCTAGGCTACTCGCAAAAGTTTCTCGGACGATAGAGTCTACCTTGCGCCGATAAAGCTCGTAGGCATGGAAGCGGTCCAATGCGCGGGCAATGATCTTGATGCGGGAATTCTGCGCTCGCGCAAGGTCAATGATTGCCAGCGACTGCTCGACGTCATTGATGGCGACCACAAGGATCTTGGCGTGCTTGATGCCGGCGCTACGCAGGAGATCCAGGCGGGTCAGGTCGCCATAGAACAGGCGATTACCAAACTGCTTGACGAACTCTACGTGCGCGGAGTCTTTATCCATTGCGGTAAAAGGAATGTGCCTCGCCTGCATGAGGCGGCCAATGATCTGCCCAAAGCGGCCAAAGCCCGCGATGATCACCTCGGGCTGATGAGAGTCCCAGTAGGCATCCTGATCGGGCTGCCCCGTGCTACGACTGCGCCAAACGCTGCGGTAAAGCGTGACCAGCGGTGAGGTCATCGCCATTGACAGGCCCACGACAAGAGTCAGCTGCTCCGCCAGCGCCGGCGTAAATAGCTGCCCCTGCAGACCCTGGGACAACACAACGAAAGCAAACTCACCCCCTTGGGACAGCATCAAACCCAGCTGCAACCCCTCTTTGAGAGCCACCTTTTGCCAGCGCAGAATAGCCGCGATGATGAGCGTCTTCGCTATCACGAGCCCAGCCGCCAATACCAACATCTTCAGCGGCTGCTCCCATAGGAGCGCGAGATTCAGCGTCATGCCGATGGCTATGAAGAATAGGCCTAGAAGAATGCCTTTGAAGGGCTCGATATCCGACTCCAGCTCGTGTCTATAATCAGAGTTTGCCAGCATAATCCCGGCAAGGAAGGCGCCCAACCCCATGGACAAGCCGACGCTATTCATGAGCACGGCGACACCAACGACGATAAGCAGACTCGCCGCGGTCATGACCTCGCGGTTATTGGTACGCGCAACGGCGCCCAGCACCTCGTTGAGGCCGAATCGGGCGAAGCCGATAACCCCGGCCAGCGCAAGCAGAGTGAAATACCAAGGTGAGCCGGCGCTATGGCCTGTGCTCGGCGCCAAGACACTGACGGCAATGAGAATTGGAATGACGGCCATGTCCTGCAATAGCAGAATTGAGAACCCCTTACGGCCAAGGGGCGAGGCGAGGATGCGCTCCTCGCTCATGAGCTGAATCGCCATCGCCGTCGACGAGAGCGCCAATGTCAGACCCAATACAACGGCAAGTGGCAAGGTGAGCACCATAGCGAAGCCTGCGGCAATCACCAGCCCCGTCAGCAGCACCTGCGAGCCACCCAGTACTAGGATGTGGCGCCGCATTGCCCACAGCTTCTCGGGATCTAATTCGAGCCCTATGACGAAAAGCATTAAAATCACGCCATATTCAGCGAAATGCAGCACAGACTCGGGGTCATCGATAGCCCCCAAGGCATGCGGGCCAAGCACCAAGCCTGCGAACAGATAGCCCAAAATCGATCCCAAGCCCAACCTCTTAAACAGCGGCACCGCGATGACGGCAGCCAAGAGGTAGTACAAAGCATGCAGGAGCAGACTATCGGAGTGCATGGAGCGTATTCCCTATCTGAAATGGGCCATAGCAGTGATAATTTCCACGCTAGATCCCTGAAGAGGCTCACAATTGTGTGGAAATGCAGTAGTCTAAGCCAGTGTGGGTTCTAGACTGGCAAAACACAACTGGCCAGCCGTATTAACGAAATGTTATTCATTGCAGGAGCAACAAGATGCATAAATTAACACTCAAACTGGTAGCCGCTGGTGTTGCCTTTGCGGCCGCGAGTGCGCAGGCGGGCGAGCGCGTAGGCGACTTTGCGCTTATCGATCACTCTGGTGCCTTCCAAAGCATGGCTTGGCACGATGACCACGCGGCTATCGCCATCCTTCCACAGGCCGTTGGTGCGACCGACAAAGCGTCTTTGCAGCATATGCAGGCGCTGCAAGCCAAGTATGCCGAGCAGGGTATTGAATTCTTCCTCCTGAACCCGGGCCACGAGACGGATCGCGAAGCGGTCGCTCAGGATATTGCGGGTGTCGATATGCCCGTGCTGATGGACGATGCGCAGCTAGTTGCCGAACAGCTCGGCCTCAGCCGCCTGGACGAAGCAGTGCTGTATGACCCCAGCTCCTTCGAGCTGCTCTACCGCGGCCCCGCCGACCAGCTCGAATCAGCTATTGACCGCACGCTTGCCGGTGAAACTTACGAACTCGTGAGCATTAGCACAGACGGCCAGGCGATCGACTATCGCAACGTCGACGCTCACTCATCGCTGTCCTATGCCGACGACATCGCACCGATCCTCGCAGAGAACTGCGCCGAGTGTCACCGCGAAGGCGGCATTGCGCCTTTCGCAATGAACAACAGCCTCGCAGTCCAAGGCTGGTCGCCAATGATTCGCGAAGTGGTTATGACTAAGCGCATGCCACCCGGACAGATCGACAACAAGATCAGCCACAAAATGAAGAACGAGATGAATCTCAGCGACGAGGAGATGCAAAAGCTCGTTCGCTGGATCAACAACGGCGCTAAAGTTGAGGGCGACAGAGATCCCCTCACTGCACTCGTCTGGCCAGAGGGCAAATGGACCCTGGGCGAACCCGATCTCATCGTGAAGGTACCCGCTCAATCAATCCCCGCTACGGGCGTGGTTGACTATATGGACCTTCCCGTCGACCTGGGGCTTACCGAAGACCGCTGGGTACGCGGCTCAGAGGTTGTGCCGGGCGATCCAACAGTATTGCACCACATCATCACGACGGTCGTGCCACCCGAAGGCGCGCCAGACTTCCAAAAGATCCTGATGGATATCCTCAACAAGCTTCCCGAGGAAAAGGCAGCGTCCATTCGAACGAAGATCTTTGCCGCTGTGGCCGCTGGCAAGCAGCCAGACATCGGTGCAATCTTTAATGAAAACCCCGAAATCGATATCAACGCCTTCCTTGGTGGCGGCACTGATCCGGACATGGCGAGCATCGCGGGCTACGCGCCAGGCAATGCGGTTAGCCTAAACCCCGAGGGCGTGGGTGGCCTCCTTCGCGCGGGCACTTCTCTAAATCTGCAGATGCACTACACCACTTCGGGCAAAGAAGCCGTCGATGAAACTGAAATCGGCATCTACTTCTATCCTGAAGGCTACGTTCCCGAGGAGCGTATGGGCGGCGGCGTAGGAAATGCCTTCTCTATTTCCATTCCCCCTAATGCGAAAGACCACGAGATGGAGCTAGTGACACTGGTGCCCGAGGAAGCCGAGATATTTAGCCTCATGCCTCACATGCACTTCCGTGGCAAGCGTATGAGCTTCAAGGCGCAGTACCCCAATGGCGACGAAGAAATGCTGCTCTCTGTGCCCGCCTACTCTTTCAACTGGCAGCTCGCACACGAGCTCGAAACTCCGGTCAAAGTGCCTGCTGGCACCAAGATTATCGCAACCGGCGCCTTCGACAACTCGGCTCAAAATGACTTTAACCCAGACCCCAATATCGAAGTTAACTGGGGCGAGCAAAGCTGGGAAGAGATGTTCATGGGCTTCTACACTTGGAAGAATGTGAACCAAGGCGGGTCCGAGTAGGATGGAAACGCCGCTAGGCGCGCTAACCACAGCGCGCCTAGCTTCAAAGCAGCGCTTTCAAAACTGCACCGACTAAAAATACAATTTACAAAAAAGGCGAACCGACAATAATCGGTTCGCCTTTTTTTACTTACCTTGTTCTCTTTCGTTCTTCACTTTCTTCTGTGGCTTTGATCGCGCTTTTCAGCACTATCAAAACGGCTTGCGCCGAGTCGGCGCTTGCTTGCGTTTAAAATGCGTTGTCCTTAAGGCTCCAATCACAGCCTTCACACTCCGCCGAAATATCGTTCTCGGCTAGGACTTCGATAATGAAATCACGCCAGGTCTCGTTTGGCTGCCAAACAGTGTTCATGTCGGCCTTGGCTTCGGCGATATCTACGCCTTCATAAATAACGCGGTACAAAAAGCTAAACGCCGTCGCGCGCGCATTCACTTGGCAGTGCAACAGCGTTTTCTTGTCGGTGTCGCGCTGCAATGAATCGGCAAAGGCGTAGAAATCGTCTGCGAGCGGGTTTTCCCAATCCACTGGAATATGCATGTATTCCATGCCGAGGCCCTTCACGACCTGGTCGGCGTCTGACAGCGCATTGGGGTTGCTAGTGAAGGCAATGTAAACGATGCGCTCGAAGCCATTCTCGGCGATAGCGGCAAATTGCTCTTTGCTCGGCTGGCCAGAACTTGCGAAGGTCGGGCTGTACTGGCGGAAATTAATAATTTCCTCAAGGCTGGGGTCTGTAGGCTCGATAGCCTGGGCAGACATACTGAGCGATAGACCCAGAGAGGCCATAGCCACAGAATTTAACAAAAATCTCATAATACACCTCTGGGTTTTTACAAAGTTCAGACTGATTGGCTTCGGAATATAGCAGCAACGACGTCAAGCGGGAATCGGACCCTCTGCTCAACCAAGCTTTTTTAGCGTGCTCAATGCTCTCTCGCTGTCGCTCACTGGCACGAACACATGGTCGTGGCAGCTCGCAGCAATAACATTGGCACTAATGCCTTCGCGTGCGAGACAGCTCGCGACGGCGGCGGTAAGGCCAACGGCATGAAGGCTCGAGTGCACCTTGAGCGTTATCCCATGAAATACCCCGTCGTAGTGCAGAGCGTTAGCCTGCGCAGTACGCAGCGGTAAGAGCAGGCTCAATCCCTCGGATTCACGGAAGCTCGCCATCGCTTCGTTCAGCAGCGCTTGCTCCTGCTCAGCGCTGGCCGCAGGCAGGCTGCAGAACACCCAGTCGCCCTCTAGCCTTTGCGGAGCGAGATTGTCTAGCAGCGTCTGCAAATCGCGTATTGCCGTCAATGTTCCATCCTAGCTTGCGATGTCATCATTTCTCTTGGTCGCGTTTCGAATGCAGCGCCATGGGGATATCGCTTTCGAGGCTGCCGTCACTATTGAGTATGCGTCCACGCAGCTCTCCTTCACGCTCGAAGCCGAGAGACTCATAGAAACGAATAGCACGCGTATTCGATTCCCGAGCGATCAGTTCGACCCGGCTGATGTGCGGACGCTCATCCACTACTTTACGCAGGAAAGCTGTGAATAGACGGCGACCTAGGCCTGAGCCTTGCAGCTTGGGGTCTACCGCTATCGTTAGATCTGTCAGCACATGGGAGAAACAGAATATGGTGGGTGAATACGCGTGTATCTCCCCAAGAATGACGCCGGCTGCGGACTCCGCAACCAGCCCAACACCTCGCGTACTCGCCGGCTCGAGGAAGCCCTCGACGTAGGGCATCGTTATCTCGAATGGCAGCCTCGCAAGCCCACCGGGCACTTGAGCGACGCGCCGATAGAGCGCCAAAACCGCAGTGGCGTCCTCCGTGCTAGAGACGCGCAGGCTGAGACCCTCGTTAACGCTCATGACTAAACCGCCTTGCCAATTCAGTGATCTCCTCGGTGTCAACCAACCGCAGTCCAGAGGCGGCAAAAGCGTCAAGCTCCTGCTGATTCGGGAAGGAATAATAGGCACCAGACTTGGCCAAGCTCGCCTGCGGTGTCCCTTCCAAAACCTCGCCTGCTGCGATTTTTTGCACTGCCTCAGCAAGCTTCTCGCAGCCGCCACGGTAGAGCTTGAGCACGTGCCAAAAATAGGATTTTCCAGGATCCCGCGCTAACGGTGAATAACCGAGAATACGCCCAGTGTCGATGCCAGGATCGTCAATCGTGTGCAGGGTAGTAAACAGTTCGGCATCACCCGCCTGCAGCGCGCGAAAACTCGCCATGACGCCGCGATATTCCGGCAGCAGCCCCGAGTGCAGGTTCAACACGCCTTGCGGGGGCACAGCGATCGCCGCTTCACGCAGAATCACTCCGTAGCGTATAGACAGAACTAGATCAGGCGCGCTCGCTCGAAAACGCTCAAGCCCAGCGCCATTGATATCGTTTAGCTCCTCTATAGGCCCGCTGAGACTCTTCTCGAGGCCGCGAAAGGTTAACAGCTCAGGCTGCGCTGCATTCTCCGCAGCTTGGAGCGCCGCCTCTGCAAGCGGAAACACCACCTTGTTAAACAAGTCCTGCTCAAAGAACTTTAGCTGGCGCAGAGCCTCGGGCTTGGCTTTCGACCCATTCTCTCCGTTTCCACTCTGAGCCTTAGCGGAGCCGACCTGAGCCGACAGGAACACACAGACCTCGTGCGCCGCCAGCTGCGGCAGCAGGTGGTTCAGTGCCACGCAGCTCGGAAGGTCGCGGTTACTGAGTACGGTAATTCTCACAGTAAGCGTGCGCCGTTCGGTACTTTAGCCGTAGGCATGGTGAGAACGATGTCACCGTCGGCATTGTGGAAGCCGGTGACCAGACATTCTGAGCGCACCGGGCCTATCTGCTTGGGCGGAAAATTAACCACCGCGAGAACCTGTTTACCAATAAGCGAGTCACGCTCGTACAGCGCAGTAATCTGTGCGCTAGATTTCTTAATGCCTATTTCCTCGCCGAAATCCACCTGCAGTTTGTAAGCTGGCCTGCGCGCTTCGGGAAAGTCATCCACCGCGACAATCGTACCGACCCTAAGGTCAACGCGCATAAAATCGTCCCAGCTGATTGTCTCTTGTACGGTGCTGCTCTCTTCCATTTTCGGTTCTCCGCTGGTTGTGCCTATCGTCATCCTAACTGCCTACAACCTAAATTTTCTATAGATATCGCCACTGCGTAATCTTCGCCGCTTGGCCTCGATAAATGCCTGCCTCATCGATCAAATTCCAAACCGTTGCACCGCGGATCTCAAATCGGCGTCCTTTGGAGCTTATGCGCACTCCACAGTAA